>CAYYSX010000066.1:0-24867 GCA_964474315.1 uncultured Verrucomicrobiota bacterium | reverse complement strand
GCCGAGGGTGGTCCCGCTCACGGAGCTATCAGTAAGCGCCAACTTTATCGAAGTTTTTCTATTTTTTGTCTTGTAGGGGAAAATCTGGCAACGCAGCCTGAGCGGACCGACAGCCGTTCACTATTTCGCCCGTGAACTCTCCCATACGTTACTGGATCTGCCAGTTTCTCCAGCGCGCTTTTCTTTTCAGCGCCTTGGTTTTCCTGGCTCCGACCGCGCTGGCTTTGCCGTTCACCTACCAGGGGCGGCTGGTGGACGGGTTGGTTCTGGCCAACGGGGATTATGAACTGACTTTCCGTTTGTTCGACAGTGAGACGGCCGGCAATCAGATCGGACCGGAACTGGTGCGGACTCCGGTCGGCGTGACCAACGGTCTCTTCACGCTGGAGCTGGATTTCGGGGCCGAGGCGTTCGATGGCGCCGCGCGTTGGTTGGAGTTGGCGGCCCGCACCGCGGGGGCGACCGAAGCGGCTGAAACGCTGACACCGCGTCAACCCATCACGGTGGTGCCCTATGCGTTACGGGCCTTTACCGGGTCCGGCAATGCGGACGAATTGGTTACGGGTACGGTGCCTGACGAGCGGCTCAGCCTGAACATCGCGCGTCTGGCCGACCTGAGTTCGTTGAGCAATACGTTGACGGCCCAACTGGAAATGCTCTCGGCGGCGCTGAATACCCTGTCGAATCAAGTGAAGGCGTTGACGCCGGCCGAGGGGACGTCCGGGGTGACGGCGGTGTCCGCCGATCCGGCCGATGCGACGTTGTTGGGCTTGGGTTGGATCCCGTTTTACGCGGTGCCCGCCCCGGGCTGGAACGGAGGCGCCACCGAAGAGGCCCCTTCGGCGCGGTTCGGTCATTCGGCGGTGTGGACCGGGGACCGGCTGATCGTCTGGGGCGGCGCGATCGGGGGCGGAGTGTTATCCGCCACGGGATCCGCCTACGATCCGGTGGGGGATCAATGGAGTCTCATTTCGCCGCTGGAGGCGCCGCCAGGGCGGCGGGGGCATTCCGCGGTCTGGACGGGTGAATCCATGCTGGTCTGGGGAGGCTTCGGCGGTGTTTACGTGAACCCCACGGGGACCATAGGAAGCATTTATTTGGGAACCGGAGGTCGTTATTCCCCGGCAACGGGAAACTGGAGCGGGCTGCCCACGGAGAACGCGCCCGCGGAACGAGATGGTCAGGCCAGCGCGTGGACGGGGGCTCGTCTGGTGGTCTGGGGAGGAAAGAACGCGGGCGGGCTGCTGGCGGAGGGAGCCCTTTATGATCCGGCCGGCCAGGAGTGGTCAGCCCTGCCCACGGAGAACGCACCCGAGGCGCGGTTCGGGGCGGTGGGCGTGTGGACCGGAACGCAGTTCGTGGTTTGGGGCGGAACCGGTGAATTGGGAGAACTGGGCACTGGCGCGCGACTGCCACTGGCTGGCGGAACCACGGCCGGAGCGTGGTCCCCCTTGCCGGGAGGAACGGAGGCGCCCGGCGCCCGTTCCGGGCATACGGCGGTGTGGACGGGGGAGAAGCTGTTGATCTGGGGTGGACAACAGGGCGGTGGTTTTCTGGGTGATGGTGCCGCCTACGATCCGGCCAGCGATGAGTGGGAACCGCTTCCGGACAACGGCGCGCCGTCGGCCCGATTCGGTCATGTGGCGGTGTGGACCGGGGAGGAGATGCTGATTTTCGGGGGCGAGACCGCGGGCGGGGTGGTGGCCACCGGCGGTGCGTTCAATCCCGCGACCGGCCAGTGGCGGGCTCTTCCCGGCACGGGTGGCCCGCTGGCCCGCCGTAACGCCACCGGTGTCTGGTCCGGCTCCGAACTGTTGGTCTTTGGCGGTCAACAAGCCGGCGGCAGTCCGGCCGCCGCGTTGCAACGGCTGAATCCGCAACCCACCTGGTATTTCTATCGCAAGCCATGAAGACGAAGCTGTTCCTCCTGTTCGCCGGGGTCGCGGCGCTGCTCACGCCGTCGGCGCACGCCCATTGGTTGACCCAGACATTCGACCTCAAGGCGGGGTGGAACGCGGTGTTTCTCCATGTGGATGCCTCGCACGCCTCCATCGCCGCGCATCTCGCGCCCGATCCCGACGCGAGCATCGAGGAAATCTGGCTGTGGCGTCCGCCCACGTCGCTGGGACAGTTCGTGCAAAGCCCGCAGCAGCCCACGACCGGCGGCAGCCAGTGGTTGAGCTGGAAGCGGGTGGAGGCCGACACCTCAACGCTGCAAACGCTGATACCCAACGCCGCTTACCTTGTGCGGGTGCGGCCGGACATTGCGGACTACCACTGGCAGCTCAAGGGCAAGGCCGTGGCGCCGCGCTACCAGTGGACCAGCTCGGGCCTGAACTTCCTCGGGTTTCCCACCGCGCCGGCTGCGCCACCGGTATTTGAGGACTTTCTGGCGCAGTCGCCGCCCGATTTCCAGCAGACGGCGGAGATCTATCGCTACCCGGGGGGAGACCTGGGGCCGGGGAATCCCCTCCGTATCTTCGCGCTACGGACGACGCCGGTGCGCCGGGGTGAAGCCTACTGGATTCGGGCGGGCGAGGTTTACAACCGCTACTATGGGCCGTTCGAAGTGGTGGCGAGCGGCACGGGCCTGGTGTCGTTCGGGGATGCGCTTGGTGCGGTGAGCCTGCGCCTCCGCAATCTGACTCCCGACAGCCTGACGGTGACGCTCAATTTGGCGGCCTCCGAGACACCGCCCGCCGAGCAGCCGGCGATCACCGCCGTCCCGCCCCTGTTAGTCCGGGGCGAACGGAACCTGACCAACCTGACCTACAGTTACACCGGCCTGCCCGTGGGTACTTCGCAGTCGTGGACCCTGGCGGCCTATGGCCAACCCGGTTCAGAAACCGAGATCGTGCTGGGACTGGATCGCTCGGTTTTGACCGGCGACGTGGGCGATCTGCTGGCGGGCCTGCTGCAGTTCACTGATTCGCTGGGCCAGTCGCAGGTGGACATTGGGGTTTCGGCCACCATCGGCTCCACGGCTGGTCTCTGGGTGGGGGGCGCGGCGGTGACCCAGGTGGGGCATTACCTCAAAACTTTCGAGCGCGGCGCGGATGAGCGGCCGCTGGTGAACCCCGAGGGCAACTATGTCGTGACCGGCACCAACACGAGTCTCGGCGGTGTTCCAGCGACCTATCCGTTGCGACTGATCGTTCACAATCCAGCCAACGGCCCGGCGGTGCTTTTTCAACACATCTTTCACGGCCTGAACGCAGCGACCAACCCGATCGTGGCCAGCAGCGAATCGTCTCTGGCTGGCAACCGGCTGACCGAGGCTCGCCGCATCAGCGCCGCACATCTGCCGTGGTCGGCGAGCAACGAGGGCTGGGATTTTGACGGCAATCTGGTGCTGGGCGCGGATTTGACCACCCACGTTACGAACCGCTTCGACAACCAATCCTCGAACCCCTTCCTGCACACCTACCATCCCGACCACGACAACCTGGATCCACGTTTTCAGCAGGAGGTACCCCAGGGTTCCGAATCCTACACCATCGTCCGCAACATCACCCTGAACATCGAGCCGCCCGCAGACGACTTCGCCAGTCGCACCGCGGCCGGGCAGTCGTTGAGTGGCAGCTACGCGGAAACGATCCGGCTGCTCGGGCTGGCGCGAGCGGGCAATACCTTTGACACGCGCGAATTTGAAGCCCGCGGCATCTTCACCCTCAACCGCATCTCTGAAGTCCCCGTCGTCACGCGTCCCTGAAAACAAAAGATGAGGAATGAACGATGCCTCTGCCGACTGATTACTCATTACTGATGACTGATGACTGATGACTGATGACTGATAACTTCCATGCCCCCCTCTTCCCCTTTCCCCTCCCAGCTCACTCTATCTCGCACTGTCATGAAATCCCTCACCGCGCTGGCGCTGTTTCTGGGCGCCAGCCTGTCCTCTCTGCTCACGGTCCAGGCCCAGGCCACTGCCCATCCGCCCGAGCGCCTCACTTACCAGGGTTTCCTGGTGGACGGCAACGGCGTGGCCCTCGGCAACGACGCCCCCAAGAATTACGACGTGATCTTCCGCATCTACGACGACGTCACCGGCGGCGAACTCAAATGGGCCGAGCAGCAGACGGTCACGGTGGACAAGGGCTACTTCAGCGTGCTGCTGGGCGAGGGGGCCAGCACCGGCGAGCCGCGGCCCGACCTGTCCACGCTGTTCAAGGGGCCGACCGCCTCGGACCGCTTCGTGGGCGTCACGGTCAAGGGCCTCGGTGCCGGCGGGAGCAACGTGGACATCCTGCCCCGCCTGCGACTACTGAGCTCGCCCTATGCCTTTCTGGCGGAGCAGGCCACCAAGCTGGTGCGGGCGGACAACAGCACCGACCTGCTGACCACCACCGGCAACACGCTGCTCTTTAACGGCGAGCTGGATGTTCTGGGCGGCGGCACCCTGGAGTTCGGGGCCGGGCTGCCGAAGGAGGCCAACGCAGGTAAGATCGGGTATGGGACTTTCACTCCGCAGACCTTGGACATCGTGGGAGCCGGCACGAGTGGTTCCACCCGCAAGGTGAAGGTCCATGCCGAGGGCGGCACCATCTTTACCGGTGGGATCGATGTCAACGGTCGGATCGCTCTCAATGGAGGGATCCTGGCCCGAGGAGGCACGCCGGGAGCGAATGGGGTGAATAACAACGGCTACGCCTTCGCGGGCAGCGGCGACCCGGATTCGGGCATGTTCAGCACGGCGGACGGAACGCTCCAGTTCTTCACCGACAACGCGGAACGCATCAGGATTACGGCCGGCAAAGTGGGCATCGGCACGGCTTCGCCCAAGGAACTCCTGCATGTGAACGGTGATTATTACGGCCGGGGGCACGTCTGGCTGCACGCCTTAGAGGGCGATGGCAACAGTGGCACCGCTTTTATCCAGGCTCGTGACACCTCGCTCACTTCCAGCATCGGCCTGCAGTTGCGCACCAAGGAAGGCTCCACCCTCAGGGAGGCGGTTCGCGTTACTCCCGCCGGCAACGTCGGCATCGGCACCACTTCGCCGGGCCGTGCGCTCCATGTTGCCGGATCGGTGGCGATTGACGGGAACAATCCCCTTGAGTTCGGCCGCGGCTTCAGCAAGGAGATAAGCGCCGGCCAGATCGGTTATGGAACCCACTCCGGCGGTTCCGGGGGATCCTTGGACATCGTCGGAGCCGGCACCACCGGGAGCAACCGCAAGGTGCAAATCTGGGCGGAAGGGGGACTGCAATTGAACGGGCCCATAAGCAACCAATTGACCGTCAACGACGGCTTGTCTGTGAATATTCCCGGCAACGGTTTAATCTTTCAGGTCACTGCCAACACCGCGCGGGTATATGAGCAGAACAACTCCAGCCGCAACTCGCGGTGGTTTCGGACAGCCAACGGGTTGCACTTGCGTCTAGGCGGTGGCCACGCTCACGGCAGCGACGAAAGGACCGCCACTTACGACGGAGATTCCAACTGGGACTTCAGTTCTGACCGACGTCTTAAAAAAGACATTGTTGATGTGGAACCGCTGCTGGAGCGAGCACTCCAGGTTCAAGTGCGCCGGTATCGTTGGAAGGATGAGGATGCCAACGGCACGCACAAGCTGGGTGTTATCGCCCAAGAGCTTCAACCACTGTTTCCAGAGATGGTCGGCGATTTTAAGGATCCTGACACCGGGGAAAGCAGTCTGACAGTTGGCTACAGCGACTTCGGGATGATCGCGGTCAAGGCGATCCAGGAACTCAAGGCCCAGCACGACGCGGAACTGGCCGGCCTGAAGGCCGAACTGGCCGTGCTGAAGGCCCAGATGGCCGAGGTGCTCCGCGCCAGCAACGAACTTCGCGGCCCGGCCGGGAAGTCGTCGCAAGAGACCGCCGCCGTGGACCGATAGGCAGTGAGTCCCCGCCCGTGGTCGTCCGGTTGCGGGCGCGGGCCAACGAAACGCCAACTGCTGCAACACGCGATGAAATGGTCCATGAAAAATCTCCGTGCCGTCCCCCTGGTTCTGGGGCTGATGCTGGGTGCCGTCAACGCCCTGGGGCAGGTCGTCCTGCCGATCGAGTTCCGCCATGTCCACGCGGGGGAGACCTGGCTGAACTTCCAGTCGCAGGCGGGCGTGCCGATTTCCACGACCGCCAACGTCCCGTCCGGCTCCAACGGCCAGCAGCCTACGGGCAATGAGTCCGATCCCGGCGCCCCCGTGCCGCCCACGGCGGGGCAGTTCCAGGGGCTGCTCCTGCTCGGCGCGACTCCTGGTCTCACCCGGACTGACTGGCTAGCCGTGAGCAACTCGCCCGTGCTTCAGGCCGGCACCACCGCCTTTTCGGACGAGGTGGCAGTGCAGATGCGGCTGCCGCGGGGGGAGGTGGCCGGCGGCGTCCTCATCCTGCGTCGCGTAACGGTGGGAATGCCTTACTTGAGCCGGCAGGTTTCCTTCGCCTTTGGCCAGGTGATGCCGCCACCGGCGGTGGACGAGACCGGGGAACTCCTCCCCGCGCCGAACGCGGGGAACTACTGGCTACCTGAGCCGCACAGCCCCACCGGGCACACGAATTCCGGCTACTACTGGAGTCCGCACGCCCGGCTGGTCTATGCCATCCAGCCCGGCCCGACGAGCATCACCTGGGTCAAGGCCACGCCCTACCACGCGGACGACCTGCCCGGCTACACCAACCCGAACGGATCGCCCAGCTTCCGCACCAACGGGGCGAACATCTTCCTGCTTTACACCGAGAACTACATCGTGTCCGGCAGCGCCGCGAAGCCGCCGCGGAAGATGTATTGGACGGAGAAGGGGTTTCTGAGCCTTGGCAAGCCCATCGCCGTGCCCACGGCGCGGGTGGGGGCGGTGAACATCGTCTATAACAACAATTTCCCGCAGGCGGTCGCCGAGGAATTCAAGGGCATTGGCGCGACCAGTCCGACCGTGGGCACGACGAACGCCCCCCTCTCGGAACTGCGCACGCTGTGGTATGAACAGGGGGCGATCCATGCCTACAACGCCGAGGGCCGGGTGTTCGTGGAACTGCTCGGCGATTTGCGCTCAGACGGCCAGACCCATGTGCCACTCGGCACGGAGATCGTGGACGTATTCAAACAGCCGCTGCCGTTGGACGTGACCGTGGAATTGGGCGAGTTGATCATTCCCCCGGAGGGCGGCAGCCTCGATGAACTGGTGCCCGAACCGCTGAACCAAGGGGTCGCCGGGCCGGCGTTCGCCTTCCGCTACAACGCGGGCGGCAGCGGTCGGGTGGAATATTACGCCACGCGTGAGACGCTGAACCTGAACGATTATCTCGTCCACTGGATGGAGACCGGCGAGGCCGGGTTGATGTGGCCGAAGTTCTTCGGCCGCTACGCGCTGGTGTGGCCGAAGGAGGTGTCCCAATACAGCCTGTATGTGCGGCCACAGGTCGCCACGGATACCGAGGCGCAGGCCACGTCCGTGTATCTGGATCCCGAAAACGCGCCGGTGATCGAATACCAGGATCCGCTGGATTTCCCGCGCGCGAAGTTCACCCCGGACCTGCGCTTCTACACCTATCTTGATCCCGGCCAACCGGCGCACCGCACGCTGCTGCGCTACACGGGCGGCGAAAACATCGGCTTCGAGCGTGTCTTCTCGTGGCTGGTGACCAATCTGCGGACCACGAACTTTGCCGGCAGTTCCATCGCCACCAGTCTCAACGCCTGGAATGGCACCAACTTTGTCTGGCCCGACGAACTCAAGGCACCGCGGATCGTCAACCAGACCGTCAATGTGGGCGAGCGCATCGTCGCCCCCACGGGCGAAGCGGGCAGCGGCGCGGGGGCGGAGCCGGACTACCTCGCCGGATACCTCAACCGCGAGGTGGGCATTTCCTACCATCCCACCGCCTACCAGGATCCGTTCTCGGCCGGCTTCGAGGGGGCGAACACGGGTTCCATCATCCCGGTCAACGCCATCCCGGGGCAGAACCAGCTCGAAATCTGGTGGTTCCGCAAAAACACCACGCTGGCCGGGTTGAACGCGGGCAACGGGGTGCTGGGCTTCAAGACCAACTACTGGCCGGCAGTGATCGGCCGCTACACGATTCAATGGCCGGGCAGTCCGCGCGAAATCGTGCTCGCCAGCAAGCTGGGCGGCACGGGCCTCTCCACGGCGGAGCAGCTCGGGACGATCTATTACCAGAACACCAAGGGCCAGACCGGCTACAACCCCAACGAGGAGCACGCGATCATGAGCGGCGGCACGCCGTTCGCCACGCGCGACGACCTGAACATCCTCACGCAGACCAACGGCGAATATTCGTCGCATCCCTTCGTGCTGGTGGATTATCCCGGCAACGACGGCCGGCCCGCGATGGCCGTGTTCAAGGTGCTGCGCGAGAAACCGGAGGCGGGCTGGGTTTTTGACTACATCGTGCCGGCCGGCCAACTGCTCCAGCCGCCGCCGCCGCTGACCTTCCTCCAGAAGCCCGTCGAGGGCAGCGGTGACAACGCGGTGAACTACAACACGGAGCCGACCGGCGGCGACGGCGACCTGCCGGGCGGCTGGACGGCGGAGGACGCCGACGGTCCTTTGGGTCATTATCAAAAATTCACCTACCGCGACCGGAAGCATGATTTCTGGGTGTATCGCGGCCCGCACGCCGGCCTGGTGGACCTGGAGGCGGGCACCTATGACGGGGCGACCGACGAGTTCACGGACCTCGACGAGGCCACGGCGGTCGTGGAGCAACCGTTCAGCTTCACCATCCATGTTTCCCGGCAGACCGAGTATCTCGC
Source organism: uncultured Verrucomicrobiota bacterium (assembly GCA_964474315.1). Lineage (GTDB taxonomy): Bacteria > Verrucomicrobiota > Verrucomicrobiia > Limisphaerales > UBA9464 > UBA9464. The sequence goes on along the minus strand of CAYYSX010000066.1, from coordinate 16,128 downwards.
CCTGACCGTGAGCGGCGCGCCCGACTGGCTGGCGCTCGACGGCTTCACCCTGCAGGGCACACCGCCGGACGATGCGGTCGGCACGAGCACGTTGGAATGGGTCGTGCGCGACCTGTATGACGATACGCGCGTCACGAATGAGTTGTCCCTGGAGGTCGTGGCTGCCGGCGGCACGGTGGAGGGACAGGAGCCGCTCGCGATCATCAGCACCAACCAATATACGGGCAGCATCATCACGTTCACCAACCGTCCCCCGTTCCTCGCGGGCAACCCCGGTCCGTCGAACAGCTTCACGCTGCGTTACTATTACAAGACGGAACCCAGCTTTGCCTGGCCGGGACTGCTTTCGGGGCCTGCGCCGGGCAGCATCGTGCCCTACCTGCGGGCGCTCGACGCGGACGGCCCGGTCGGCCCGTCGGACGGAAAGACCAACGCGCTGGACATCGTTTATCGCCCGATCTGGCCGGTGCGTGATCCCAAGGACGGCAGCAAGCCAGTGCCGACGCTGCCGTATGCGGCCACGCTCACGATGCCGGCCTTCAACCTGCCCGGCGTGCGTGACTTCAAGACCGCGCACATCCTCTACCAGCAGTCCATCGCGGCGGACCTGCCCACGGCGGACCTGAGCGCCGTGCTGCATGACCCCACGCGGGCCAAATACGCGGATGTGGCGGAGCATTTCCCGGACACGGGCAAGATTCCCCCGAGCGTCTATGCAACGCTGTATCAGGGGAAATACTACTTCCCGAACCTGCCGCCGCACCTGGCGGAACGGGTGTATCTCGATCCCAACCGCGGCGAGAAAGGGCAGTTGGTGCTGATCGGCCAGTTCAAGGATGAAATTCTGGGGGCGGACTACCTCCTGTTGAACGTGCTCCGGGGGAGCGACCTGGCGGTGGTCAAGGACTTGTGTCCGGAGGGGGACGCGGAAAACCGTCCATTGTGGGAAGCTTTGGTGGAAGACTTGGCCACCGCGGTCGAAACCTTCCACGAGAATCCGGCGGTTCCAGGGACGTATGTACCCAACCAGGACCTCACCGTCTCGGTGGGCGTGGAGGATTTGGCCGACATCAACCACGACAACATTGCGGTGGATTCCTATGCCATCTCGGCCATCGGGCCGGGGGGCGGTTACATCACCCTGCTGGAATCGAGTGGCACCGCGTTCACCCAGCCCGGCGACCCGGTGGCGCTGCACATCTTCAAGGTGGGTGGCACCTTGGAGAGCGGTGAACTCAAGGTGATCACCTCCGCCAACCCGTTGAGCGAACTGGTGACCTTCCAGCACACCGCCGACCTGGCGGGACGCTTCGACGAGTTCGAGTATGAATGGAAGATCGCCGCCCCGGTGGACGGCCTGCCACCTGTGCCGGACGCCGAGATGTTGAGTTATCTCGCGCTCACCACGATCAGCACCAACATCCCGCGCTACACGCTCGGGGGCGCGGGGATCCAGGCGCTCAGCGACAACTACGTGGTGCTGCGTTTCCGGCCGAAGAACCCCGGTCACCCCCTCTACAACCAGTGGTCGGCCTGGACCGCCCCGGCGCTGGCCGAGGGCTGGATCAAGCGCGTGTTGGCCGGCATCAACCCCTTCAACCAGCGCGTCACCGACCTGTTCAACAACCAGGTCAACACCGACGTGAGCATCCTCACGCAGGCCGGCCGCCGCTGGGAGGGCGATGTGGCCCTGAACCTCGACACCATCAACAACTACGGTCTGATCGAGATCTATGAAACCGTGCTGCGACGGGGCCGCTCGCTCAGCATCGAGTCGGGCTACAACTACGGCCCGGCCAACGACGCGCTGCTGCTGGCCGCCAGCTACCTCAACGACCTCTACATGATGCTGGGCAACGAAGCCTGGGCCGACGCGGCCAACCCGACCATCGGCATCGGCACCGCGGGCCATACCTACAGCGACATCGCCACCGCCCTGTTCGCCTTCCGCGGCCAGGTGCCCTCGCTGCTGGAGGAGGAGCTGGCGCTGCTGCGCGGGCGCGACGACTTCCTGCTGCCCGGCGTCCAAGTCACCCCGATCTATAACCGCCTCATCTGGAACTACACGCGCGGCATTGACGCGGGCGAGGTGATCTACGCCCTCAACTACAACATCCAGGAAAAGTCCGACCAGGCCCCGGACGGCGTGATCAACGCCGAGGACGCCGCGCGGATGTTCCCGCAGGGGCACGGCGACGCCTATGGGCACTATCTTACGGCGCTCAAGGGCTATTATTCGCTGTTGCTGAATGGGAACTTCGATTGGGTGCCGCGCATCGAGGCCGTCAACATCCTCAGCCAGCCGGTGTCGGTGGACTACCAGGACGAGCGAAAGTTCGCCGCGGCGGCGGCGGCGGCGGCCCGGGCGGGACGGCAGACCTTCGACCTCACCTGGCGGCAGGATTACCAGCCGGTGCATACGGTGGGTTGGTCGGAGTTCAGCCGCACCCGTGAGAACACCATCCGCAGCTACATCAACGCCACCGACGGCGGTACCAACCATCCGGTGCGTCACTGGGGGCTGGATCACTGGGCCAGCCGCGTGGGGCAGGGCACTTATCTGAACTGGGTCGTGGGCAACGCCATCCTGCCGGAGGAGGATCCGATCCCTACCCACGAGGGCATCCAGAAAGTGGATCGCCTCACGGTCACCGAACTGCGCGAACTGACGACGATTGCCGCCGGCCTGCAGGCGGCCCTCGACAACGCCGAAGGCGGCCTCTCTCCGCTGGGCATTCCTGAAGACGGCCTGGCCTTCGACCTGAACCCGAACGCCGTCGTGGGCCGGGACGACGGCACTCACTTCGAGCAGATTTACCAGCGCGCCAGGATCGCCCTGCAAAACGCCGTCGCCGCCTTTGACGACGCGAAGGACGTGACCCGTCTGCTGCGTTCCGAGCAGGATTCGCTGGCGGAATTCCAGGCGGGAATTCTCCAGCAGGAACAGTCCTACACCAACGCCCTGGTCGAGCTTTACGGCACGCCGTATCCCGACGACATCGGGCCGGGCAAGACCTACCGGCAGGGCTACGAGGGGCCGGACCTGCTGCACTACAGCTACGTGGATCTCCCGGAATACGACATCCCCGAGATGTGGAGCTACTCGAACACCACGAGCTGGGAGTTTGAGATCAAGGACGTGCCCTACAACTGGGCGGATAGCCCGAATTTCACCTCGATCAACCTGCCGACGATCAAGGTGGGCGACAACGACAATGACGGCTCCCCGCGCAACGGCATTGAGCTGCGGGTGGTGGATGCCCAGGTCCCGGTCTATATCACCAATTCCGTAGGCCTTGTGATCCCAACCGGGACCACCACCGTGCAGCGGACCAATTTCGTCTTCAAAGTGGACATCGGGCCGCACGGCTTTTTCGAGAAGCCCGCCGAATGGCCGAGCAAACGCCGGTCGCCCGGCCAGATTCAGCAGGCCATCTCCGAAGTCATCGCCGCCCACGGGCGTCTGCGCCACGAGATCAACGACACCTACGGCGACCTCGGCGTGCTGGACAAGACCATCCAGGTGTTCGAGGCCAGCGTGGCCGACTACAAGGAGAAGCGGGAGTATGAAACGGGCCTGTTCTACGCGGAGCAGGTGCTGGAAAAGATCAAGTTCGCCAATGATCTCTGGCAGAAAGTGATCGATGACACCAAGGAGGACATCATCTTCACCTCCGACTACCTCTCCGAAGCCATCCCCGGCAGCTTCATCGTCGGCGTGGCCAGCGGCGGCGACCTGACCTCCGCCGCCCGCAGCGCGGTGGAGATGTCCGGCTACGGTTTCAAGAAGACCTTCGATGTCCTGTCCATCGTGCGTTACACCGTGGTCAACGCCCTCGAGCTGGCGTTCAATACGTCCAAGTCCTTCATTGAGTTCTATCCCCTGGAGGAGATCAACCGCCGCACCGAGCTGCGGAGCACGGTCCAGGATCTGGTCAACCAACTGGGCACCGCCCAGGACCGCTACTGGGCCGTCAACGTGCGCGTCCGGGAATACGACGATGCCAAGCGCAAGCTCCAGAAGCTCATCGCCGACGGTGACCGGATTCAGGCGGAACGCGAAGTATCCCGCCGACGCGCAGCCGCGGTGGTGCAGGGGTATCGCACGCGCGACGCGGCCTTCCGCCTGTTCCGCAACGAGAAACTGGAGCGCTACAAGACCCTCTTCGACCTCTCCGCCCGTTACTCACTGCTCGCGGCCAACGCCTATGATTATGAAACCGGCCTGTTGGGCACCTCCACCGGACGCGACTTCAAGGCCAAGATCATTGCTTCGCGCGCCCTCGGAGTCGTGCGGGATGGCGAGCCCCAGTTCGCCGGCAGCAACGCCGGCGATCCGGGCCTGTCCAGTGCGCTGGCCGAGATGAAGGCCGACTGGGAGGTGCTCCGGGGCCGGCTGGGCTTCAACAATCCTGACGCCTACGGCACCACTGTCTCGCTCCGCACGGAGCAGCGCCGCATCCTGCCCGGCCTGGAAGGCGCCATTAACTGGAAGGACGTGCTCAACCAGGCCCGCCGGGCCGATCTGCTGACCGATCCTGACGTGCGCCGCTACTGCCTCCAGATCGATTCGAACAACGGCCTGCCGGTGCCGGGGCTGGTGCTGACCTTTGCCACGACCATCGCGGACGGCCGGAACCTCTTCGGTCTGCCTCTGGCGGCGGGCGACCACGCGTTCAGCCCCAGTTCGTTCGCCACGAAAATCTTCGGCGTAGGGGTGGCGTTCGAGGGATACCAGGGCATGAGCGTGCCGGCGGCCAACTTCGGCGCGGTGGACGGCGCTTCCGCCGCCGAGCCGAGCCTGACCTTCCTGGACCCGAAAGGACTGTCCGCGACGCCCTATGTCTATCTCATTCCCGTGGGCGTGGATTCGATGCGCAGTCCGCCGCTGGGCGACGCCGGCCAAATTCGCACCTGGAACGTCCACGATCTCGCCATTCCGCTGCCGTTCAACATCGGAGCCTCGGCCTTCTCGGAAGGCGGGCAATTTGTGTCCGGCGATTCGCTCACCGAACCGCTGTTCGCGCTCCGCAAGCATCAGGCGTTCCGGCCGGTGTCGAGCACGGAGGTCTTCAACACCGAGGTTTACTGGGGCGGCGAACTGCCGCGCTCCCAATTCACCAATAACCGGTTGATTGGTCGTTCGGTCTGGAACAGCCAGTGGAAGCTGATCATTCCCGGCCGCACGCTGCTCAACGATCCCAACGAGGGGCTGGATCGCTTCATCCAAACGGTGGAGGACATCAAGCTCCATTTCGTGACCTATTCGTACGCCGGCAACTGACCTCATTCCGTCAACGATCATGAACGCCGTTTTTCTCCTCCGCCCTCGCCGTTTCCTCGCCACGCTGGCCGGTGGCCTGCTGGTTGCCGTCGCGGTGTGGGCCTTCCCGCCCGCCCCGCACCATCTCGTCTATGGGCTGGTGCGCGATGAACAGGGAAACCCTCTCCGCAGTCCCGGCGCGCACGTGTGGCTCGAAGCTGAAGGAGCCGTGCTGGTCAGCGCGCCAGTGGAGGCGGACCCGGAACCGGGCGTCAACTATCGCCTTACCATCCCGTTGGATTCCGGCGTGACCGCCGACCTGTACACGCCCACCGCGCTGCGGCCCACGGTACCGTTCCGGATGCGCGTGAGGGTCGGCAATACGACCTATCTCCCCATCGAGATGACCGGTGCGGCGAACCTGTTCACCCGTCCGGGCGAATCATCCCGCGTGGATTTGACTCTGGGGGTGGATTCGGATGGTGACGGGCTGCCGGACGCCTGGGAGTGGGCACTGATCGCGGCCTTGGGTGGAGGCAAGACCCTGGCGGACATCCGGCCGGAGGATGATGCCGACGGCGACGGGCTGAGCAACCTGCAGGAATACCTGGCCGGCACCTATGCCTTCGATCCGGTGGACGGCTTCGCCCTGAACATCGTTTCAACCAGTGGCGGTCGATCGCTGCTAGAGTTCACCGCGATTCGCGGTCGGACCTACACGATTCAGGCCTCGGAGGATCTGCAGAGCTGGTGGCCGGTGGAGTTTTCCTTGAGCACCGATGCGGCCACGGTTCCCGCCCGGCAGGCTTATCAGGCGACGGACACCCGGGTGCTGCGACCGCGGGTCGGACCGTTCGAGGAGAGCGAGGCGCCCCCACGCTTCTTCAAGCTGATCGTACATTGAATCCGGACTTTCCAGCCGAGCTGCCGACGGCAGATTTTCCATCTGCTCCGTCGCCGGTTTTGCTGTCCGCCGTGGTCCGGAGTGCAACCAACCGAAGCGTTCCTTCGGGAGAGCGTGACCGAGGGGTGTCGGGTGGAGCGTCCCGTCCACCGGTTGCCCTCCAGTGGCGTTGGAGAGTGACCCGGCCATGAAGATGTCACATCCAGAGAGAGTGAAGTATCGGGCGCTGATCGGCCTCGCTCTCGTCGCGGGGGTGGCGATGCTGGGTTTGTGGCTGAAGCGCCCGCACCCCGCACCGGTCTCGAGGCCATCGAGCGAGCTGGTACGCCTCGACGGCCGACTGATGCTGCGGACTGCGACCAACCAACCCTTCACCGGATGGCTGACGGAGCATTATACCGATGGCTCGCCCAAGTCGCGCTCCCGCATTGCCAACGGCTGGCTGGAGGGTGTGTCGGAGGGGTGGCACACCAATGGCGTGTTGCAGGTGCAGGAGCATTTCGTTGCCGGAGCGGCCGAAGGTCCCGTGACCAAGTGGCATGCCAATGGAGTCAAACTTTCGGAAGGCCTCGCCCGTGCCGGCAAGCTGGAAGGGGTGTTCCGCCGCTGGCACGACAATGGTGTCCTGGCCGAGGAGGTCACCTTGCAGAACGGACAGCCGCACGGCGTTTCCCGCTCGTGGTTCCCCAGTGGCAGCCTCAAGGCCGAGGTCACCCTGGAGAACGGGACCGTAGTCCAACAGACGTTCTGGAAGGATGGCGACCGGCCGCCTTCGACTGTCGCGGCCTCCACGCTCTCCCGATGAAGGCGACTCTCAGTCAATGGGTCGGGCTGGTGGTGGCCTCCGGATTCGTTCTCCATGCCGGCGAACTGAGAGTGATCCCGCAGCTCGTCTCAGGAGGTGGCGGTCACAGTGAGGCAGGACGATTTGCCGTGACCGGTAGTGTCGGCCAGCCGGTCGCGGGAGCCGGCTTCGAGTCCCCGAACCGCTTTCGGTCGCGGGCCGGTTATTGGAGTCAGGTGCTTCCCTGGATCAATGTCGCTCCCGTCGCGACGGACGACGTCTTAGCGCGGCGTTCCGGCGAAGGGGCACACATCCTCATACGCCACCTGTTAGACAACGACTATGACGTGGACTTTGACACCCTGATCTTTGCCGGCTTCGACAACGTGTCAGCCAAGGGCGGTCGGGTATTTCGGGATGGCCCCTGGCTCATCTACCAGCCGCCCGCCGGGGCCGACCCGACGGACGAGGATTCATTCACCTACTTCGTCACCGATTCCCTCGGCACGCCCGTGACGGGATTCGTGCGACTGGTCCATTTTGTCCCGCCGGATTCGGGTCCGCCCAATGCCCTCGCGGTCGAGTTCGATCCGGGGCCCCCCGCGTTGGTTCGCGTTCGGTTCCAAGCGATCGCCGGGCGGACCTACCTGGTGCAGGCATCCGACGCGGTCACCGGGCCGTGGGACCCGCTGGAGATCGTGGTGGCGGAGCCCAATGGTCGGCTGGATTTCGTTGAAACCTTTGGTCTTGGCCCGCGCTTTTACCGACTGGTCGAAAGACCCGAATGAATCATCAACCACCCGCTATGAAATTAGCCATGAATCACTGTCGTTTCGTTCACTGGTTGGGAAGGCTCTTCCTGTTGGGATTTGCCGCCGGTCATCTGGCCTGGGGGCAAGTGGTTATCTATCAGGCAGATTTTGACGGGGTGAACCTTGATATTCCCGACAATAACGCCGCGGGAGATTCCAACGAACAGACCCTCACTGGACTGCCCAACCGCATCACGGCTCTGCGGGTGTGGATCGATTTGGCCGCGCGCGACGGTCAGCCGATGTTCAACGGCGATCTCCAGGTCACGCTGACACTGCAAGACACCGCCGGTTATGCCGTGTTGCTCAACCGGGTGGGCCGGCGGGAAGACAATTTCGCGGGATACGGCGACAGCGGCTTTCAGGTGACGTTCAGCGATGACGCGCCTGGCGATGTTCACATCTATCGTTTCGAGCTCTCCGGCAGCCACTTGACAACGCTTTCCGGGACGGACGATCCGGCTCCGCTCACGGGCCTCTGGCAGCCGGACGGCCGGATAGCGGATCCCAGTCAAGTGGTCATCGGTTCGTCGCGCGACGCATTGCTGAGTTCGTTTGTTGGCCTCGATCCCAACGGCCTTTGGACGCTGCATTTGGCGGATCTGGGGAACACCGGCCTGGCCCGGCTTACGGGTTGGGGCCTGGAGATTACCGCCGTTCCCGAGCCGGAAGAAACCCTCGCGGTGACCGCTCTGGTCCTCACCGCCGCGGCAATTGGATGGCGACGTCGGTGGCGGAAAGGAGATTAGTCAGGCCGGAAACCGGGACGTTACTTGGCACGTCGGTAGCAGCCGCCCTCTCGCCGCCGACGTGATGGTGCAGGTTCAGGGCGGATCGAGTGCCTCGAGCAACCTGCTACGAAGCTCTCCGGAAAGAGTCATTTTAGCGATGATGTCGCGCGCGGTCGTGCGCTCGGCGGGCTTTAGCGCGGTGAGCTGTTCGACGGCCTGCGGTTCGTAAGCGAGCGATTGGATGACTCGTTGAAAAAAGGCCGGCCGGCGCGGATCGGCTTCCGGGAGGTCATTGAGCCATTTCATAGCCGACTCCGGTTGGAAGCGGCGCCACTCGTTGAACGCTTCGCCACCGGCGGAAAGCCCGCGCTCTTCCGGCAGGCGGCGGGCCCATTCCAAAGACTCCGCTGGATTCTGACGGGCCAGGGTTCGGGCCAAGGCGGAATAGCTGTATTTCGGGATGCGGTCCGGGGGGGCGGCAGCGACAAACGCGGCCAGGCTGGCGGGGTCGGCCTCCAGCCAACGCCAGTTGATTTCGCTGACGACGCGCTTCGCGGCGTCGGCATCCAACTGGTTCAACCAGGCGATGGTCTCGGAGGTGACCGGTTGGCTGGAGTTATGATCGGAGAACAACTTCTGTGCCACTGCCCGGGCCGCTTCCGTGCGAGCGGGCGATGGACTCATGGCCGCCACCCAGGCCGCCGTCCCGGTGGCGTCCCGTTCGGCCGCTCCCTTCGCCACCCCGCCGACCGCTCGGGCCAGGCTGCTTCCGGTGAGGTTCTCCTGGCACCAAGCTACCGCGCCCGCGGCATCTTCTCTCGCCCAGGATTCGACGAAGGCCGAGCTGAGTTGGTGGCGCGTTCTGGGGTCTGTTCCCACCAACCATTCCGCGGCCCCTTCCCGATTCGATCCCGCCCATTCCTTCAGGACCGCCGAGGCGAGCGTGGTACCGAGTTTACCGGGCTGGCCGATGGCGAACGCCAGCGCACCGCCGGGATCGCTCTTCGCCCATTCCCGGCCAATGGTCTCCATTACCGATCGGGACGCGAAGCCAGTTGGATGAGCCAGGGCAAACTCGGCGGCGTGCCGCGAATCGAGAGCGGCCCAGCGGGCAACGCCATTCATGTGCGGCAGGTAATTGTGGATGTCCCAGTCGGACATCATCCGCAATCCCAACTCGGGATAGTCCTGAATGAGGGTATCGACGGCACTCATGCGCCAGGATTCGAACTGACCCGGCTCGTGGGCTGGCCTTCCATATCGGTCCAGTCCGTTCAACGCGGCGATCACGGCATCCGGATCGCGTTGGGACCATTCTCGGAACAGCAGATCAACCCATTCGCCCGATAGAAGCGGGCGTCCTTCCTTCCTCGCCGTCACCAGCGAATCAAACAGATGGCGGGGGTCCACCTCGATCCAGCGCGTGGCGACGAGCCGGACGGTACTGGGATGGCCTTCCGCCAGGCGAGCCAGGCGCGGGAAATCCGATGCAACGGCTTTCTCCAGGGCCTCCATCCAGTAGAGCCAACGGGTAACACCAGACGACCAGGAAAGGTCGCGCTCCAGTTGCGTTGCCAAGGGCGAATCGTCGTCGCGTCGGCCTCCGAACGACGGTTCCGGGACCCGCGCTGTCTCGTCCGGTACTTCGACAGAAACTGCGTCGGTCACCTTTTTAGCTATCGGCGGCGCAACGGAGACGCGAAGCGGAGGAGGCCGCAGGGCAAAGCCGATCGTCAGTCCGATTCCGGCGCCTATCAGAATCAGTGCCGGCCAATAAAGTTTCATAGTACGAAAAGAGTTCGGTCGAAGCTAATTCGCTCAGCGCGGTCCTCAGGGTGCATCGGTGGGAGCGAGAAGAGCATGGAGTTGTGCTTTGGCTTCCGGCGTGAACGGGCCCGTCTCAATCCAGTGCCGAGCAGTAACGGGATCATGAGCCGCCATGGCTTGGGCGGCCTGACCGGCGGCCTGGCGGCGTCGCTCAGTGTCGCCAATATTCATAGACCATTCCCACGCCTCTTGGGGGAACCGCGTGGCGATGGACTTGACTAAGGCGCCGGCGCTGCGGTCCCACTCGGCGCCGGGCAGCATTTGGGCCACCCACTCCGCTGCCCCCCGCGCGTCCTTTTCGGCCCACGAGGACGTGACGGCGGCGAGCGCGCCGCTGCGGGTCTCGCCGGCTGCCAGTGAACCGACCCAGGCGATCGCCTCCTCGGGGCTTTGGTTGGCCCACACCCGGGCGATGGACTCAACACCTCGGGCCCGCGTTGCGTCGGGCAGGAGGGCCAGGCGGTTGATCCACTGCTGCGGGTCGTCCAGGTTGTCCTCACTAAGGTAGTTGAAAGCGGTCTCGATCAAGGGCTGCCGCAATGTTTCGGGCGATTGTTCCATCAGCTTGTCCAAGCGGTGGAGCATCGAGCCGCCGTTGAGCAGGCTGTTTACCAGTGACGGTATATGTTCTTCGCTTTCCCAAACGCGCGGCCATTCCGCGGCGAGACGCAAGGCCAAATCCGGATCTTCATATCCCGTCGAATCGAGAACGTGTTTCCTAAGCTTGGTAATCGCCTCGCTGTCAGGCTGCGTCTTAAGCCAGTCCCAGACGATTGAACGTTGTCCGGAAGCATCATTCATCAGCGCGCTACGGATCGCGGGCAAAAGTGCCGCGAGCGAACCCTCTTCGATCCGGTCCTGCAAAAACCCGAAGGCGTTCGCATTCAATCGCGTGGTCACGACGTGGGCGAGGCCCATCATATCTTCGTGCCCAAACCGTCCGGGATGAGCGGCGAGCCAGGCGACCGTGGCGTCGAAGTCGGTTTGGGCGGCCTCCTTCAACACCCGCGCCCCCGCCGTGCTGGCAAAGAAGGTCTGTCTTCCACCCGGTGGAACCAATCCCACTTGCTCCAGCGCCCCCACGGGGTCCGTGGTGGCCCGGCCCACCAACGCCGCGCGGATGATTTCGTCACGGTCCGTGCCATCGGGAAGGCTCCTGGCCCACGCCAGAGCTCCATTCAGATCGTTTTTTGCCCACGCTTGCGCGACGCCTGCCAGGGCTTGGTCGCGGCTCGGGCCCGACATCGCTTCCGCTGCCGGGCGAATGAAGGCCAGGTCGCGTTCCGCTACTAAGGCGAAGGCCTCGCGCACCTTCGTGTCCCAATAGCTCTCCGGCTTCGGCAACCGCGCCGCAATCTCCGGCACGCGTTCGGGCACCCGCCGGGCTATCTCGGGCAATAGATAACGAGCGAGATCTTCCCAACCCGGGCCGCCCGCCATCAACGTGTCCACCGCAGCGCGGGCATCGTGTGCGAGCCATTCCTCGAAAAACTGCCGCCGTTGGGCCGCGTCCCGTTCTGAGTTGAGAAAGAACGCCAGCCCGTTCACCGGATCCACCTGGACCCATTCCGCCATCAGCGCCGTGTGAAATGCCCGCCGGCGGAAGGGATCCGGGAGCGTGGCAATGGCCTGATACAGCTTGGGCATGGCTTCGGCCGTGGTTCCGTAGGTTTCGTGAAGCTCCCTCCATTCTGCGAACAGCGAGCTGTCCTCGAAGCTCGGCACCGTTTTCTCCGCCACCGGGGATGAGGAAGGGGTGACGAGGGATGTCGCTTCACCCCTGACCGGAGCTTTGGCGCCCTGGGGAAGGTGATACCCAATGGGGATGCCCAGGACGGTCACCAGGGCGACGGTGACGAGAAGCGTTTTGGAAGTGCTCATGGTCGTCAGAATGGATGCAGGAGAAGCCGCGGTGGACGTGGTGCTGGCGGCGGTGGCGGTAAAGACGCTCCCGGCAACCACCGCGGGTGCAGGCAGAGCGCCAATGGCCACGGCCATCGCCATCGTGAACATCGGAGTCGGCCCGGTGCGGGTCAGAACGCTCTCAATCAGTCCGGACATCCGGTCGCGCAGCATTTCGCGCCCGCGCGCCAGCCGTTGCCTCACGGCGTCTTCGCTGATGTCCAGCGTCTCGGCCACGGCTTTGGTGGATCGCTGTTCGCGGTAGTAGAGAATCAACGGTTCGCGATAGGTTTGCGGCAACCTGGCCAGCGCGTCGCGCACCAGGGCGGCTTCCTCCTCGCTCGCCGCCGATTCGTCTGGGGCCGGCGCGTGATCGGACAAGTCCGACGCCTCCTCCAACGTGCCATGGCCCCGCTGGCGACGCCGATGACCCAGCGCGGCATGGCGCGCGATCTGTCCCAACCAGGCGCGCAACCGTTCCGGTTCGCGCAGTTCATGGATTTTTAGCCAGGCGGTGAGAAATGCCTCCTGGGCCGCGTCTTCACTCGCGGCGAAATCTTCCAGCACGCTGAACGCAATGCCACAGACCATGGCCTGATGACGGGCCACGATTTCGACGAACGCCCGCTTGTCCCCTTGTCGCGCAGCGCGGACGAGTTCCGCATCCGACGACGCTGCGTTCCACTCCGGCTCGGTTCGTCCCGTGACGGCGGCTTCGTTCTCATTTCGCGAGGGATTCATCGTTCGCAACTCAAGCGGTCACCGTATTGATGCGGCGGGCGAACGTTCTGTGACAGGAATAACTGGATGACTGAAAGGGCCGGACGCTTCTCAGTTTTTTGCGGGGTCGAAGGGATGGGCGTGGGGGAAGAGCAGGTGCCAGCGGCCGTTGCGCCAGAAGGTTTCCAGGCCGAGCAACGCCTCGTCGCCGACGCGGCTCCAGAATTGACCCGGACGCTTGAAGCAACACTGGTGCTGGCGGCAGGTGGCTTCCACCGCCTCGCTGCCGATGGGTTCGCCCCGTCGCTGACCCCGCCCGGTAGTCCATCCGGGCGGCGTGTTCGTGGAAATAGTTCACCTCTTTTTGCACGGTCTCGGCGGCAGGCCCCGCCGGTAACGTGGCGAGCACCGCCTCCAGTTGCCGGATGACTTTCACCGCCGACTCGTTTTTGAGCGGACGGGCCAGGGGTTTGAGCCACGCCTTCAAGGCCGCCTGGTCTTCGCCCCACGACGGCCAGAGGCTGCACGGCGTGGTCACAGTCCAGCCGCTGATGGGCGTGGGCAAAGCGGTCGTCGGCCCGCCGCCAGATCCATACCGCTCCGTCGGCGATGATCAGCGCCGAGGCGGCCTGGCCCAACCCCCGGCGCATGCTCCCGACCACACGACATGACCCGCCTTCCCCCTTCCCAAGGCTCTCCGCGATGTGTTCCATTCGCCCTTCGATTACGTATGGCAGCAAAGATCAAGTTTGGCACCGACGGCTGGCGGGCCGTCATCGCGGAGGATTTCACGTTCGACAATGTCGCCCGGGTCGCCCAGGCCACCGCCGACCATTGGAAGCAACAGCCGCCCGCCGGAACCGTTCCCACCGCCGTGGTAGGTTTCGACCGGCGGTTTCTCTCGGACCGGTTCGCGCGCCGGACCGCTGAAGTTCTCGCCGGCAATGGATTCGCGGTCATTCTCAGCAATTCACCGGTTCCCACGCCCGCCGTGTCGTACGCCGTCAAGGCCGCCAAGGCTGTCGGAGGGGTGATGATCACGGCCAGCCACAACCCGCCGGAATTCAATGGATTCAAGGTCAAGGCGTGGTATGGCGGTTCGGCCGATCCTGCCGTCTGCCACGCCATCGAGGAACAACTGGACCAGGGAGTAGTGAAGTGGACCGCTTTCGAACTGGCCGCCAAAGCGAAGAAAATTGTCACCAAAGATCTTCGCGTCGCCCATTACGCCGCCTGCCGAAAGCTGGTGGACTTCAACCTGATCGCCAACTCCAAGCTGAAGTTCGCCCATGAAGCCTTGTACGGAGTGGGCGCCGGTTGCTTCGTGGATCTGCTGGAAGGAACGACCTGCCAGGTCACTACTCTCAACGCCGAGCACAACCCCGGCTTCGGAGGCCTCAATCCCGAGCCCATTGCGAAAAACTACGTCAAATCCGCCGCCTGGCTCGCGCACAATCCCCACGACATCTGCGTGGTCACCGATGGCGATGCCGACCGCGTCGGAGGCATGTTGGGCGACGGTCGTCCGCTGACGACGCATCAGATCATCTGCCTGCTCCTCCGACACTATGTGAAGAACCGCCGTCAGACCGGCCGGGTGGTCAAAGCCCTGACCACCACGACCATGGTGGACCGAATGTGTACCGCCTACGGATTGAAACTATTGGAGACCGGCGTCGGGTTCAAATACATCGCCAGCGAAATGATTCGCGGCGGAGTCTTGCTGGGTTTCGAGGAGAGCGGTGGCATTGGGTTTCCCGGCCACATTCCCGAGCGCGATGGCATTCTGGCCGGCCTGATGCTGCTGGAGATGCTGGCCACCGAGAAAAAGCCACTGGAGACACTGTTAGCAGAGCTGGAAGATGAATTCGGTCCTCACTGCTATGCGCGTGTCGATACTCATTTCCCGATCGAGAAACGCACCTCGCTGATGGAGTACTGCAAGCTGAATGCGCCGCCGAAGCTGCTGAAATCGCCGCTTCAGGAAGTGAAATCGTTTGATGGAGTGAAGTTCATCGCGGCGGATGGTTCCTGGTTGATGCTGCGCGGTTCCGGCACGGAACCCATCCTGCGCATCTATGCCGAGGCCAAGTCCGATGACGATGCCCAGAAACTGATCCAACTGGGGTTGAAGCTAACTAAGCAAGTCTAGCGCCGCAGGCCTCGGGCGCGACCGGAGCGCGGGCGGCTTCGCCCGCACGAATATTCGCCCGCCGTTGCGCTACGGCCGCACCCGAGGCTTGCCGCTTGCCCGTCCGTCTCATGGACAGGTTAAAACCTGCGGTACAGCAGACCCAAAGGCCTGCGCTACGGTCGGACGGGCCAGTCCAGGTGGCGGTGCAAAAAGTCAAAGGTCCCCACGCCATGGATCGAATGGGGACCGTCGAAAAATTCGATCTCCGTCCGGTCGCCCAACCCCAGTTTCACATAATGCCGCCGGGTCTTGGCATATTCATAAGCCACCCACTCGTCTGGGGCGACGCCGTCCTCATGCCCGCGCTCCACCATGAACGGACGCGGGAAAATCAGCCACGACATCTCGGCGTAGTTGAACGTGTTGCCGAGATTCCACTCCGGCATGTCATATTCGATGGTCCAGAGATAACTGTAAGGCGACCGGGCGGACACATTCTTCCAGATCCACTCATTGTAATCGGCAGAACAGATGCTGAGGCAATAACGGTCCACCCACACCGGCACCCGCATCGCGGTCTTGCCGCCATAGCTAAGTCCGTAGAAGGCGATCCGTTCCGGATCGACCAAGTCCAGCGACGCCAGCCAGTCGGTGATGACCTCGTGCTGTCGCACCACGAACGACCAGAGCGTCAACCCCAGCGGCTGCGCTTGCCGCAAGACCTGACGGAACCGGGTTCCGCCGATATATGGATTCTGGGGGGCGAAGGTAATGAATCCCCGTTCCGCCAGCCGCAGCCCGTACTGATGATAATACGGACTGACCACCGCCGGATCCGAGATATCAGTCGGCCGACCTTCCAGCCCGTGCTGACAAACCACCACGGGCCGCCGCTCTCCGGCCTTCGCGTCCGCCGGAAGGCAAAGAATTCCATAGGCAAAGATGTCGGGATGAACGTCAAGCACGACTTCATAACGACGCACTCCGTTAGTTTCGCCCAGGAAACGCGTGCGAGGATTCGGCGGCAAGGTCGCCGGCGGAATGACTCCGA
>CAYYSX010000065.1:14748-24996 GCA_964474315.1 uncultured Verrucomicrobiota bacterium | reverse complement strand
CCCTTCCCGTCGGGATGTGCCCACGCGGCTGGAAACTGGGGAGGTGCTTGGACTTTGGCCCTTGGAGCTTCTTTGGAGCTTGGAACTTGGCTTTTGGAGCTTTTCTTTCGCCTATCGTCGCAGCGGTAACGACCCATCCAAGATGCGCCCCAAGATGCACCTCAGATAGAGAAATGCTTGCGCGTTCAACTACCGCCTGATTTCAATCTCAATTCAAGTTCGCCATGAAGCAGTCCTTCCTACTCCTCGCGTTGGTCTTAGGAACCTTGAATCTTCCATTGGAGGCCCAGCAGCCTGGTGCCGCCGAACATGTCCTGGCGCTCAAAGCGACGATGGCCTCCGGTCAGGCCGCTTTGCGACAGTTTGAATGGATCGAGACCACCGTGGTGAGCGTCGGTGGTGAGGAGAAGTCGCACCTGATGGACCGCTGCTACTACGGCGCCGCCGGCAAGCTCCAGAAGGTGCCGCTGACGTCGCCTCCACCCGAGGAGAGACGCCGCGGGCTGCGCGGCCGGATCGCCGAATGGAAGAAGGAAGAACTGACCGACTACATGAAGGAAGCATTGGCGTTGGTCCATCAGTATATGCCGCCGGACCCGGCTCGGATTCAGGCCGCGAAAGAGGCCGGCCATCTATCGATCCAACCCCTTGAACCCGGCCAGCGCGTACGCCTGACGTTTTCTGATTACCTCAAAGCCGGAGACAGCATGGCTTTGGATCTTGACCTCAAGAACAACCATCCGCTGACGGCCAAGGTGGTCAGCCATTTGGATTCAGGGAAGGATCCCATCACCCTGGACGTGACGTTCGGGACGCTTGACGACGGCACGGTATATACGTCGGAGTCCGTCCTGGAAGCCAAGAGCAAGAACCTCAAAGTGGAGGTGGAGAATTCGGGCTATCGTAAGACGTCGCCTTAGAGCCTGTAGCGTCGGCTGTCCCCAGCCGGCCCCCTGGCCGCCAAGAGCACCCGGCGTCCTCTGTTCCTCCACGCCCGTTCGGTTTCCAGTGGTCCCCAGGCGACTCCAACAGCACGGTCGGCTGAGGACAGCCGACTCTACAGGCCTTTCGCTTCGGTCCTCTGTCGTCCGTCCTCTGTCTTCCCCTCTCCTCGGCTCCACCGCCTCGCCAAAAACCACGAGGCGCCCATCGGAGTTAAGGTGCCATTTCCTCCATTGACTTATTTACGGCATAACCCTTTGGATTCGTTCTCATCCGGGTGACGTGCTGAAATCAGCGCCCCCCATTTTCATTATGAACCAGTCCCTTTCCCACCGCCTCGGTCTCGGTGCCGTCCTGGCCGGCAATGCCTTGATCGGTTGTTCCGTCCAAGCCGGCGGAATCCAGCTCTACGAGATCGGCACGCCTGAGGTGGGCCTGGCCGCCGCCGGTTATAGTTCCCGATCCCAGGATGCCTCGACGCTGTTCACCAATCCGGCCGGTATGAGCCTCCTGACCGGGACCCAGATTCAAGGTGGCCTCCAGTTGCTCTACGGGGATGTGCGGTTCAGGCCCCATGACGACACCTCCGCACGGTTGGGAAGCGACGACGGTGGCAATGCCGTGGGCGCGCTTCCGGGACTGAGTTTCTTCTACGTTCAGGAACTCGGACAGAAATGGCGCATTGGGCTGGGCACATTGTCCTACTTTGGACTCGCGACCGACTACGATGATCAGTGGGTCGGCCGTTATTATGTCCAGGAAAGCACCCTCATCGGCGTGAGCTTGTTGCCCACCGTGAGCTACCAGGTCAATGACTGGTTGTCGGTCGGCGCCGGGCTCAATGCCATGTATGGTACCTCGACACGCAGGTGGCCGTGAACAATCTCGAGCCCGGCTTTGGAGATGGGCAGCTCTTCCTAGAGGATCGCGACTGGGGCTTCGGTGCTAATGTGGGAATCCTGATCCGGGCCGGGGAACAGACCCGGGTCGGCGTCACCTATTTGTCCCCGGTCGATCTTGACTTCGCCGATACCCCCGGCTTCTCCCACCTGGGGCCGGGCCTGAGCGTCCTGCTCGCCGACCCCGGCCAACTCAATCTCGGAGTAACGGTTCCGCAATCGGTCATGCTCGGAGTCTTTCACCAGCTAACCGACCAGTTGGCGTTGATGGCCAATGTGGGATGGCAGAACTGGGAGCGGTTTGGACAGGTGCAGGTCGGAGTGGAGTCCGCCGACCCGAAGAATCTGATCACCGAGCTCAACTACCAGGACACCTGGCACGGGGCGGTGGGCGTCCAATATCAGCTTTCGCCACGCTGGCAACTTTTGGGCGGTATCGGCTATGACAGCTCGGCGGTCAGTGATTAGGACCGCACGCTGATGGTTCCGATGGGCGCCGCCCTGCGGGTCGGCGCGGGGGTTCAGTGGCGGTATTCGGAGCGGCTCAGTCT
Organism: uncultured Verrucomicrobiota bacterium; assembly: GCA_964474315.1. Classification (GTDB taxonomy): domain Bacteria; phylum Verrucomicrobiota; class Verrucomicrobiia; order Limisphaerales; family UBA9464; genus UBA9464. Next base: position 22,604 of record CAYYSX010000065.1, on the reverse strand, counting down.
TGCGGCAGCGTATGAGTTTTTCTGGGGGGGCGACATGGACGTGGATCAGGGGACGGACCAATCGCTGCGGGGTCGGGTGGCGGGCTCGTATGAGAACACCAATTTCTCCTTCTTCACCCTGAGCGTGAACTGGAGGCTTTGAGTTCCGGTTTGCTTGCCAAGGCTCGGGCCGAGGCCGGCGATCAATCGCAGGGCAGTCCTGATTCCACGAGCACGCGATAGAATTGAGGGGTGGAATCGAGACCGGGGGTGTGCGCGACCGTGGTGGAAGACGAAGTCGCCGTCACCGGCGGGAGCTGAATCCAGTCGGTCGCCAAACCGGTGGTCCATTCGACCACGTAGGTTTTTCCGGGACGGGAGCGGAAATGAACATAGGTGGCGTCCGGATCCCAGATCACTTCATCGATCCGGAAGACGCTGGCGGCCGAATGCGGATCGGTGCAGGCCACATATTCACCGTAATTGCTTAGACCATCGCCGTCGCTGTCGGCAACACCATCGGTGGGATCGGCCGGATCGAAGCCGTGGGCGATTTCCCAGAGGTCGGGCATGCCGTCGCCATCGCTGTCGGCATTCGGATCCCCGCCTCCAAACAAGAAGGTGCGGTTCAAGGCGGCATCGTAGGCATAGTATTGCACCAATCCTGCACCATGACTGGACGACACCAGTTGATTGAGCACGTCATATTCGTAATGGATCGCGCGCGCCTCGGTGCTGTTCACGGCGAGAAAATCGCCACTGGTTTCGCCGGCCGCGGCGTAACCGGCGGCGGTGACTGCCACCACGCGCCAGCGCCAGCCTGCTTCGGAGTTACCCGTCGGCACCAGCCAATCGTAACTACGGGCCGACGGGGCCAGATTCGCGGCAATCACCTCGAACGTTTCCCCGCCGTCCCGCGAGAGCCATAGCTCCTGCCGCGTGACCGTGTCGAAATCGACGCCAGTCCAAGTCACCGGGTAATGAGCTCCGCGGGCGACGTGCTCGCCGGCTTCCGGTCTCAGCAGCCTCACACTGGGTAGAACGAGATCGAGGCTCGAGCAGGCGACCAAACCGCTCTGGACGCGGAGAGAATAGTCACCCGTGGTCCCGTTCGACCGATAGATCAACACGTGGTAGGTCCCCTGATTTGGAAGCGTGTGCTGAACCTGAATGATGGATTGAGCCAGCACTTGCCCCGTGGCGTCGTACAAGCCGATGGTCGGGGGCGTGCCGGAGCGGATGGCGCTGGTGCAGATCGTTACCGGGCCGGGGCCCGCGGTGAACGTGTAATGGTCCACTTGGGCCGGTTCACTGTGCGAACCCATCAAGGTCGTATCCAGCGGCGCGGTCAACGGTCCGCACGGATCGGTGATGCGATCCAAGGCCAGACGGTATTCGCCCACCCGGCTGTCGGCATTCGTCTCCCAGTAAACGAGGACAGTGTATTCGCCGGTCTTGCTCAACACTGGCGCCAGATCGGTGTAACCGCCGAACCCGGTCACGGACACGCCGTCCGGATCGTAAAGGTTGAACACGGGTTTGAAGAATTCGCTCGCCGAGGCCAAGCGCAATTGGACGGCTTCGTTGGCGGCCGCCTGGAAGGTGTAAGCGTGGGCTTCGCCGTCCTCGGTGAGGGCGCCGGACTGCACGGCGCCGCACACCAACGGCACGGCGGCGCAGGGTTGACGCACCGTGTTCAATCCCACGACGTAATCCGCAATCTGCGGCACCCCCGGCGGCGCATAGAGAAGGACCAGGTGGTGGCCGGTCTTGGTGAGTGTGCGGGTGTAGGTGGCGCCGGCGGGTGTCAGCAGCGTGCCGTCCGGTTCATAGATTTCCCAGGCCGGCGCGGGTGTGGTGCTGCTAAACAGTCGCAGCACCGCCACGTCGCCGGCCGTTCCCTCAAACGAATGAATCGCCCGCGCCCCGGGCATCAGGAAACCCGTCACCAGATCGCCGCACACGATCGGTCCGCGGCTGCCGCAGAGGGTGGTCAGATTCTGGAAATTCAACGTGTACGCGCCCGTGCGCGCCCCGGCCCCGTAGCGGACGATGACCGTGTAAACTCCGGCGTGAGTCAACGGGCCACCGAAACGGGCGCCGTTGGACGCCGGTGTCACCTCCAGGGAACGACCTTCGGGATCGAACACATCCATCGCGGGGCTGAAGGTGGATTCGCGGCCGGTCAGTCTAAGGGCGACGACTTCGCCACCCACGGCGGTCAAGCTGAAGACGTCCATCTCTCCAATACCGTCGAGCGCGTCACGGGTCAGGGCGCCGCATTGGAGGGGGGCCGGATCACACGCGGCGACGATCCGTTCCCGGGCGAGCCAGTAATTTCCCGTGCGACTGCTGCCCGTGCCATGACTCACCAACAAGGTATGGATACCGGCGTTGGTGAGCAGGCCCGTAAAGACAGTCGCGGCGCCGCTGGTGAGGAGTCGTCCGGACGGATCGTAGAGATCCAGACGCGGATTGAAGAGAGAGGAATTGGTGCTGGTTAGCCGGACCGTCACGTACTCGCCGGCGGTGGCGTTCAAGGTGAACGCGTCGTATTCACCCGCGACCGCGATCTCGGCCGCCACCGTCGCACCGCAAACCAGCGACGTGGCCTGGCACCCATCCACGATGCGCTGGTGAACCAAGCGATAGTCCCCGGTGCGGCTACTACCCGAATTGTGGCTCACCAACAGCGTGTACTCGCCGGACACCAGGTTGCTGACGATGGTGCCGGTACTCGACGTGACCAGCGCACCCGACGGATCGTAAAGACGCATGATGGGCGTGAAGTTCGCGGTCAGGCTCTCCAGTCGCAGCCAGGCGAAGCCGCCGGCGATAGTGTAAGCATCGGTCTCGCGGAGACCGCTAAGGGAACCCGTGACCAGGCTGCCGCAGGGTAACGGCTCTGCGTCGCAAGGATCCGTGATCCGTTCGACCGAAAGCCAGTAGGGGCCGGTGCGGACGGCGCCGCTGGTGGCACGGACGATCACGGTATAGACGCCGGCTTCGGCGAACGTTCCCACATGGTCGGTGTCGCTGGTGGTGAGCGTCGCCCCCGTGGGGGTATAGAGATCGAACTGCGGGAGGAACGAGGTATTCGTGCCGAGGAGTTGCACGGAATAAGCTTCGCCACCAGTCGAGACAATGGTGAAGGCATCCAGTTCTCCGATCACTCCGATCTCACCCGTGGCCACGTCGCCGCAGGTCACGGAAGTCGCGTTGCACGGATTGGTGACGCGCTGCGTGGCCAGGCGATAGTTCCCCGTGCGGTTCGTTCCGGAATTGTGGCTGATCAGCAACGTGTAAGTGCCGGTATTGGTCAGGTTGGCGTTTAGGTTGCCGGTGGTGTTGCCCGCCGGCCGGCCCAGCGGGTCGAACAACTCCAGTCGGGCCGTGAAATTGGCGGTCAGGCTTTCGAGCCGCAGCGTGGTGAAGGCGCCGCCGGCGGGAACGGCGATCGTATAAGCCGCGATCTGGCCCGTGCTTTCGATGCCGGCGGCGACGGTCGCCCCGCAGATTAGCGGCGCCGCATCGCAGGGATCGACCAGGCGTTGCAGGGCGAGGGTGTAATCGCCGGTCTCATCGTTGCCCTGATCGAGCGCGATGACGAAGTAGGTGCCGGCCTCGGGGAGCGTGCGGTCGAGGCGGCTCGAAGCGGTGGCGATCAGATTGCTGGCGCCGTCGCGGAGTTCCAATCGTGCGTCCAATCCGGTGGTCAGCGCGGTCATGCGGAGGCTGATCGATTCACCGGCCGTTGCGGTATAAACATAGGTATCGTGCTCGCCGACCACGGAAATGGAATTGGTTTGCACCACACCGCACGGGAGCGGGATCTGTGCGGAGACCAGGGGCGCGAAGGCCAGGAGCAGGAGGCCGTACCACCCGGCGATACGTCGGAGGGAAAGCGTCATGGCGTTACCAAGTGTAATATTCCACCCAACTCGCACCGGGTGTGGTCAACCCCACCTCCCAGCCGCCGGCTCCGCCGCCATAACTGACCGCCCCGCCCAGGCCGTAACCGCCACCCACCTGGGTGCTCCAACAGCCGGGCGAGGGTGATCCGGGCGACCACATGAGAGCCGCGCCCGGACCCGGTGTCATATAGCCGCCGCCCGCGTAGGCATGGACGCCATCCGACCCGATAAAGTATCCGCCGACCACACCGGTTCCGTTGCCGAAGCCGAAACTGAAGCCCACATCCACGTACCACAGCCCCAACGGATCCATCAGCCCCAGCGGATCGTTCATGGCATAGACATAAAAATTGGGCCCGCCCAACGTTCCCACCGGATCTTTGCTGGTGAACCGTCCCAGCGCGGGCAGGTAATGCCGCGCGCGCATGTAAAACAGCCCGTTGCCCTCGTCCATCACTCCCAGCCGACCCACGAAGCGGAATGGATTCGCCACCGCCTCGCTGCTGTTGGCGCCCACGTTACCCCAAGGGTCATAGACATAACGATTCACCACCGCGCCCGTCGAGTCGGTGAGCGCCACGGCGCTGCCCCGCCAGTCGTAATGATAGGTGTAGGTCTGGCCGTCGGGCGTGATCTTCGCGATCAAACCAATACCATGCACATAATAGGCCAGCGGGTTGCCGGCGGTATCGGTCTCCATCAGCACGCGGCTGAAATAGGCCGAGGGGTCGATCACCAGCCGGGTGGTCACGCCATTGACCGTGCGCGCCACTCGTTGGCCGTAGGCGTTGTATTGATACTGGGCGGAGTACCCGTCGCGCTGGACCGAAGTGAGCCGATCCAAGGCATCGTAACCGAAGGTGGTCGCGGGTGATCCGGAGATGCCGGTCAGGTTGCCATTGGCGTCGTGGGTGAAGGTGACCCCTCCGCCCGCGGCCAGCCGATTGTCCGCCTCGAATTCGTATTCGGCCGTGATCGTGGCAAACTGAGGCGGAAGGCCACCGACGGTCGTCACGTTGGTGAAATTGCCAAGTCGATCCAACCCGAACTGGTGGGCGACGATCACGGCGCCGCCGGCGGTCTGGTCACTCAACGACCGGAGCCGACCGCCGGCGTCGTAATGGTAAAGCGTCCGCGTGCCGTTGCTGTTGGTGGAGGAGAGCAGGCGGCCCGATCCCTCATAGGTGTAGCGGGTCGTGTTGCCCAGCCAGTCGGTCACGCGCACCAACCGGTTGGCGGTGTCGTATTCATAAGCCACCACCTTGCCCCCTGGATAGGTTAGTTGGGTGAGGTTCCCGTTCGGATCGTACTGGTACTGGATGGCCTGGCCGAAGTTGTCCGTGTAGTGCCGGAGACGGCCTTGGGGATCCACGTCAAAGGCCACCGTACCGGTGGCATCGGAAACGGAACTCAGTGAGCAACAGGCGTAGGTGAGCGTGCGGGTGAGACCACCCGGCGCCTCGACTCGGGTCACGCGATCGATGGGGTCCACGGTGTAGGCAAAGACCTGGCCTTGGGGATCGGTGAGCGTGCTGACCCGACCCACGGTGTCGTAGGTGAAGCGCGTGACGCCGCCGACGGCATTGGTGACGGCCACCAACTGGCCGCGTGTGTCGTAGTGGAAGCGAGTGAGATTCGTCCGCGGGTCGGTCACCGCGGTCAGCAACCCCTGCGTGTCGTAAGCGAATTGAGTGGTGTGCCCCTTGGCATTGATCACGGAGGTAAGATTGTCGCGGGCGTCATAGGTGTATTGCGTCGCGCGGCCCAACTCGGTGGCCTGGCTGATCAGGTTGTCGTGCGCGTCGAACGTGTATTCGAACACCGGCCCGCCGGGCGGGCTCGATCGCGTGCGATTTCCCCGGTCATCGTAAAAATAGGACGCCCGGCGTCCCTCGGGATCCTCGAAACTCGTCGGATTGCCGCGGGTGTATTGCCTTAGCCATCGGTTTCCGAGCGGATCGGTGAACTGGGTGGTCTCGCCCACGTCCTCGCTAAAAACAAACCAACGGTGGGCGCGCTCGTCGTCATACCAGGCGATGGTCGGCCCGGTGTCGTAACGGCGCACGTGGCCGAGCGGATTCTCGATTTCGCGTAAGATATAAGGTAACTCGGTGAAATTGGGAGTGGTGCCACGCCGCACGTGCCAGGTCCCGCTCGGCGTGCTGTAGCTAGTGAGATAACTGACTTCGTCGTAGGTGTAGATGATCACGTTGCCGGCCATGTCCACGTAGGCGGCCAGGTTGTCGTGGTCATCGTACGTATAACTCGCGCGCCGGCCCAGAGGATCGATCACTTCGGACACGCGGCCGCCGGATTGGTAGTGGAGTGTCGTGACCCGCCCCACGGCGTCGGTGATCGAGACCAGCCGGTCTCCCTCATACTGAAAGGTCAAAGCGTGGCCGTTGCGGTCCTCGATCTTCGTCAACCGGCCGGTCGGGTCGAAGTGTTGGGTTTCCTTGGTCAGTTTGACCCGCAAGGTGTAGGCGCCGCTGGGGAGGTCCTTGCGCAATTCGTCGTAATTCCAGAGCGGCGGCGTATAGGTGCCATCGCCCCGCGCAATGAAATGATCGACCTTGGCGCCGCCGCGTCGCACGTCCACGCCATTGGGATTCTCGGTCAGGAAAATGTTGTAAGAATGGGTCCAACTCCGGCCAAACGCGCTGACCATCCCGCTGTCGGCACTGTAAGTCAGCCGGAATTCGACCGGCGGACCCAGGCCATCGTAACGAAAGACCAGATCGCGGATGAGGAAATTGTAATTCGCCATGTTCACCTGCCACGTGGGCAGCCCGGGCCGCCCGCCGCCGCCGCAACCGCCGTTCTCACCATCGCAGCCGGAAGCCGGGTTTTCCTCGCAGCCGCCGTCCTCGGTGCCATGGAGGTGGTGGCCGCCATGGATCTGTTCCATCACTCGGGCGTTCAGCAACTGGCTCCGCCGCAAGCCGGGTACGCTGCCTTGCGGCACCAGCGCCGTGCCATCCCACAAGACGTGGAATCGATTGGTGGTGGTGTAGGTCGGACGCCCGTGCGGATCGATGAAGTCAATCCGGTTGCCCTGGGTGGCGAGCACCACCGCATAGTGTTTGTTGCGCAGGTACGCAATGAACGGCTTCGAACCGGCGCTAAGTTGGGCCGGCGTCAGCTTCGCGCCCACCAGGCGCAGCCCCTTGGTCCGGCCGGCCCTGCGAATGGCCTCCATGTTGACCCCCTTTTTCCCCACAGGCAGCAGGCGCGTCACCTCGTGTTCCGTGAGCTTAACGCCTTGGATACGGCAAAAGTCCTCAAACGCCTTGGGACCGCAATCCTTCAGGCGCCGGTCGGGATGGTTTTCCTCCAGATCCAGGAGGCGTTGAATGTGTTTCAGCCGACCGATGCTTTCCTTGAGCGTGGCCCAATCCCGGGTTTCCCGGGCCACCGCGAGAAAGAGCTCCCGGGCTTCATGCAAGTCGCCCAGCCAGTACTTGAGCGCCGCGATGCCACACATGGCTTCATGAGCCCAAGGCGTACCCGGAGCCCGATCGATGACCTTCTGATATTCGGCGATGGAGACTTCCGGCGCGGTGAGGAAACTGAGTGCCTCAGCGTAGTGGACTTGCCCTTCGAGGCCGGCTTCGTCATCGGGTGCCAACGCCGCAGCTTGTCGGTAGCCAGCGACGGCATCATCCCAGCGTTGTTGACTCCAGGCCCCCGACGCGGACTCGAACAGTTGCGCGGCGTTGGGTGCGACCGCGGTGGTGGTTTGTCCGGCAACGGAACTGGGAAAACCTGCAGTGGCCAGCGTGCTGACCATCAGCAAATAGCGAACGAGGTTCTTCATCAGTTGAGACACGGATCCACCCTCGCCCATGGAGGGTTCCGCGAGGCCCTACCCTCCAAAAAAACACCCGTGATGTCAGCATCTATTGAAGGGTAGGCTGTAAGCCAACGGAACAGCAGACACAGAGGTCTGCGGTACGGTCGAGT
>CAYYSX010000065.1:0-14648 GCA_964474315.1 uncultured Verrucomicrobiota bacterium | reverse complement strand
CGGGATCCGGAGGAATCGGTGGGCCGGATATTGAACGGCTGCATGTGCCACGCGACGTCGAGCGCCGAGTCCCGGGTCTTGCGAAACACGAGTGTCTTGCCGCCAAAATCGCGGACCAGGTCCCACCCGGGATCGCCGCGCATGAACTCGGCCAGGATCGCCACCGACCGCATCCCCGCATCGTCGATGATCATCAAACCGCCTTTGCGGAGCCGGTCCGCGGTGAAGAACCAATCGACCATGGGCCACGGGAAAGCGTGTTTCCCGTCCAGCAACACCAGATCCAGTCCCTCGACCTGGCACCGCGGAAGAAACTCATGGGACGACTCCTGGGCAAACTGCACCTGGTCGAGCGGAACGCCCTCCTGCACCGCGTATTCGGAGATCCGTTTGATTTCGGAGCCCGAGGGGGTGACGGCGATGTGCCGCGCCCCGCGGAGGGCGAACACCAAAGTCGAGCAGCCCGCGCCCGTCTCCAACGTCTTTTCCCCGGCCTGGACGGCGGCGGCGATGAACTCCAGGACATCCTGACCGATCCCGTAACAGACGGGCTGGTTGGCGACCAATTTGGACGTTACGTTGGAGGGAAGGAGGCTTTCGCTGGGATCGAACGCCCGGCTGATTTCCGTTTCCCCCTGATGAAAGTTGGGGCGTTCCTGGAGGATCTTTTGAAGCTTGTCCATCGGTTCGTCGTGCGTTGATTGCTTTGCGGCCGATTGTTGTGGTCGGCGGAATTGGAAATGGATCGGCGCGGAGGAGGGAGCCGGGGCTGGGGGGTGGTTGGCATTCCGGCAACCGGGACGGACCGCGGTCGATATCAGGCAGGCGAGGCTGTTGACCCGAGGGGACGCTTGTCAAGGCGCGGACCGCCCGCGAGCGGGAAGCTCCCGAGGCGCCTCTGGACACGGTTCTTACCGGCAGGAGCGCGGGCGGCTCGCCCGCAGGACAACTCCCGGAGAAGCTCCAAGGTCCAAAACCCAAGCTCCAAAGAAATCCCAAGTCCCAAAGTTCAAGGTAGGGTTTGGCACGGGGGGGGAAGCTCAAAGCTCAAAGTTCAAAATTCGGGATCAGGCGCAGAGGGATCAGACCAAACCGCCTCCATCATTGGCCTGGCAGGTTATGGATTCGGGAACCCAGACGATTCGTGTTTGGCCCGCCGGGACACTCGACAATAGCCCATGGATCGATCCGTGGGTGGCGAGGCGTTTGGGGAGGGAGTCCCGTCAGGGACGGCAGACGAGGTTCGCGCGGCTTGGGTTCTTTCGCCCCTGCGGGGCTGGGGAAATTGTGCTGCCATTGACCCACCGTTGAAACGGTGGGCTATTTTCGGGTGTCCCTGCCGGACCATGCTCCGGGTCTTGGAACTTGGGATTTGGGATTTGGAGCTTCGCCCGCCCGCCCTACGGCAACTGCACCTTCCACGCACCCTGCTCGTCGCGTTCGAGAGGGAACTTCGTATTCAGCTCCGAACTGTTGGGATCGAACTGGAGGTCCGCGGTGGCGGTGCCATCGGCATCCTCCACCAGCGACTGGATGGAAAAGCCGGGCATCTTGGGGGAGTCGTCAAAGAAGCGGTCCGCTCCTCGTTGGGATAGCATTCTGGCTAGTTCTTCGGCGCTGGCAGGGGTGAGCACCTGAAAAAGCACGTTGGTGTCGCGGTTGCGGAGAGCCCACAGAAACGATTGCAGCGTATCCGCCGGAGTAGCGAACCCCGCAAACTTGGCCTGATGGGCGACCAAGTAGCCCTCCGGTACCGGGATCCGGTTGACGTCGGACGCGGCACGGGTGAGGGCGGACTTAAGACGCGCGTTTTCCGCCTGCAGCGCAGACAGTTTGGGCTTCTCCTGGCGCAGCCGGCCAACATCACGACGCAGGGTCAGCAGTTCGCGGAGTTCCGCGTCGGTCAGCGGGGCTTCGGTGGGAACGAACGGCTGGGTGGATTCCGGCGCGGGAACAGCGGCCGGAAGCGATGCCTCGCGTTTTGCCAGGTCGTCGCGAACACGGCCAAGCTGCCGGTGTTGCGCCATCAGGCCGGCCAGCAAGCCGGTGACCATGAGTCCCCCCAGAAGTGCGGTGAGTTGGTGAGGTTTCATAAGATACCTTAGTTGACCCTGGGCCGGGGAAGGGAGCGAAACCTCCCATTGCGCTGGCCGCGGCCCTCAGTAATTCTGTTGAAAATATAGCTTGCCGTCGCGATGGACGAGGTGGCGGGTGAGATTCGAGCCGTCACCTTGGCTCCTCTGCACGCTGCCGTCACATAGACCAATGTTACCGTGAATTGGACAGCGGGTGACCACGCGGTTGGGTTCATTTTCGGTGGTTCCCGGGGCGAGGTATTCGTAGGAAACGCTGGTGGCGCCCAAGGAGATCCAGTCGGCCGCGGCCTGCCGACCTGAGTCAGCGGGACAAATTAGTATCTTGGGGCTAACCAATTCGTTACTCATCGAGCGAAAATCCGGTGGAAATAGACTCTCATTGTCAATCGCCCAGACACGGAGCGCCAAGCCGATGTTCTTGAGGCTGTTCACGCAGGCGATGGACTGCGCGTGCGCCTTGGCTTCCTTCATCGCCTCGAGATCTTCAGTGGAGATACCGGGCTGCGCCGCCAGTTCCGCTTGGAGCTGACGGTTCTCGACGGTGAGCTGCTGGATCAGGTCCGTGACCGGCTGGAGTTCGGCCCGTTCCGTCCGCAACCGGGCCATCTCCAGGCGCTTGTCTTCCGAGGGCGCTGTTTCGACCGCGGTCAGGGAGGAGGCGAGGGCGCTGGCCGAAGAGGTCTCAACGTCGGTCGATTCGGTCGCGATGCCCGGGAGGGCCTCGACTTGCGCGCGCAGGCCGCGGAGTTGCGCCTGTTGGGTCACCAGGGTGGCGGCGCAGGCGAGGAGGCCTCCGCCAAAGGCCAGCGTCGGCCACCAGCGTCGGATCCAACTATCGGCTCTTAGCTTTGACGAAGTCGGGACGACGCCGGGGGAAAGGCGCACTTGACGGGTGAGGCGTTCTTGAAGGTCAGCCGGTGCGGCCGGGCGCGGAGCGGCACGGAGGATGGTTTCGAGGTCGGGAGTGTTCATGGGCGATGATTTTGGAGTTTGGCTTGAAGGGCGGGACGATGGACGAGGACGGCCTGCAATTGGTCCAGCGCGGTGCGGAGCCGGTATTTCACCGTGCTCAGGGAAAGGCCGAGCGCGTCGGCGGTTTCCTGGAGGGTAAGCCCTTGGTAGTAATGCAGGTGGACCGTGCCGCGGAGTTCGGGTTCCAACTGGTCCACCGCGGCATAAAGCGATCGGGCCAGATCGGCCGATGCGGCCAATTCAGCGGGAGTGGGTTCGGGCGCGACCCGGTTCTTCCACCATTCGTCGGTCTGCGGTTCGCCGCGGCGATCCGCGCGCCGCCAGTCCACATAGACGTGATGGGCGATGCCGTGAATCCACGACGAGACCGAGGAACGGCCGGCAAAACTACCAAGGGACGACCAGACGCGAGCAAAGGTCCGCTGGGTGAGGTCTTCGGCGTCCTCATCGCTACCGGCGAACCGGCGCAGAAAGGCATAGATGCGGGCGTGGAATTCCGCGATGAGCTGACCGGCGGCGCACTCGTCGCCTGCCTGGGCGGCGGCAATCTGTTGGAGCGGCGTATCCATGAGTCACGGGGTGAGTCGGAAATGGACCGGGAAGTGGCCGAAAGATTCCGAGAAAAGTTTCGGCGGTGGGAGAGGACCGGGGACTGGAGCCGGCCTCACGGTAGGGAGTGGAGGGGGATGCCTGAGCACCCAGTTCCAAAGGCCAAGACCCAAGTTCCAAGGAACGATCAAAGGTACGGAGTCCCGGCTTCAGCCGGTGGAGATGTCCCTGGAAACGACGCGCCAGAGAATGACCAAACCTGCCGGAGCAGCGACCGCTCCGCCGCCTAAAGGCGGTACTCCGTACTTTCCGGCTTCTCTCGCTTCAGATGGTCCACCAGCCGTTTCGCCACGCTGAGGGCTGGCTCATCGGCCGCCACTTCCAGCCAGTACAGGTCCATTTGGCCGCGAAACCAGGTGAGCTGGCGTTTTGCCAACTGACGGGTGCGGACCTTGACCAGCTCGATCGTTTCCAAACGGCTTCGCTTCCCCTCCAGGTATTCCATTACCTGCCGGTAGCCGATGGCTTGCTGGGCCGTCCGATTGGTGGCTAGGCCGCGGTCCAGCAGACCCCGGGTCTCTTCCACCAACCCCGCGGCAAACATGGCCTCGACCCGGGCGTTGATGCGTCGGATCGTGTCCTCCCGGCTGCGCAATAGACCAAAGCTCCGACCGGCCAAGGTGGGCGCCCGTTCCGGCCAGTGGGCGCGTTGCTGGGAGAACGGACGTCCGGTCAGCCGAATTACTTCCACCGCCCGCACCACCCGACGCCGATTGCGCACATCGATTTCGTCGAAGGTAGCCCAGTCCTTCCGGGCCAGTTCGTCCAACAGTTCGGCCAGCGGCAGGGCGTCGAGTTCGGCCCGCAACGCCGTATCCGGTGGCGGGGCGTCCCCCAGGCCATTGAGCCAGGCATTGAAGTAAAGTCCGGTTCCGCCACAGAGGATGGGAATCCGGCCGCGTGCTTCAATCTGGCTGACGGCTTCACCGGCTCGGGTCACGAAGCGCGCGGCGTCGAAAGACTCGGTCAGTTCCGCGACATCGATGAGGTGATGAGGAATCGCTGCTCGCTCCGCCGGGGTGGGTTTCGCGGTGCCGAGATCGAGCCCGCGATAGACTTGCATGGAATCGACGGAGACGATTTCGCCGGGCAGCAGGCATCCGAGTTCCAACGCGACGGACGACTTTCCCGTGGCGGTCGGTCCTGCCAGCACCACCGGCGGGAGGGTGGAGGACGTTCCGCTGGATGTCTCCGAAGCCGACATGGGCAAGTGATCTTAGGAAAGGCTGGTTGGGAACCACCAAGGAACGCGCATGGACACGAATTGGAAATAGACGGGAGCTGGGATGGGTTCAACGCCCGGGTGAACGAAGGCGATCTCCCGCGATTCGCGTTCTTCAGACCTTTTCCCCGGTTTCCTTTCGTCAACGGCTGCTGCCAAAGTGATTCCTCGGCCCCGCCTCGGCCTTCCCTATTTGGCCGGGGTGACGGGTTCCGGTTTGGCGGACCGCCCGGAATCAGCTTGCCAGGAAAAAAGGATGAGCAGCCCGACCCCGATGCAGATGGCGGTGTCGGCGACATTGAAGGCGGGGAATCCAATTTCCCCACCGCCACGGGGATTCAAGTAAAAGCGGATGAAGTCGATGACGTGCTGACGGGTGGGCAGGAGGCGGTCGGTGAGATTGCCGGCGATACCGCCAAAGAGGAGTCCCAGCGCGACCTGGCCACCCGGCCGATGCGCGTCGAAATGGCGCCGGAACACCCACAATCCGACCATGGCGAGCGCCGAGACCACGGCCAGGAGGTGGTTGTTGTGCCGAAACAGACTCCAAGCGGCGCCGGTGTTGCCCCAGTGAACGAATTTGAAGAACCCCGGAATGACCTCGTGCTCTTGCTCGAGTCCCAGAAAGCGTAACACGACCAGTTTGGTGAGCTGGTCGAGCGCGAACACCGCGGCGGCGAGGGACGCGATGCGACGGTTGCCCGTCATCGAGCGGAAGGCGGCAAGCATGGGGTTGGGAAGGCTACGGTCGCACCGCCAGATACACCGTCCGCGCCATGGCTTCGGCTCCTTTGGCGTTGGGATGGATTCCGTCCGGGAAGGCCGAGGGCATGCCGCTCAAGGCGTCGTGCAAATCGATCACGGGGATGCGCTCACGGTCGCAGACGTTTTCGATGCCATCCAGCACTTCGTCGAGGGTCAGCGCGTTGATGCCCCATTCGTCCTGGTAAACGGGGGGTGGAAAACAGGCCCAGATTTTGGGGCGGGATTTCAATTCGCGGAGAGACGACAGCAGCGCGCGGTATTCGGTTTCGAACGCCTCGCGGCCCTTCCAGTTCTGCGGCTTCGTGTCGTTGGTGCCGAGCATCAAGATCACCACCCCCGGCTGGAAATCGCTCAACGCGGCGTATTCGTCCGTTGCCTGGTAGGGGAGGTCGCCGATGCGGCTGACCGTGGCGCCGCTGTGGCCGAGATTCCGGACGTCGAAGCGGGGTCCCAGGAGTTGGCCCAACTGGGCGGGATACGAAGCTGTTTCCCGATTGGGAATACCGGCGCCATAGGTGATGCTGTCCCCCACACACGCCAGGCGGATCACCGGATCGCCTGAACGATCGGTGGCGAAGTCTTCGACGCGGATGTGCGGATGGCGTTTGGAGTCGCTGGAGCAGCCCGCAGCGGCGGCGAAGGCGAACGTGAGAAACAGGCGGCGATTCATGCGTGAGCGGCACTGTGACGGGCGGTGTTTCGGGTTCAAGCCGCATTGGCTGGTGCTGGGGCTGGCTGGGCGCAGCTCGAGATTGTTCTTAAAGCCGCTGGCCGAGCCCCAAGAGCTGCTCATTCCCTTCCTCAAGCTCCAAAAGCCAAGTTCCAAGCTCCAAAGAAGTCCGTTTCGGTAAGGACGAATCCAAGATACACCCGGGCTGACTGAACGCTCGCGTCGCTCCAACAGGAGGTGGCTTCGCTGGGTGGGGTGCGTCCGGTCATCCTTGTTCCGCATAGTACGCGTCCACCCGGGCCATGACGTCGCGGTAACCAATGTCCTGTTCGTAAATCGTTTTGAACTGCTCGATGGCTTCCTCCTTCCGGCCCATCTTCTCCAGCACCGCGCCCAACTGGTACCGCAACTCCTTGGCTTCGTCGTCGAAGACCAGTTTTTCCTTGAGCGCCTCCTGAAGCTTGCGCGCGGCCAGGTCGTTCATGCCCCGCCGGGCAAAGGCCTGGGCCAGCAGGTTCATCGCGGCAATGCGCTTGTTCGGGTTGTTCTGCGCCTTTTGCAGCTCCGCGATGGCCTCGCCCAGGCGCCCGGCTTCGAGGTGAAGTTCGCCCAGTTCCAGACGGATCGACAGGTCGGTCGGGTTCAAATCTGCCCGTCGCTTCACGTCCTCCAACAACCACTGCTGACGCTGTGCCCGCAGCCCAGCCAAGCGCGCCTCGTAGTCGGGATCATGGCAGTCCAAAAGTTTTTGCTGATGATCGAACTCTTCCAGCCGCGCATTGCGGATGGCCTCGAGAATCATCGGGTCGTTCACTCCGGCTTGGGCGAGATACAGTTCGAGATAGCGGGTCGTGTTCGCGAAATCCTTCTTCTTGAGAAACAAGTCGGCGAGGTCGCGGATCAGCTTGAGATTGGCCGGTTCTTTTTCCAGCCGCGCCTCGTACTCGATGATCAGCGAGGCCGCCACGTCCTCGTCTTTGACCAAGCGGTGCTGCTGTTCGAGGGAACGGGCCTCCTCTTTGTCTTTGAGGATGTCGCGGAAGCTTCCCTCGCCGCCCTCCAACTGCCCGTAACCGCCTTCGTGCAGGGTCCGGTTGGCGAGGGTGTTCTTGAGCCGCTCGTTGATTTCGCTGTCGCCCGGGAAGGCCCGCAGGAGATCGCGAAGGATTTTTTCGGCTCGGGCCCGATTTCCGAGCTGGCTCAACGCCTCGGCCAGTTCCATCGCCAGTTTGCGGTCGGTCGGCTTGTGCTTGAAGGCCACTTCCAGGGAGAGCACGGCGGTCTTGGGAAATCCCGAGGCCATGGCGGCGTCGGCCAGGAGTTCATGCGCAGCGGTGTTGCCCGGATCCTCGTTCAACACTTCCTCGGCCACGAGGATGGCATCGAACGGATTGGTGCGCAGGGCAACCTGTCCGCGGGTGAGGCTGCTGGCGGATCCCATCAGGCCCTTGGCTTTCTGGAAAAAGCTGCGCTTTCCTGCGGCGCGCTTGTGCTGGGTGGCCCGCAAGGCCTCCCGGGCCTCGTAAAAGGCCGGCTCCAGCCGCAAAACCTGCATGAACAGGGTGACCGCATAGTCCAGGTTGTTCTTCTGCACCGCGGCGATCCCCTTTTCGAACAGCTCGCGCGTTCCGAAAGGAATCTGGTCCCGGGATTTCTCTGGCATGAGGCCAGTCTAAAAACCCGGCGGGTGGTTGCCAATCCTCTTTTGTTTATGACTGTGAATATCGACCAGAAGGGCGAGTGTCGCCGGGTAGCCGGGGCCGGATGATGATCAAGCGGACGATAGCGACTCCGTCCCTGATGCTCTGCCCCCCCCTCGGATGCTCTTGGAGCCTTGGAAGCCGGGCCGTTGCTGCGGGTCGCAGACCCGCGCTCCGGATGCGCGCGGGCCGTTTTGGGACATTGCTTTGCTGGGTCCGAACGGATTTTCTACGCATGCGTATGAATTCCGCAGCCCCTGCCCCCAAGCGGCTTGGCACCACCGAATGGCTCATTTGTGTCATCGCCGCCATTGGCTTCGCCTTCGACATTTATGAGCTGCTGATGCTGCCCCTGATCCTGAAGCCGGCCATTGCCTCCTTGAGTGCCCCGCTGGTGGAGGCGCTGGTTCAAGGGGGGATGGCCCGGGCGGACGCCGCAGCGTTATGGGCTCCGGGCGGGGAGGAGTATGTCCGATGGGCGCGGGCCTTGTTCTTCGTTCCGGCGTTTGCCGGAGGGGTGTTTGGGTTGCTGGGAGGCTATCTCACCGACCGCCTGGGCCGGCGGCGGGTGCTCACCTTCAGTATTCTGCTGTACGCCTTGTCGGCGTTCGCGGCCGGGTTTTCTACTTCCTTGACCCAGCTTCTGATCCTGCGCTGCGGCGTGTTCGTCGGGGTTTGTGTGGAGTTTGTCGCGGCGGTGGCGTGGTTGGCCGAGCTGTTTCCCAACCCCCTTCAACGGGAGAAGGTCCTGGGCTATACCCAGGCTTTTTCTTCGCTGGGCGGCCTGCTGGTAGGGGCGGCCAATGTGTTGGCCGCCCGTTGGGCGTTCGACCTGCCGGCGATTCAAGGCGGCCACGAGGCCTGGCGGTACACCCTGATTTCCGGAGTCATTCCGGCGCTGCCCTTGATTGTCATCCGGCCTTTCCTTCCGGAGTCGCCCGTCTGGGCGCAGAAGAAGGCCGCGGGAACGTTGCGGCGGCCTAGTCTTTGGGAATTGTTCAGCCCCGCCTTGGTCCGCACCACGGTGCTGACCACTCTGGTGTTTGCCGCGAGCTACGGCATTGCGTTTGGGGCCATCCAGCAGTTGCCGCAAATCCTGGCCGCGCCGCAAGGACACACCGCGATTCTGGCCAAAGCCAAGGAGGCGCAGGACGCCGCGGTGGCGGAGGCCCAAGCCGCCGGAGAACCGGCTCCCGATGCGCGGCGACTGCGCCAGATCGGCGGGAATGCGACCGACGGAGCGGTGGCGAAGGTGACGATCTGCCAGGAAATCGGCGGGCTCGTGGGTCGCGTCGCATTGGCCATTCTGGCGGTGCGGATCCTCAGCCGCCGGGCCTTGCTCCGGGTGTTTCAGATTCCCGCCTTGTTGTATGTGCCGTTCTTTTTCTGGTGGATCTCGGGATCGCTTTCCCAGGCGGACAGTCTCACGTTTATCAAGGTCGGCATCTTCATCGCCGGGTTTCTCACCGTGGCGCAGTTCAGCTTCTGGGGGAACTACATCCCGCTGGTGTTTCCCGTTCACCTGCGTGGTACGGGTGAAAGTTTCGCCGCCAACATTGGCGGAAGAGTGATTGGCACGGCCGCCGCCTGGTTCACCATCACGCTCTCCGCCTCCCGACCACCCGACCCGGTCAAGATCGCCCTGGTCGGCGCCGCCGTGGCGGGAACCTATGCCTTGATCGGCGTCCTGCTGACCCGCTGGCTACCGGAGCCGAAGCCGGAGGCGATGGAGTCGTGATCCCGCTGGCGATGTGGAAACGACTTCTGCCTGTTGCCTGGCTTACCGCCTTCAGCACGGGGGCCGCCGGGATGGTCGGCAACCTGAACCCTGCGGAGGCGCTCCAGGCCTTCGAAACCGAACCGGGATTCACGGTCGAGCTGGTGGCCTCCGAGCCGCTGGTGATCGACCCAGTCGCCCTCGCCTTCGATGAGCACGGCCGTCTTTATGTGGCGGAGAACCGGGACTATCCTCTGGGCGCGCCGGATGGGAAACCGCTCGGCATCATCGCCCGGCTGGAAGACACCGACGGCGATGGGCGGATGGACCGGCGGATCGAATTCGCCACCGGCATCCGGTTTCCCAATGGGGTCATGCCCTGGCGGGACGGGGTCATCATCACCGCCGCGCCGGAGGTGTGGTGGCTCCGTGATACCGATGGCGACGGCCGGGCAGACCGGCGGGAGACGCTGCTCAACGGTTTTTCTCTGGAGGGTTCATCGCAGTTGCGCGTGAACGATCCGACCCTGGGCCCGGACGGTTGGGTGTATTTGGCGGGAGGGTTGCAGGGCGGAGACGTGTTTTTTCCCGCTGAGCCGAGCCGGAAATGGAACACCAGCGGGTCCGATCTGCGCTTTCAGCCCGACACGGGCGCGCTGGAGCTGATTGAAGGCAAGGGACAGTACGGACTGGCATTCGACGATGCCGGCCAGCGGTTCACTTGCATGAACCGGGTGCAGATTCAGCACGCCCCACTGCCTTCGCGCTATCGGGCCCGGAATCCGCAGGTCGCCCCGCCGGGTCTGCTGCACAACTGCCCGGCGATCGAGGACAACAAGTTGCTCACCCGTTACAGTGCCGGGGCGAGCCGGGTCTTCCCCATCAGCGCCAATATCACCACGGCGGACAGCCATGAAGGTACTTACAGTGCCGCTTGTTCCGTGCATCTCTATCGCGGTACCGCGTTGCCGGCGGAATATCGCGGCGCGGCTTTTTCCTGTGATCCGACCGCGAACCTGGTGCGCGCCGACCGATTGGCCAAGGTGGGTGGGACCTTCGCCGCGCTCCGCATTCATGAGGGCACGGAGGCGTTGCGATCGCGCGATAACTGGTTTCGCCCGGTGTTCCTGGCGGATGGTCCGGACGGAGCGCTCTACATTGCCGACATGTACCGGGGCGTGATTGAGCACCCGGAATATCTGCCGGACGAGGTGCGCAAACGGACTCGTTGGGACGAAGGTGTTCAGCAAGGCCGGATCTGGCGTTTGCGTGGACCGCAGGCGCTGAAGGCCGGACCGCCGCTGGAGACGAGTTCGGGTGCGGCGCTGGCCCGGGAACTGACCACGGAGGTTCCATGGCGGCGTGATACTGCCTTCCGCCTGCTGGTCGAACGGGCGGATACCCAGGCGGTGCCGGTCCTGCGGGGCATCGCGTCGGGACAGGTCATGGCACCAGCGGGCGGGCGAATCGCTGCCCTACGCCTGCTGACGATTCTGGGCGAGCTCGATGAAGCCACGGTCAGCGCGGGCTTGGCGGCCCCGGTACCTGAGGTGCGCCAGGTCAGTCTCCTCCTCGCGGAACCGTGGCTGGGTCGTTCCAGTTCGCTGGCGGACCAGGCGCTCGTGCTCGCTGGCGATCCTGATCCACACGTACGCTTTCAAGCGGCCTTGTCGCTGCCGGTCCTCGGCACCCCGCGCGTCCAGCCGGCGTTGGCCCGCATCGGGCTGACGGGTGCGGAGGATGCCTGGACGCGGGCCGCGGTGCTCTGCGGCGTAGTGAACGAAGACGACGCTTGGGGGGTGTTGCGGGAAATCGTGACCGCCCCCACGACGAAGGCGGAGGGCCAGGCCGCGTTGGTCGAGGATTTGAGCCGGTACCTGGCCACCCGGGCATCGGAACGGGGAGAAGACTCGATCTTCCTCCAGGTGCTGCGAATCGTGGCTCCGGCGGGTTTCGATGCGCGGGCCGCGGCGGTCTTAGGCTTCCGTTCCGCGGGTAACTTCCCGGCCGAGGTCCGCGAAAACGCGGTGGTGGTTCAACTGGTTCGGGACGCTTCCCGAACCGCCTTCGCTGACCAGGAACCGTTGGCCCGACGGGAACGCGCGATTCTCCTGGTTGGTGTCGCCGGCGGACCGGAGGCGGTGCGAGCCCTGCCCGCTCTGCTGACACCGAGTCAACCCGCTGCGGTGCAGTCGGCCGTGGTGCGCGCTCTGGTCGAACCGGCGCATGCGAACCTGGGCCCGGCGCTGCTGGCGGCGGAGCGTTGGCGGGGATACGCGCCGAGCCTCCGGGCCACGCTGGTGGGGGCGCTGATGAACCGGCCGGAGTTCTGGCCCGCCTTGCTGGACGCGATCGAATCCGAAACGGTGCAGCCGGGCAGCTTGAATTCCGCCCAACGCGAGCGGATCCGGGCGTCGAAAGACGATCGAGTGCGAACGCGAGCCGAGAAGCTCCTGGCGGGAGCATCGGGTGATCGGTGGCAAGCCTATGAGACGGCCAAAGCAGCTCTGGCACTGCCGGCAGTGGGAAGCCGAGGCCAGGAAGTGTTCCAGAAGAGCTGTGCCAGTTGTCATCGGTTCAACCGCGAAGGCGTGGCGGTGGGACCCGACTTGTTCGACATCCGCAACCAGCCCAAGGAGGTGATCCTCCTGCACATTGTGATTCCCGAGCAGGAGATTGCGCCGAACTTCGTGAACTACGATTGCGAGACCACGGACGGCCGTTCGCTCAGCGGCCTTCTGGCGCGGGAAACCGCGACGTCCATCACGCTGCGCCAAACCCAGGGTCTGGAGGAGACCATTCCACGAGCGCAGGTGGTCCAGCTCGCGGCCAGTCCGCTGTCCCTGATGCCGCAGGAGTTGGAAAAAGGCCTGAGCCCGCAGGAACTGGCGGACCTGCTGGCGTACTTGCGCGGCGAACAGTAGGAGGCTGTGGTTTCCAGATCTTTCTGCAACGGTTTGGCCATGAAGTTCCCCGCTCTGCGCCCGTTCCAGGTCCCCAGCACCAAGCTCCAAAGAAATCCCGATATCCAAGGCTCAGAACGGGTCGTCCGGACGCGCAAGCCGAGGTTGAACCATTGGCTGGGGATTGGTTTGGGATGGGGTGTTTGCTTTTTGGAACTTTCTGCCGCGGAGCCTCCCACCATGCGGGCTGGTGCCGCCCAGGTCGTCATCACGCCCCCGGCCGGCGCACCCATGGCTGGCTATTACCATGCGCGCGGGGCGGAGGGCGTGTTGGATGACCTGTATTCCAAGGCACTCGTGCTCGATGACGGCACCAACCGGGTGGCCTTGGTCACGCTCGACCTCATTTCCACCACGTTTTCCCTCACGGCCCAGGCCCGGGAGGAAATCGAGCAGCGGACGGGAATTCCGGGCTCGAACGTGATGATCTCCGCCACGCATGCGCACACCGGTCCTGAATTGTCCGACCGCGGCGTGCGGGGTGGTTTGCTCAGCACCCAGACCTTGGGGACCAACGCGGTGACCTCCGGGTATTCGGAATCGCTTCCTGCCCGGATCGCGGAAAGTGTGCGTCTGGCCGCCCGCCGGCTGACCAACGTGGTGATCACCACGGCCACCGGCCGCTGCGATCACCTGGCGTACAACCGCCGGTTCTATCTGAAAGACGGCACGGTGGGATGGAATCCAGGCAAGCTGAATCCAGACATCACGATGCCCGCCGGGGTGACCGACCCGGAAGTTGGGCTGGTGCTGATCGAACCACCGCGGGAGGCATCGCAGTTGGTTCCGGCCGTGGCGGCTTATGTGAACTTTGCCCTGCATCCCGACACCATCGGAGGGACCGGCGTATCGGCCGACTATCCCGGCGCGTTGGCGCGCCGGATGGCGGAATACCACGGCACCAACTGCGTGACCCTGTTCGCCAATGGCACCTGCGGCAACCTGAACCACCTGGATGTGAACTGGCACCGCGCCCAACAAACGCGAGCCGAGGCGGATCGCCTGGGAACCATTCTCGCCGCGAGCGTGTTTCTCGCGGAGAAAGAGTTGCGACCGGTAACCCCGGCTCCGCTGCGCGTGAGGTCGGAGCGGGTGGAACTACCGCTGGCTCCGGTGACCGCCGAGGAGATCGAGCAGGCCCGCCTGGATGTTCGGACGGGCAGTGATCGGACTCGCACGGACTTCATGAAGCTGGTGAAGGCGGTGCAGGTACTGGATGTCGCGGCGCGCGAAGGCCGGCCGTTGGAGGTCGAGGTGCAAGTGATCACCCTCGGCGACGAAGTGGCCTGGGTCAGCCTGCCCGGCGAGGTTTTTGTGGAGCTGGGGCTCGCGATCAAAAAACGGTCGCCGTTCCGTCAGACGTTGATCGCCGAACTCGCCAACGGGAGCATTGGTTACATCCCCGACCGGCGCAGTTACGCGGAGGGCAACTATGAACCGGTGAGCGCTCGCTGTGCGGCCGGCAGCGGTGAACGGCTGGTGGAGACGGCGGTACGGCTCTTGGAGGCACTCCATTCCGAGGCGGGTGGCACTCCGTGACGGAACGGAGCCCGGGTCGGTGACCCGCAGCAACGCGGCGACCTGAAGGGGGGAATGACCCGGAACTTATGGGATTCGGAGAAACCCAGGGCTTGGGGGGGACAGGACCATCTATCGCGCGCCCCGAACGCGAGGCGGAGATGGGGCGAGGCGACGGGATGCTGGGCCTGCGGGTCTGCTGGACACCATGAAAATGCCTTTACATTATCAGGTTAAACTGCCTTCATCGCCGCGCCGGAGTACCGGCTTGATACTCTTCTATGAAAATCTCCACGTTAGCAGTCGTCGCTTGGTCGGCGGCCGGAGCCGCTCTGGCGCTTCCGCCGTCGATAACCGACGCCGTTACGGTTCGGGACTTCAGCACCTTGTCGTCCACTCCCTTCTACAATCCGAAC
>CAYYSX010000064.1:13023-25099 GCA_964474315.1 uncultured Verrucomicrobiota bacterium | reverse complement strand
GCCGGAGTGGCGACCTGTGTGGACGCCCGCACCGGCCGAGTGCATTGGAACGAGCGATTGGGTGGAGATTACTCCGCCTCTCCGGTGCATGCGGAAGGGCGGATCTATTTCCTCAACGAGGCGGGCCTGACGTTGGTGCTGGAGGCCGGGACGAACTTTGTCACGCTGGCACGCAACGATCTCGAGGAACGAACCCTCGCCAGCCCGGCCCTATCCGAAGGGGCGTTGTTCATTCGGACGGCCGGGCATCTGTTCCGAATTGGAGCCCCGGTTCGACCAACGACCGCCGGAGGATGAAGTCATCCATGACAAAACCGCCGCCGATGTCGGTGACTTGACGGCCGACTTGCTCGAAGCCCGCCCGTTCATAGGCTTTCAAAGCGCGGGCATTGGCCCGATTGACCCGCAGTTCGGCCTGGAGAGCGCCGGCATGGCGGGCGTCCGCCAGGAATCGGCCCAGCATGACCTGCCCCCAACCGATTCCTTGCCGTTCCGGAACTAAGTAAATTTTATTAAGAAATGCCAACCTGTTCATTAGCTCCCAGGCCAGATAGCCAACGGCCTGGGAACCATCCCGGACGATCAGATAAGTCACACCGCGCTCGATTTCTGCGGCCAGCTTATGGGGGGCATACATCCAGCCCAGCATGTACCGGATCTGCGGTGCGGTCAGCATGTCGGCGTAGGAGGCATGCCAGATGCGTTCGGCGAGATCGTGAATGAGCAGGACCTCCGCGGCGGAGGCCGGTTCAAAGCTGGGTAGCGAAGGCACGGTGGCGACGGTGGCGATCCGGACGGAGCTGGCAAGGGCGGGCGGAGGGAAGCGGCCATCGGGGGGGCAGGAAAATTTCCCAGTTTAATTGCTGGACACTGCGGCCGGTTTGTCGGCATAGACATTCGTTGCCCCGAGCTTTGACTTTGGGTGCTGAGTTTATCATCGGCATCCGGCAGTGGTTCAGGGCAGGCCAAACAACCCAAGCAAAGTTTACCCAGGCGTTCTGTTGCGCCACCGCTCTCGACGTCCCCCACCACGATTTTCCTCTCCCTACCAAATCAACCCTCCAGTTGGTCTCATTTCGGAGGAGGGACACGCCAACTTCGCTCACCCGGCAACAGCTCCAACGGCCGGGAGGATGACCATATAAAGCCACGGTGGGGACTAGGCTGGGTCATCCAATGCAGCCCGCCCTTGGGCGGACTGTCTCAGGCGATTCGTGTCCCTCCTCCTTCCTTTTCCCGACGCCAAGGTTTGGAACCGCCGCACGTCGCCGCCATTCTAGCGGAGTGCAACCGGTTCAAGTGACTCCCATTGGTTCGGAACTCGCCCTCAAATGGCCGGACGGGAGGGAGGACTATATCCCGCTGGAGTACCTGCGGCGTCACTGCCCCTGTGCGGGCTGCCAAGGCGAAACGGATGCCTTGGGCCAGGTGCATCGAGCTCCGACCCAGCCCTATGGCCCAGGAGCCTTCACTCTCGTCCACAGCACCCCGGTGGGAGGATACGGATTCCAACCCCGGTGGGGGGATGGCCATGGCACGGGTATCTATTCCTGGGACTACCTGCGTCGTCTGGCGGAGAGGTGTTGAACTGGGGCGGCAGGACACGCTTCCGGGAAGGTGACGGAATGAACGCCGATTAATGCTCTGTCCCTCGAGGTTCGGTACAGGTGGAGTCGCTGGGGGGTAGGCTGAGACGAGCAGGCGGGGCGAGAAGAATGCGTTTCGTGCCCTCAGTGGGCCACTGCCGGTGACCGTCCAGGTGCCCCGGCGAGGGCCTGTCCCTCCGGGGCTCTCTTGAGCTTTGAACTTTGAGCTTTCGGGCTCGCAACGCCCCCCGTCGCTTGATCGACGCCCTGTCCCTCACCCCCGTCGCTAAAAACTGGGAGGTACCCAAAGGCCGAGGAGAAACCGCCAAAACATTGGCTTCAACCCGGGTGCTGCGTATCGTGCCGGGGTTATCGTTTCTGCTGTGCTGTCCGCTCGTCTTTCGCCTTGGTTCCGGATCCTGTTGGTTCTGTCGGCCGCGTGCGGCCGTCTGTCGGCCGAAGACATCGTGTTTCCGCCCGATGCCGGAGTGATCGACGTGACCAAGCCGCCGTTCTCCGCCCAGGGCGACGGGATCACGGATGACACGGAAGCCCTGCAGCAAGCCTTGCTGGAGAACAGCCATCGAAACCGGATTCTCTATCTGCCCAATGGCACCTATCGAATTTCAGGAGGGCTGCGCTGGCCATCCGGCGGCGAAGCCCGCGTGATTGGCCGCACGATCCTACAGGGACAGAGCCGGGAGAAGACGATCATCCAATTGTTGGACTACACTCCAACCTTCGGCAATGCCGGACGTCCGGTCGCGATGGTGTGGACGGGATCCAGCGGCGAGAACCATCTGCGCAATGCGGTGCGGAATCTGACGTTGCACACCGGGGTGGGGAATCCGGGTGCGATCGGGCTGCAGTTTTTGGCCAATGACCAGGGGGTGGTGCGTGAGGTGGATATCGTGGCCGGAGGGGACGGGTCTGGAGCTACTGGACTGGACTTGTCGCACGGCGAAACGATGGGGCCGCTGCTGGTAAAAAACGTGAACATCCGGGGGTTCGATACCGGTATTCGCTGCGCCAATCCCGTCTTCTCGGTGACGTTCGAAAACGTGGAACTGACGGACCAGAAGCTGGCCGGGGTGCGCAACAGCGCGCAGGTCCTGACTTTCCGGAACTTGCGCAGCACCAACGCGGGGCCGGCGCTCCAAAACACCGACGGATCCGGGTTCGTCACCCTGATCGATTCGACCTTCCAAGCTCTGCCCGCCCGGCGTCCCAGTCCGGCCATCGTCAACCGCGGGGTCCTGGTGGTCCGCAATCTGACCACGTCGGACTACGCCACCGCTATCGAGAACCGCTCCGGCCACGAGGACGGGGCTCCCGGCGGAATGGTGCAGGAATATCAGTCGCATGAACCGTTTGCCTTGTGGCCCGCCCCCCCGTTTTCCCTGAACCTCCCGGTGGAAGAAACGCCCGAGGCACCGTGGGATCCGTTGACCGACTGGGCGGGTCCGCAGCGCTTTGGCGGGAAGGGAGATGGTCAGGCGGACGATTCAGAGGCGATTCAGAAGGCCGTGGATTCCGGCGCCACCACGATTTATCTGCCTAACGGAGTGTGGGTGCTGAAGAACCCGGTAGAGCTGCGAGGCCGGGTCCGCCGGATCCTCGGTGTCGAGGCCCGGTTGGTCGTCTCCGTACCGCCGGGCTTGCCGGCCTTTCGGATGGTGGAGGGCACGGCTCCGACCGTTTGGTTTGAGCGCCTGGAAGTGGACTCGAGGAGTCCCTTGGTGGAGCTTGCCGAGGGACGCCGGTTGGTGTTGGCCCACTGCACCGGGGTGAGTTTTGTGGGCAAGGCCAAGGCGACTCTCTTCGTCGAGGATGTCTCCACCTTCACACCGTGGGAGCTGGCTGAAGGTCAATCGCTGTGGGCACGCCAATGGTGTCAGCAGTTCCAAGGTGTGCCCACAGCGACTGCCCCTCAGCCAGTTCCCAAGTTCGTCAACCGCGGAGGCACGGCCTGGCTGTTGGGCTACACGACCAAACGCCCAGGGACCCTGGTATCGACCCTCGCCGGTGGGAAGACCGAGTTGCTGGGCGGGCTGGCCATGGCGAACGGTGTGTGGAAGTCGATGCCCATGTTCCGCATTGAAGATGCCTCCGCCACCCTGGTCATTGCTGAGGCGTCATTTACCAGCACGCCCTACCAAGTGATCGTCGAAGAAACTCGCGACGGCGTGGTCCGCCGGATGTCTAATTTTGGCCGCTCCGCCGACCAACCTTTACCGCAACGGGCCGGCGGAGTTGCCGTTCCTTTGTTCACCGGGTATTTCGGAGTCGGCGCGGTCGAGCCCGGCTCCGGATTGCCCAAATCCCGAACCTCTCGCTGAATCCCCTCATGCCTGACGTCGCCAAATCCGACCTCTACATGGGTGTTGACCTCGGCGGAACCAAGATTCTGGCAGGGGTCTTCACTCCGCAGCTCAAGCTGATCCAAACCGCCAAGCTCAGCACCAAGTCCAGCCGTGGGTTTGACGCCGTGGTGGAACGGATCGCGCGTTGCGTGAGGGATGCCGTGGATGAAGCCGACATGAACCTGAAACAGGTTCGGGCGATTGGCATCGGGGCGCCGGGTGCCGTCGAACCGGAAACGGGGGAGGTGATCTTCGCCCCCAATCTTCAGTGGAAGAAGGCGTCGCTGAAGAAGGAACTGGAGCTGCAGCTCGGGATTCCCGTATTCGTGGAAAACGATTGCAACGCCTGCACGCTGGGGGTTCAAGAGGTCGAACTCAAAGGGCGTCCCCGAACCGTCGTGGGCCTGTTTCTAGGAACCGGCATCGGCGGTGGTCTGATCATCGACGGACGCCTCTACCGGGGATTCAACGGCACCGCCGGGGAAATCGGGCACATGGTCCTCCAGGTCGGCGGACCCAAATGCGGCTGCGGCAACAACGGTTGTTTCGAGGCCCTCGCTAGCCGGACCGCCCTCTTTCGGGAAATTCAGCAGCGGGTGAAGGCCGGGGAGAAGACCATCCTCACCGAAACGCTGGGCGACCAACTCGACGACCTGAAGAGCGGCGACCTCCGTAAAGCGGTCCGCAAAGGTGACAAACTCGTCGAGAAAGTGATCGAGAGCGCGGCCGAATACACCGGCATCGCCGTCGCCAATCTCATCAACCTCTTCAACCCTGAGGTGGTGGTCCTGGGGGGCGGAATCATCGACGCCCTGGAGGACGAGATGATGTCCATCATCGTGGAAACCGCCCTCGACTACGCCATGGCTGGAACGGCCCACGGGATCGAGATTATGGCCTCCAAACTGGGTGACAATGCCGGTATTACCGGAGGAGCGGTTCTGGCCCGGCAGCGGCTCAAGTAATCCGGTGAAGTGGTGGCGTGCGGCCCGATTCGAGCGGGCCCTGCACCCAAGCCTCCCCAAGGCCCCGCTCCAGGGACGGTTAGGGCGGAAACCCGGAGCTTAGAGCTGGGGATTTGGAGTTTGAGGAAAGGGATTGGACTCTCCTTTGGGCTCGGCCCGCAGTTTTAAGGACCGTTTCCAGATGCCCCCGGCGGTGAGGGCGCTTGCTCCGCGGTTGCCAAAACGGTCCGCCGTCGCAATCGTTGTTGGTCTTGAAGGACGCCCTTTTTGCCCCGCCCCGCGCCGAAGCCCTCCCGGCTCGTCCTCGCCTCCCGTCCTGGCTCAAAGTCCCGCTGCCCAGCACCAGCGCGTTCACGCGGACCCGGCTGCTCCTCACCGACCTCCGACTGCACACGGTCTGTGAAAGTGCCCGATGCCCGAATCATTGGGAATGCTGGAGCCGCGGGACCGCCACCTTCATGATCGCCGGCGACCGTTGCACACGCGCCTGTGGATTCTGCGCGGTGGACACAGCGAAACCCTTTCCGCTGGAACCGGACGAACCCCAGCGGGTTGCCGAAGCGACCCGACGAATGGGCCTCCGACACGTCGTCATTACGGCCGTGGCCCGCGATGACCTGCCCGACGGCGGAGCCGAGCACTTTCGCCTCACCATCGAGGCGGTGCGCGAACGGAACCCCGGCATCGTTATCGAGGTTCTCGTTCCCGATTTCCTTGAACGTGAATGGGCCATTGACCGGGTGTTGGCTGCCCGGCCGGACATCTACAACCACAACGTGGAAACGGTCCGCCGGTTGACCCCCGACGTTCGCCATCGCGCCACGTACGATCGCTCGCTCAACGTCCTGCAACGGGCGCGGGAACGGGCGGTAGCGCCCTTGCACACCAAGTCCGGCCTCATGCTAGGGCTGGGGGAAACCCGGAGCGAAATTCGGGAAACCATGACCGATTTGCGGGCGGCCCAGGTGGACATCCTCACCTTGGGGCAGTATTTGCAGCCCACGCTGCGGCATTTGCCAGTCCGGGAGTTCATTGCACCGGAAATCTTTGCCGAACTTCGAGCCGAGGCCGAGGCGTTGGGTTTCCTCCACGTGGCCAGTGGCCCGCTGGTGCGCAGTTCCTATCATGCCGATGAGTTTTCCCCCGGTTCTCCGGGGAATGCGCCCGCCTCGGACGCAGCCGTCGGCGCTCCGCCGCCACTCCTGGGGACCGTCCACCCATAGGGTCCGATTCTCTGGCGGGCCGAGCGTGTCATTCCACGCTGGCAGAATAGCGTGTTTTGGAAGGACAACTTCGTCCGCCATTCTCCTAATCACCGTCCCCACCGTTGGCGGCGGAACTCAGTGGGGGTTAGGCCGGTGGCCGAACGGAAGGCGCGGGTGAAGGCGCTGTGATCATAGAATCCCGAGGCGAGTGCGACCTCGGCCACCGGTTTGTCCGTGTCCTCCAGCAGGCGGGAGGCGCCCGCCAGACGCGTTTGCGTAATGAGCTGGCTGGGAGTCAGACTGAAGATGCGCTTGATCAGGCGGGCGAAGCGGATCGGGGTCAATCCCGCCCGACGTGCCAGGGCCGAGGGCGAAAGCGGTTCCCCAAAGTTGGCTTCCAAATGTTCCAGGGTGCCGGCCAGTCCCGCCGGAATGATGGAACTGTCACCCGGAGCCCGTAGATCGCGCGAGATGCCAATCACGCCCATGATCGTCCCGGCGGCATCGCGCAACGGAAGCTTGGTGGTCAGACACCAGCCTCGCCGACGCCGCGAATACCAGTGCAGTTCGAGGCGATCCAGGATCGGACGCCCGGTGCGGACCACGGCCGCATCCTGGGCGGCGAACCGCTCGGCGAATTCGGGGGGAAAGATCTCGCGAACATGACGACCGAGGACATCGCGCTTGTGGCGGTACCCCACTCGTTCCACCAGCGACTGGTTGACGACCAGGTAACGGCCGGCCCGGTCCTTCACGAAGAAGGCGGCGTCGGGCAGACGCTCAAAAAGCTCGGCCAACGCCAACAGTTCAGCCGGCAGTCGAGGACGAATTTCACGAACCGGGTTGGGCACCCGCGCACAATGACGGAAACGACGCCCGGAGTCAGCGGGCGACACTCGGTCCGGAAAACTCCAGCCACGACCGGAGCGCGGGCGGCTCGCCCGCTCGATCACCGGGGGGACACTCCAAGTTCCAGACGATCCGACGGGTCATCTGGAGTCGGAGTGCGATAGACACCCTCTCTCCGATCGCACGCCTTCTCCCTCGAGCAGGCGAGCCGCCCGCGCTCCCGTGGGTCCTGGTTCTATCCGCCGGATGCGGGTCATCGCTCCGGTCGATACCAATCTCCCCGGAGCCAGTCCGCCATCAGCGCGATGGACGCCGCATCCAGTTGGCCCGTCTCGGCAAAGGCCGGCATGCGATCGTTTCGGTTACCATAGAACCGGGGATGGGCGGGATTGGAAATAAGGCCGATCAACCACTCGCGCGAGGCCCAACCGGTCAAGTCGGGCGCCGTCGCATCTTCATCCGGCTTGCCGAACTGATGGCAATCGGTGCAGCTCAACTCATCGCGAGCCAGTTCGCGTCCCTGCCCGATGAGCGCTGCCTCCCGCGCCTCGAGTTCGGCCTGCGCGGGCAGGGCGGCCTCGGCACTTACCGCCGCAATGACCTGCTCCAGCGCCGCCCGTTGTTCCGCCGTGTACCGCGCCACCTTCTGCTTCACGAACCGAACCATCTTCCCCTCCTGAAATCGGGTGCCACCGTAGTAGTCGGGACCGTCCACCCGGGTCGGATCCAGCATTCCCGCCAGCCATTCCCGGGATCCGAAGCCTTTCAGGTCGGGTGCGCTCGGTGCCTCGGCCACCGGTACGCCCAAGCCGTTGTGCCCGCCGTAGCGGTGACAACTCGCACAATGTTCGGCGAACAAACGCGGGCCCTGCGTCAAGGGATCCTGTCGCAGCAGGGTCACCGCTCCCGAAGTGGGGATTCCCGTGGGCGAACCGGCCAAGATCACGGCCCGTTCGGCATCCAGCCGCGCCCGCGCCACTGCGGTTTGGAAATCCGGATCCCGCCGATCTTGATCCTTCGCCTGCCAGGTCAGCAACAGAGCGCCCAACAGGACGGCGCTGAGGAAGGCGAGGTTGAACCGGTGGCCTAGCCGCCAGCGACCCAGGATCGGCATCGCCGCCAGGATCAACAAGGCCACGGTTGGGAGCACGATCGCTCCCAAGACTTCCGTGCCACCCGGGAAGTATTTGAGAAACTGGAACAGGAACAGGAAGTACCACTCCGGACGCGCCGCCGAGTAAGGCTCACTCGGATCGGCTGGGGCGGCCAGTTCCGCGCCTTGGAAATACACCGTGAGAAACACCACGGTCGCCAGCACGGCCAGCGCCGCGACCGCATCCATCAGCACCTGGTCGGGCCAGAATTGAGCATCCGGCTTCCGATACGGTTTCTTGGCCGTGATTCCGTGCCGCCGAAACAAGGCGACATGCCCCACCACCAGCAGCACGATCAACCCCGGCAGAATCCCCGCATGCAGCGCAAAGAAACGGGTCAACGTCAGATGCCCATAGTCGGCTCCCCCCACGATCAATCGTTCGATGTCGGCTCCGAAGACCGGGGTGATCGCGGCAATGTTGGTCGCGACCTTCGTGGCCCAGTATCCCTTTTGGTCCCACGGCAGCAGATAACCGGTCAGCGCCAGCGCCAGCGTCAGCAGCAACAAGCCGACGCCGAACCAGAAGTTCACCTCGCGGGGTGCCTTGTAGGCCCCGTCGATCACCACTTGCATGAGATGCAGCACCAGCAGCACCACCATGAGCTGGGCGGTATAATGATGCAGGCCGCGCAGGAACCACCCGCCGGTCATCTGATGTTGGATATAATACACGGATTCCCAAGCCGACTGCGCGCCCGGGCTGTAAGCGGTCCACAGCACCGCACCGGTGATGAACTGAATGAGGAGACAAAAGGTCAGCGCGCTGCCCCACACATAGCGCCAACGCGCCCCCCCGGGGATGTTCTCCAGCAACGCCTCCTGCGTGAGGCGCTTCACCCCCGTGCGCGAATCCAACCAGTCCCAGAGCCGTTTCATGTGGTCGGACGCTGGTCCCGATGGCCGGCTTGGAAGCGTTGGAACTTCACCCACACCTGATCGTCGCGCAGTTCGACGGGCAGCCGGTCCATGGAGCGCGGGCTCGGGCTGCGGGGATCATTGATGCTGCCGTCGGGGGCAAAGGAGCTGTTGTGGCAGGGACAGAAGAACTGGTGCTGACCCGGGCGAAACTCGACGAAGCAACCGGCGTGCGGACAGATGCTTTGCAACGCGGTGATCTCTCCGTCGGCCGTCCGGGCGAGATAGATGGCGCCGACCGGGACGTTGGGGGTTTTGGTCCAGGCATCGCGTTGATCGGCCACCACAGTAAACTTGCGGGGAACGCCGTCGGCCGGCAGCGCTTCCAGCGAAGTCACGGGGAGGAAACCAGCCTCCGCGCCACTGCCGGCGCGACGGAGCGGATCGAGCCAAACCGTCAGGCCAGCGACCACGGGTACGAGCGTCGCTGCGCCACCGATGGCAAGGGCCGCGGCTTCTTTGACGAAGGCACGGCGTGGCTGACCGGGGTCTGGTTCCGGGGCGGACATGATCCAAAGCAGACCGCAGACGGCGGTTTCAGGCGAGCCGGTTTTCACGGTGACGACCCCGGGGGCGCATCTCCGTTTTTTGGATGGGGAGGACACGCGTCCCGCGTGTGGGTCTCGGCGTCCCGCCGAGACCTTCGTGGACTGTTCTCATTCCGACGCGTCCTTCGCAGCGCCGCCCGGGACGGAAAATCAGCGCACGAGGAACCGGGCGGGACGCCCGGTTCGGCACGCCAGAGGCGTACGCTCCCCATCCTAAAAACTAAAATGCTCCCAAACCAATCGTCTCCCCAATTTGCCGCTGGCTTGAAACGGGTACGTCGATAGCCTGTCGGCCCTTTCTATGCCACGAGCGAAAACGGCCGCCCCACCTCGTCCGGAGAGCCGTTACTTCAACCGCGAACTAAGTTGGCTGGAGTTCAACCAGCGGGTGTTGGACGAGGCAATCGATGCCGGCAACCCTCTGCTCGAACGGCTCAAGTTCTTCTGCATTGTGAACTCGAACCTCGACGAGTTCTTCGAGGTGCGGGTCGCCGGACTCAAGCAAGCCGCGGCCGAAGGGGTCGCGGAACGCACACCCGATGGCCTCGGCGCCACCCAGACCTTGGTGCGGGTCCGTCAACGCGTGACCCATCTGGTCGATGACGCCAACCGGTGCTGGCGGGAACAGTTGGTTCCCGGACTCGCCCGTCACGGAATCCGGTTCCTCGAATTCAGCGAGCTGAACCAGGAAGACCAGGCCTGGCTCCTGACGCAGTATCGCGAGAAAGTTTCGCCGGTCCTGACCCCGCTGGCCCTCGATCCTTCCCATCCGTTTCCCCAGCTCCTGAACAAATCGCTCAACCTGATCGTGCGGCTGCACGGCCAGTTTCACGGACAGCTTCGTCGTTGGCTCGCGGTGGTGCAGGTCCCTCGTGGACTGCCCCGGCTGGTCGCTCTGCCTCGGACCGACGGGCGACAGGACTTCGTGTTCCTGAGCCATCTGATCGGCCATTACCTGGGCGACTTGTTTCCCGGGATGGACCTGGAGGGAAGCTGGAGTTTCCGCGTCACCCGGAACAGCGAGCTATACATTGACGAAGAGGAAGTACCGAACCTGCTGCGGGCGGTGGAACACGAGTTGGATAAACGCAAACGCGGCGCCGCAGTCCGGCTGGAAGTCTCGGCCGACTGCCCCGTCGAGGTGCGAACCGATCTGCTGAACCATGTCGGCCTTGCGCCCGACGACCTTTACGTGGTGGATGGTCCGATCAATCCCACGCGCTTGACGGCCATCATCGAGGGAGACCATTCACCGGAGCTGAGGGATGAGTCCTTCTTTGGTCCCATCCTCGCCCGCCTGCGCAGCCAGGACGACCTGTTCGCCGCGATCCGCGAACGCGACGTACTCCTTCACCATCCCTACGATAGCTTCACCACGGTCGTCGAATTCCTCGAACGCGCGGCTGCCGATCCCAAGGTGCTGGCGATCAAGCAGACGTTGTACCGTACCGGCGGCGATCCGCGGATCGTCGGCGCGTTGATGAACGCCGTAAAAAACGGGAAGCAGGTCACCGCGGTCGTGGAATTGAAGGCGCGCTTCGATGAGGCCAACAACATTCGCTGGTCGCGCGCGTTGGAGGAGGCGGGGGTTCACGTCATCTACGGCATCTACGGGTATAAAGTTCACTGCAAGGTGGCGCTGGTAGTTCGGGCCGATGACGACGGCATCCGCCGCTATGTGCATCTGGGCACGGGCAACTACAATCCCAGTACTGCCCGCCTCTACACCGACCTGAGCCTGCTGACCTGCCGGCCGGAGTTCGGAAGCGACGCCACCGATCTGTTCAACCTGCTGACCGGCATTTGCCGGCCGCAGGCGACGCAACGCTTGATCGTCGCCCCGCACCGGATGTTGGACCGGGTGATCGAGCTGATCGACCGGGAGACCGCTCATGCGCAGGCGGGCCTGCCTGCCCGCATCATCGCCAAGATGAATGCACTGGTGGACATTCAAGTGATCGATGCCCTGTACCGAGCGGCGGCGGGGGGGGTGGAGATTGACCTGATCATACGGGGAATCTGCTGCCTGCGCCCTGGAGTGCCCGGGTTGAGCGAACGCATCCGGGTCCGCAGCATCGTGGACCGATTTCTGGAGCATGCCCGGATCTGGCATTTCGACAACGGCCACCAACCCGAGGTGTACCTCGGCAGCGCGGATTGGATGCCGCGCAACCTGCACCGGCGGATCGAAGTGGCGTTTCCGGTGGAGGATGGCCGGCTGCGGAATCGGATCATCGACGAAATTTTGGAGATCGAACTAGGCGACAACACCAAGGCCCGGCAATTGCGATCCGACGGCACGTACTGGATTCCTCCACGTTCCCGCGGCACGCCTCCACGCCGGGCCCAGGCGGAGTTCATCGCGCGCGCTCTGGCAATGAAAACGGGCACGTCCCGGTCGCGGGGTCGGGTGGGCTCGGACAAGCTGCTTCCCAAGCCCCGGCCTGAATAGGAACGGAAGACCGGTCTTTCGTCGTACCGCAGGTCTC
>CAYYSX010000064.1:0-12923 GCA_964474315.1 uncultured Verrucomicrobiota bacterium | reverse complement strand
GTACCGCAGGTCTCCCGACCTGCTGTGGCGCAGGTTTTTAACCTGCCCGTCTCCGTTGCGTTAGCAGGCGAAAAGGCCCGCGGCATAGCCGACAGCAAAGATCTGCGAACCCGCCGCATCCTCCCTTTCCTCAGGCCTCGTCTTTCACCCGCTCGTCCGGGGACCGGGGCTCAGGCTCCGTCGCTTCGACCACGGAAATGACCGCTCCTTGGGCGAGACGTGTCCGCAGATGTCGGCCTGGCGCCAGGTCCTCGGCCGACCGCACCAGCCGGCCGGTCTCGCGGTCAAAGGTGAGGGAATAACCGCGATCAAGAATGGCCAGCGGGGAGAGGAGAGACAGCGCCCGTTGCGCCCGTTCCCACCGCTCCCGACTTCGCTCCCAACGGTGGCGGACCTGTTCCATCAAACGGCGTCGAACTTCGGCCAGCGCCCGGCGTCGAAGTTCGAGCAAAACCGCCGGTTGACGCACTGCCAGCCGGCGCCACGCCCCCTCCAAAGCCCAGCGCACCTCCCGTACCCGTCGCCCGCTCGCCCGCACCAACGCCGTCGTCAGGTCGTCCAAGCGTTGAGCCCGGGCCTCGAGCTGACGCCGCGGATGCAATCGCGCGAGGCGGGCCGACCCGCTCTCGAGCGATTCGCGCCGGTCCTCCCATCCTCGCCGGACCAGCCATCTGAGCCGCCGAACCGAATCGACTACGCGTCCGGCCACCGCCACGTAACCAGCGGTCAGGATTTCCGCCGCCGCACTAGGAGTCGCCGCGCGTAGATCGGCCACCAAGTCGGCGATGGTGAAATCGATCTCATGCCCAATGGCGGAGACCACGGGCACGGAGGAGGCCGCCACGGCCCGGGCCACGACTTCTTCGTTGAAGGCCCAAAGATCCTCCAGGGAACCACCACCGCGCGTGACCAGAATGACGTCCAATCCGCCGGGTTGCTGTTGCGCCCAGGCATTCAGGCTGGCGATGGCCGCGGCGATTTCCTCCGCCGCCCCGTCGCCCTGAACCCGCACAGGTACGAGAATGAACTCCAGGCCGGCAAACCGGCGTCCCACCACATGCAGCACGTCACGGAGGGCAGCCCCGGTCGGTGACGTAACCAGTCCGACTCGCCGCGGGTAAGCGGGAATCGGGCGCTTGCGGGACGCTTCGAAAAGACCTTCGGCCTGCAGGCGGGCCTTGAGGCGTTCGAACGCCGCCTGCAACGCCCCGATGCCTTCCAGTTCGACGGAGGTGACCCGCAACTGATACTGGCCGCGCGGTTCATAAACCGTGATCTCGCCACCCAGGGTCACCTTCGCTCCATCCTTCAATCGCGACCGGTCGGCGCCGGCCTGGCTCCGAAAGAGCACACAGCTCAACTGTGCGTTCGCATCCTTCAGCACAAAATAGGCATGACCGCTGGCTTGGAGGCGGAAGTTGGAGACTTCTCCCTGAACTCGTACCCCACCGAAGGACGATTCGAGCTGCCGCTTGATGCCCAGGGTCAGTTCGGTCACTGACATCGTCGCCGGCATCGCGGGTCGGTTCTCTGGAGAAGCCACCGGAACCGGCGTCGGGGGCGAACTGGCCGAAGCCGTGGAGCGCTCCGCAAACAAGTCGCCAAAATCCCACTGGTTACGGGCGGTTCGCGGCATGGGAGGGTTTCTCAGGCATAGAGTTTCCGTTCTCGTCCGACCGGAAGGAATAGCGGGCCGCCTCGCGCACGACCGCCACCTGGTCGGATTCCAAACGGACCAGGAGCTGTTGGACCTTTGGCGTCCGGTCCACGATGCCGTGCAACATCAGGGCAACCCGCATGCGCACGTGTGGCTCTTCGTCCTCGGCCAGCCGTTCCAACAGCGGCAGCAGATCACCCGGAACCGGCCAGGTATTGGCAAACTGGACGGCGTACATGCGATTGGCCGCACCGGGTCGGAGCGCGGCTTCCAGCAAACGCCGGCGCAGCCCCGGCGTGTCCGAGAGCTCGATCAAGGCCGGTCCCACGGCGATCACCTGATCCCGCAACAACGGCAGACGAGGAAGCCGATCGGCGACCGCGCGGGGAAACTGGCGACAAAACGAATCCCACCGTCGTGCCAGCGCGGATTCGGGGTAAACCAGCCGGTTGACCAAGGCTTGCTGTCCTTCCGGACTGAGCGGCGTGGCGGGTAGCCGGCGGTCGCCGTGCCCCTGCCGGAGCGCGGCAAATTCTCCCAGCCACTGCCGGGCTTCGCGTTCCGCAGCCTTGGGTTGAACCACCCCGATCAACGCCACCACGACGGCCAAGACCAGAACACCGCCCGCCATCCAGAATCCACGGCGTACCATGCCGGTCGTCGGACCCGGCGCGTTCGCTGAAGCCAGATCCACGACGGGTGGAGGAGACGGGGCGTTCATGAGCCTTCGGTCAGCCGTTCACTCACGCGTTCGATGGAACGCGCCTGCCCGGTGGTGTCGTCCACTTCGACGACACAACCGTTGAGTTGGATGTTCGTTTCGCACACCCCGAACTTCTGGGGCGTGTGAGTCAGAAACCGCTTGATTACCGGCCCGCGCTCGCGCCCCAGGACGCCGTCGTGTCCGCCCGTGAATCCCGCGTCGGTCAGGCAGGCCGTGCCGCCAGGCAGGATTCGTTCGTCGGCGGTTTGCACATGGGTGTGGGTTCCGATGAGGGCGCTCACCCGCCCGTCGAGATGCCAGCCCAAGGCAATTTTCTCGGACGTCGCCTCGGCATGAAAGTCCACGAGGACGACGGGGGTTTCCTTTCTTAGCCGCTCCGCTTCAGCCATGCCGACGGCGAAGGGATTCTCCAAGGCGGCCATAAACGTCCGTCCCTGAAGGTTCAACACACCGAATGGCGGTCGTCCCGGGCGGGTCACGACGCACGCGCCGCGCCCGGAAACGGATGCCGGGTAGTTGGCCGGACGGAGAAATCGAGGTTCATCCTGAAGGAGCTGCGTCACCTCCTTGTGATCCCAAAGATGATCACCCGTGGTGATGACATCCACCCCGGCGGCGAAGATCTCCTGCGCCGTGCCGGGCGTGATGCCCGCGCCTCCGGCGGAGTTCTCCCCGTTGGCCACCACGTAATCGAGCCGATGCCGCTCCCGCAGCCGAGGCAGCAATACGCGTACGGCTCGGCGTCCTGGCTCCCCCACAATGTCTCCCACAAACAGAAACCGCATCTGCGCCAAAGGTGCGATTACCCGTTCCCTGGAGCAAGGACGGGCCGACCGGGCGCCTCTTGAATTGATCCTGAAAAAGCGGAAGCCGAGCCCAAAGGAAATCCCAATCCCCGTTCTGAGTTCTGAGTTCTGAGTTCAAAGGAAACCCCGTGTTCCCCGGTTCGTCGTGCCGCTCGACGGGGAGGGCTGAGACCAAGCGCTCTCCCGGGCGGATCGGGCGGAAGCTTGGAGCTTGGGATTCCTTTGGTGCCTTGAATTTTGAGCTTTGAGCTTTGAGCTTTCGCCCGCCCGCCTCTCAATTCACTCCATTCCTGGACCCGGGATTATACCAACAATCGTTGGGGCCGACCGGATTGGGTGTGGCCGGCCAGATCGCCCTCCCCGCGAAATCGGGTGAGAACCAGATCTGCATTTTCAAGGCGGCCGCCGAACCGTCCAGCCGCCCCACCGGTGCCACTCCGCCGACAAATTCCTTCTGGTCCCTCGGGCGGCGCCCACCGCCGTGCCGCTGGGAAATCCCCTCGTGCGGATGGTTCCCCACGTCGTTGAACAGGTACTGCTCCTCGCTCTCCGGCCCTTCCCACATGAGGATGCCGGTCGGGCGGAGGGCGCCGAGTTTGTAGAGCGACGTGGTCACGGCCGCCGGCGGCGAAGCGAATCCGATGATGGAGCCATTCCACACATAGCTGCAGATCTTGATCTGCCGCCGCCGGAAATCGGCCTTGCCCTTGGCCGATCCCCGCTCGGCCAGATCCTTCGGGCAGGTCAACAGCTTCACGGTGCCGAGGTAGGGAGCCAACTGACCTTTCTTGAAGGACTCCACCTGGTTGGAAATCGTGACCAAGTCTTCCCGGCCGGCCCCATCGACGATGGCTTTGGCGTGGCACCAGTTGTCGCGCTCGGCCGGATAACCCCAGCTCGGGTAGGGAAGGAAATCCGTGTTGTCCGCGGCAAACAGATGCGCCGCGGTCATCACCTGGCGAATACCGCTGAGGTCGTTCACCAGCAAGGCGCGGTCGCGGGCCTTGGACAGGGCGGGAAGAATCATGCCGGCCAGAATGGCAATGATCGCAATGACCACCAGCAGTTCGATCAAGGTGAAGGCACGGGCGGGACGCCCGGCTGAGTCAGGGAACGAGTTCATACGGGATCGCCCAAGAGAAAACGCCCATTCGTCCGTTCCGACGACAAAAATCGACCTCGCCCTTCCGCGATCGGGAAGCACACCTGTTCTCCGTCGGGAATCAAGGCCGGAGCGCGGACGGCTCGTCCGCCTGACTCACTTGTCCCACCCGCTGACGTCGATTCCGGTCAGCTCGTGAAACTCGCGGTTCGGCTCCGCAAAATGTTCCAGCAGTCGTAACCGGGTCTCCGGTCGCATCGGCGCCGGACCCGTCGTCCGGGAAAGCGGCGACCGCTTCAGCAACTGGAAGAGCAGCTCCCGAAATGATGGGGGCGATAGTCTCCGGATCCGAGCATAACCCGGAACCGCCCGCAGCCGATGGGAGAGAGTCCGCCGGAGTCGGTGGTGTTGGCCCTCGTTGAGAAATACCGTCTGCTCCGTCAGCCCGGGTTGACGAGACAGGCCGAGGAACGCCTGCACCCGATCCAGCACTTCCGCCGGATCTTTCGCCAGCGCGTCCAGTCTTATGAAGAGGAACTGATCGCGAGGAAAGCACTTGAAGTAACAACGCAAGATGTCGGCATAGTGACTAACTTGGATATACCGCGGATCCAGCCGGATCGCGGTTTCAAAGTCCACCGGAGTCGGCGCTTGCCGGGTGTTGTAATGGACTTGGGAATAAGCACGGTCCACCGGATGACGCACCAGGTAGATCAGCCGCGCTCGAGGGGTGAAGCCGGCCAGCCTCCGGGCCGTCTCGCCGATCTCCCGCATCATCTCGGAAACGGCTGACTCCGGATCGGACGGCGCGGCCAGTTTCGATTCCGTCGGTTCATTCCGCCAATGAGACCAACCGGTATAACAAGTCGATCCCTCGGCTCGGAGTTGGCCTGGTGTGCCGGCGGCTAACAGTTTGGTGTAGGTTCGCCGGGCCTTTTCCTCGGTCACCTCCCACCGTAGTATTTCCGGTTCCTTGG
The DNA here is from genome assembly GCA_964474315.1 of uncultured Verrucomicrobiota bacterium. Taxonomy (GTDB): domain Bacteria; phylum Verrucomicrobiota; class Verrucomicrobiia; order Limisphaerales; family UBA9464; genus UBA9464. The sequence continues at coordinate 7,657 of CAYYSX010000064.1, read as the reverse complement.
CCTGAGAAAAACAAACGTCCGGATGCCGCGCCAGATACTGAACGAGCGTGGTGGTGCCCGACTTGGCCGCGCCAATGACCACAAAGTCCGGAAACGGATGATCGGAACGGGAAAACTCACGCAGGCCCACGAACGACGCTGAACCGCATGATTGGAATGCCACAAGTCGGATATTTACTTCGTCCGGCTGGGATCCTCAGCCTGGATGGGATGAGGTCGCATCAGACCCAGACCACGATCAGCATAACGCCTATGCTCCGGAATCGATGCGAACGGCCAGCCGGCACCTTGGCCCTCAGTACCCCGCCGCCTGGCCGTCTTTGCGCGACTCGGAGGCGCCGATCCAAACCCGGTTGGTTCGGTCCCACATCACGGCCTGATACCCCCCGAAGGATCCGGCGCTGACCTTGCCAAAGCGGTGGCCCCGGCGGGCCAGTTCGTCCCACGTCGTCGTCGCGAAGCCATGCTCCAGGCTCAACGTGCCCCCTTCCTTCATCTCCAAGCCATTGGGATCGCTCGATCCGGTGTGATACACCCGGGGGGCATCGCCGGCTTCCTGCAGGCCCATGCCGAAATCAATCAGGTTCACCAGGACCTGCACGTGCGCCTGCGGTTGCATGTCGCCGCCCATGACTCCGAACGCCATCAAGGGTTCTCCTCCTACGGTGACGAACGCCGGAATGATGGTGTGGAACGGTCGCTTGCCCGGCGCATAGGTGTTGGGGCGGCCGGGGGTCAAATCGAAGGCTTCACCGCGGTCCTGGAGGGAGAACCCCAGTCCGGGCGGAACCATCCCGCTGCCCATGCCCCGGTAATTGCTTTGGATCAGCGAGACCATCATTCCCTGTTCGTCAGCCACACAGAGATAGATGGTATCACTGGTGCGCAGAGCCGGGATTCCGGGATCATCACCCATCGCCGCTCGCTCCGGATCGATCAACGCCCGCCGGCGGGCGGCATATTCCTTGGATAGCAGTTCCTTGACCGGCGTCTGGAAGAAGTCCGGATCGGCGTACCAACGTGCCCGGTCGGCGAACGCCAGTTTCTTAGCCTCGACCAGCGTGTGCAGGTACGCCGGACTGCCAAAGCCAAAGGACGAGAGGTCGAATCCTTCCAGCAGGTTGAGCATCTGCAACACGGCGATGCCCTGTCCATTGGGCGGGAGCTCCCAGACGTCGTACCCGCGATAATGAGTGGAAACCGGATCCACCCAAGTCGAAGTGTGTTCGGCAAAATCCTGTTCGCTTAGAAACCCTCCCTGCTGCCGGTGAAAAGCACTGATCGTCCGGGCCAGCTCTCCGCGATAAAAGACATCCCGCCCCCCGGCCGCAATCTTCGCATACGTCTCGGCGAGCTGTGGATTGCGGAAACGCTGGCCGGCGCGCGGAGCGGCACCTTCGGGTGCATAGACTTCCTTCACCTGGGGATAGCTCCCAATTTTCTCCAGATTATAGGCCCAATCCTGAGCAATGACCTCGGACACGGGGAACCCCTCGCGGGCATAGGCGATGGCGGGCGCCAGGTTGGTGGCCATCGGTTTTCGGCCGAACCGGGCATGGAGCGTGAACCATCCGTCCACGCAGCCGGGCACCGTCACCGGCAGCGGGCCATAGGAAGGGATGAACTTCACCCCCTGTTGCTGGAGATATTCCAGGGTCATGGCGCGGGGCGACCGTCCGCTGGCATTGAGCCCATGAAGCCGTCGGGTGGCCGGATCCCACACCAGGGCGAACAAGTCCCCGCCGATCCCGCAGCCGGTAGGCTCCATCAGTCCGAGACAGGCGTTGGCGGCCACGGCCGCATCGACCGCCGATCCGCCCGCCCGTAGGATCTCCACGCCCGCCTGGGTCGCCAGCGGGTGACTGGTGCAGACCATGGCCCGCGGCGCGAAAACCGCCGAACGAGTGGACCACGGGCTGGGACGCGCGCGGGAATCGTCGGCCAAGGAGGAGGGAACCAAGGTCATCATAACGCACAGGACCAACGCGTATCGGGCCAAGTCCATGACTTCAGGCTGGCAGGGGGTTGCCTGCGACGCACGCTAATAAGAACCGGTTTGAATCGGGCCAGGATACGTCACCTTCTGTCTTCCGGAACGCTCCCCCCACGGGTCGCCCCTCCGCGCTCTCGACACGCCGATCATCGCAGCTTCACCACTGCATTGCCCTCGGAGCGATACATGAGGGGACCCCGCCGTTCGCCCCAGACCAAACTAAGCAACAGGGTGTCTCCTCCGGCCTTGGTGTAGGCGGTCTTGGCCAGTTGCACGACGGAGTCCACTCGCTGGCCATCCGCGGCGGTGATGGCCATGCCGGCCCGCACGTCGGCTTGCGCGGCGGGGCCTCCGCGTTCGATCGACTCCACCAAAAAACTGCCCGGACTGGCCGCCCGCACCCGCAACCCCAGTCGTTTCCACAGGATGTCGTTGTTGAAGAACGCCCGTTCATCCACCAAACGGACCTTGAGAGTCTTCACGTCTTTGCCGCGCGCCACTTTCAAAACCACGTCGCGATCGTCTCGAGCGCGGACGAGTTCGCGGTTGAAGTCGATCAGGCTGGCGACGGGCTGGTCGTCGAGCTGTAGGATGGCGTCTCCCCGGCGCAGTCCGCTCGCGGCAGCCGGGCTGTTGGACTGGACGGATTGGACGAAAAGGGGCGGGTGAATGCCGCTCAACTGCGCCCCGAACCAGTATCCCCCCACCGAAACCCCGCTCAGGGTTTCCGCGAGAGCGAGGTTGATCTGCTTAACCGGAACGGCAAACCCGATGCCCTGGGAAAACGACGGATTCAACACCGCCACGTTCATGCCGATCAGTTCCCCGCGGAGGTTGATCAGGGGTCCGCCCGAATTACCGGGATTGATCGAAGCGTCGGTCTGAAGCCAGTCGGCGATGTCGAGTGCTTCACCGGCCGCCAGGTCGGTGTCGGGACGCCGCTTCTTGGAACTCAGGATTCCCTTGGAAATCGAGGCGCCCAAGCCAAACGGGTTACCCAGGGCAATAACGGTTTCACCCAGGAGCAGGTCGTCGTCGGGGGCAAAGGGGACCGCCCGGAATTTGCGCGGAGTCTTGGGTTTGAGCTTGAGGATGGCGACATCCTTGGACCGCGACAGGACGACGCGCTCGGCAGGGATGGGATCTTCCTCGTTGAAAAACTGGACCCAAATGTCGTCGGCATCGGTCACCACGTGGGTGTTGGTCAGGACATAGCCGTCCTCGTTAACGACCACGCCGGAGCCGCGGCTATAGCTGGCCTCGGGCTTGCGCTGGTAGCCGTAGAACTGGCGCCAGAGGCGTTCGTAGGGATGCTCCCGCTCCACCCAGGTGCGGGTGGCGATGTTGACGACGCTGGGCAACACCCGTTCCACGGCCAGCACGGTGGCGTCACGCCGGGGATCCGGCGCGGGAATCTCCGTGGGTTCGCCGTCGGACGCACCCAGAGCCGCAGGTCCGGATGCCGTGAGCAGCAGGGTCCAGAAGGTCAGTAGCGAAACAGCGCGGTTCATGTCGGCGGGCGAACGTTGACAGCGGAAGGTTTCGGATCGTTCACGCGGGATACAACCCACAATTCGGCGGACAGTTGCAGGAGATTCCCGGGTTGGCCAACGAAGGCAGCCGCCAGCGGATGCCGCTCGGGTGGTGGCGGACGGCAGGGCACTCTTGGCCGAAGTCGGAAGTCGGAACGCGGAAGTCGGAAGTGGAAAACCCCAAGGAGGAGGCGGACCGTTGAGCACAAACTACCCGTCACGCCCCACGCCTCACGAACCTCCGGAAGCCTCACTAAATTTCGTCAGACGGCGGGCTTGCATCCCGGTGGCGGCCGGCAAAATGGACGGTGACATGTCGTCTTTCCCCACCGGTTTTTATGCTCATTGGCGAAGGTTGGCTGGCCCATCGTTGCCCTTCCAGGAATCGTCCGATCCGCCTCCGGAACGCTGGCTGCAACAGGTCTGGCGACACCAACGTCTCCGCCGGGACCGCCTGACCACGCTCGACGGACGGACGGTGCGGATTCTGCATCCCGGCTTCTGGAATCGCGAGGCCGGTCCCGATTTCCGCCAGGCCGTGGTGCAGTTCGGTGATGAGCCGGCGGTGACGGGCGACATCGAATTGGATCGGGCGATGGCCGGGTGGCGCGGACATCGCCATTCCGGGAATCCCGCCTATGGCCGGGTGATCCTGCACGTGGTGTGGGAAGGCGTGGCGCGGACGGACCATCCGCCGGTGCTGGAGCTCAAACCCTTTCTCGATGCGCCGTTGGAGGAATTGGTCCCCTGGTTGGAAAATGAGGCTCGGAGCCTTCTGCCTCCGGGAACGCTGGGCCGATGCTGTGCGCCGTTGAGGGAGGTTCCCGACTCCACGGTGGCTACTCTGTTGGAAGAGGCGGCGCGCGATCGGCTCCAGCGCAAGGCCACGGATTTGCTCATTCGGGCGCGACACGCCGGCTGGGACCAAGCGTTGTGGGAAGGACTGTTCACGGCCCTCGGTTACCGGCACAACGGTTGGCCCATGCGGCGAGTGGCGGAACTCGCCGCGGACCTTCCTCCCGACGACCGGCTGATCTGGGAAGCCCGGTTGCTCGGCATGGCCGGGCTACTCCCCACCCAGCCGCCCGCCCCACCCACGGGAGCGGCTCATTTGCAGCGGCTGTGGGACTGTTGGTGGCGTGAACGGGACCGGTGGGCCGACCTGGTACTTCCGCCCGCAGTATGGCGGCGGGCCGGAATCCGGCCTGCGAACCATCCCCAGCGTCGGCTCGCGCTGGCGGCCCGGTGGCGTGCGGAAGGAACGCTTCCCGGACGCCTGCAAACCTGGCTGGTCACCGAACACCCGCTGGGACGGAAGGCCGCCGGAGCGCTGCTGGAACTGCTCCAGCCGCCGGCTGAACCGGAGGGATTCTGGTCCCGGCATTGGACCCTGCGATCCGCTCCCGGAGACGGCGTCCGGCCTTTCCTGGGACCGGGGCGGACGACGGACTTGGCCGTCAACGTGGTCTTACCCTGGCTGCTGGCCCGTGCGCGCACCGGTAACGACGCGGGATGGGTCCGGCGGGTCGAGGAACGGTACTTCGCGTGGCCGGCCGGACAGGACAATGCGGTGCTGCGTCATGCGCGGACGCGGTTGTTCGGCGGTCCCACGCCACGGATCCCCCGCACGGCGGGCGCGCAACAAGGGTTGCTGCAAATCATCCGGGACTTCTGCGAACCGGCCGGACCGCTCTGCAGCGACTGTCGGTTTCCGGCCTTGGTGGCGGCGATGCGCCCGGCTGGATAGAGGAGGATGACTTCCAAGCTCCAACGTCCAGGTGCCCAATCCTCCCAAGACCTCCCTCCCAGGGACGGTTCGAACGGAACCCAGGAGTTGAGAGTTTGGGTCTTTGGAACTTATTTGGAGCTTGGCTTTTGGAGCTTCCGTCTCCCCATCGCCGTTGCGGTAAGGACCAATCCAAGATGCACCCATCCTGCATTCACCCAACATCCGCGTTGCCGGACGAAGCCAACCGGAGTAGTCCCTCGTGAACCTCATGAAAGCCATCCCGTCAGCGCCCGGTTCACGATCCCAGGCGGGCTTCACCTTGATCGAGCTGCTGGTGGTCATTGCCATCATCGCCATTCTGGCCGGCATGCTGCTGCCGGCGCTCAGCAAAGCCAAGGTCAAGGCCCATGGCACCCAGTGCATGAGCAACATGAAGCAGCTCCAACTGGCGTTTCAGCTCTATGCCGACGATCACCGCGGCAGCTACATGCCCAACACCTACAGCGGTGACGGATGGGTGAGAGGCAGCGTGGACTTCGTGGATGGCAACGCCTCCAACTGGGATCCCCAGACCCTTCTCGACCCCAAAACCGCGGTGCTCGGTCCTTACACCAAAAGTCCCGGCATTTACCGCTGCCCAGCCGACTGGACCACCGTCAGGCGGCCCAACGTCGGAAGAGTACCGCGCATCCGCAGCGTTGCTGCGAGCCAGGCGGTGGGAACGTGGTCCACGGGCGGACCCACCTACGGACACTGGCTTGATGCGGCTCGGCAGGGTTCAGCCACCGACCCTGGCGGCAAGTGGCGGGTCTTTGCCAAGGAGCCCGACGTGGTGCGGCCTACCCAGATCTTCGTTTTCACCGACGAGCATCCGGCCAGCATCAATGACGGCGGGTTCGGGGTCCGCATGCCGGACAGCTTCGCCGCCACGGCCTCACAGGGCTGGGTCGATTTCCCGGCGGGATTCCACAACAACGCCGGAGCGTTCTCCTTCCTCGACGGTCATGCCGAAGTCCACAAATGGGTGCAGCCGCCGCGTCCCGGCCGGTCGGGTCTGGCGGCAAAGATCACCGACTACAGCCGTCTCGATGACGGGAGAGTCCCGAACCACAAAGACATCTGGTGGCTGGCCCAACGCACCTCACATCTCGACAATGGGGTGGACCCGTGGGATCGGTAGCTGGCTGTTCCCCGCTAATCCCCATTCGCCTTCAAGAGGAGACCGCAGAACGCACGCCCCGCGGAAGGTTCGGGAAGGTTCGGAGTACCGCCTTTAGGCGGCGGAGCGGTGGCTTCTCCGGCGCGCGGTTCATCTTCAAGCCGCTCGCGCCAAGAGACGTCTCCGCCGGCTGAAGCCGAGACTCCGAACGAGCCGAGCGTTGCCCATCCCACGGACCTAGCAGTAAGCCGACCCATGCGGAACTCCGGCAAGAATTCCTTGTTGGTGACGCCATCGACCCGATGATCGAATCGTGAACGAGGGAACGAACAGCGAGGACCGCCTGACCGAAATCGGCCGCTACAAGCAGGCCGAGGCAGCGGAACGCCTGGCCCTTGAAGCAAGCGGGATCAACGGCGCCTGGCCCTGGCCGGTCCTGGAACCAAACCTCCCCAACCTCATCGATGACGAATGGCGCTGCGAGCTGGAGCTGGGAGGAGATTGAACCGCTGGTCGCCTCGCTGACGACGGGGGAGCTGGAGCCGATTGTTTGCGGCGGGCAGGCAGTGGCCTTCTGGGCGACCCGATTTGGTTTGGGGACCTGGGTCAGCCGGGACCTCGACCTGGTGGCCAGTCAGGATGAAGCCGCCGCGGTGAACCGGAAGTTGGCCGGTTCCATCCGGTATCCTAGTCAGTATGAAATGACCGTGTTGACCGCGGTGATTCGGGGCTCCTGGCTCGGGCGTACGCTGGAAGTCGAGTGCCTGTCCAACGTTCCTGGACTGGAAACAGAACCGGACGAAATTTCGGTCCAGGTTCCGATCAACGGCGGGATCATTCGCATTCTTCATCCGACTGCCCTCTGCCTGGCCAAGCTCCACGCCCTTCGCGTCTTCAATCAGGAAGGGAGAAAGGATGCCGCGCACTTGCGGGTCTCGCTTCAAGCCGGGGAGCGTTGGCTGGCCGAAGTGGTACGCGCGAATCCCCACCGGGCATTGCTCCTGATCCATCGTTGGTATCGCGCGGCCCGAGTTCGCGGTAATCGGCGGGTGCTGAAGGAACAGCAGTTGGATTGGGCGTTGATGGTTCCTTTGCCAGAGCTCAAGAAGATGGCTCCAGAGCAACCTCAAGTTCGCCGCTTTCTGTCCGACCAGTGGCCCCGACTGGTTGCTGAGAATTCCTGATCTTTCCTCTCCATGAACCGTCCCTTCCCACCTTGTAGAGTCGTCTGTCCCCAGACGACA
>CAYYSX010000063.1:14502-25300 GCA_964474315.1 uncultured Verrucomicrobiota bacterium | reverse complement strand
CCGGACCAGCCCCGGGTCTTGATTCAAACGGCAGTAGGAGACATCGAAGTGGAACTCGACACCCGCGCTGCGCCGCTGACGGTCACCAACTTTCTTCGCTACGTCCACGACGGCCTGTTCGCTGACGGCAGCTTTTTCCGCACCGTCACCGCCGGCAACCAACCGACGAATCAGGTGAAGATCGCCGTCATCCAAGCCCGGGCCAATCCGGCTCGGACGAATGATTATTATCCCTCCATCCTCCTGGAGCGAACGCGCGATACCAGACTCCAGCACCGCGACGGGACCCTTTCCATGGCCCGCGATACGCCAGACTCCGCTCAGCATGACTTCTTCATCTGCATCGGAGATCAACCGGAGCTCGATTTTGGCGGGAAGCGCAATCCGGATGGCCAGGGATTTGCCGCGTTTGGCCGGGTGAGCAAGGGAATGGACGTCGTGAAAAAGATCCAGGAAAGCCCGGCCAATGGCCAACAGCTCGACCCGGCCATCCGCATCCAACGGGCGATCCGCTTGGAGTGATTTTCTCTTCCGATGATGGGATTTTTTATGATGCGGGCTGGAGGCAAAAGAGGCTCTGAAAATTCCTTGCCACCTGGTGGCTCAGCTCTTCCAACGGGATCGCCAGAAACGTCGCCAAGCCGGAATAGATGGCGGCCAGGTTGGCAGGGTGATTGAGTGGTTGGCCACTTGGCCTCCGGAGCGCCACGCGTTGAAATTCTTGCGGCGGGAGCTGGTCTGGAGCATCCGTCTCCACCAGCAGTCGTTCGGGGGGCACCTGTCGAAACACCTCTCGTTGACGCGCCTTGCGCTCCTGCAAAAAATAGCCGGGGAAACTAAAATAACCTCCCAGCTTGGCGAACGCCGGAATCATCTCGGCCGGTCCGCCATAGCTATGTAAGAGAAAGCCCGGCCGCAGGCCTGGCCCCGCCTTCAGAAGCTCAAGCAGGCGCCCGAAGGCTTGCAGACAATGAATGCTAACCGGCCGGTTTAGTTCCACCGCCAGACTCAACTGCACGACAAAGACCTCTTCTTGTTCGGCCAGTCCGGGTGGCTCGGCCTGGTTCAGCGTTGCTCCATCGCGATACCGTCGCCAGCGTTCCGGTTGGTCGATCATCCAACGGTCGAGGCCGATTTCACCGATCACCGACCCCGGCACCGTTGCCAGCCAGTGCCGCAGCGTCGGAAGCCAGGTCGTTGAGCGCTCCCTGAGATACCACGGATGCAATCCAAAGGCGGGAATGACTTCCGCATGCCGCTCCGCCAAAGCCGCCACCGCGGACCAGTCGGATTCGCACGAACCGTTGACGACCATTCCGCCAACGCCCGCCGCCACAGCCTCGGCCAGGAGGGTCTCGTGGCAGCCCCCGAACCGTTCGTCCTGCAGGTGGTTGTGGGCATCCAAGTATGGCAGAGATGCAGCGTGAGGCGTGGGGCGTGAACCGGGGTTCATGGTCGGGTCGGATTCCTGGCTCAGGTTGCGCGGGTGGCTTGTTCTCCAAACGTCCGGATCTTCTCCGCCACCCGCCAGACGGTGGCCCTTCGGCTTTCCGCCAATTGGCGCAACAGGCCGAGCCGCTCCAGGAATTCGGGCTGCCAGGAACGAAGTTCTTCCGCGGTCGCCCCGCTGGCCAGATCGCACAGCAATCCACTCATGGCGCGTAGCGTCAGGGCGTCCGAGTCGGTCTGAAACCACCCACGTCCATCGCGCCATTCCGGAATCCACCACAGCCGGACCTGGCATCCCTCGACCCGGTACACATCCGTACGGAGCGCATCCGGCAGAGGCGGACGACGGCGGGCCTGTTCCACGGTCCAGGCGAACCGAGCCTGCGGATCACGCAGCCGGACCAGCGTCTCCACCAGCGATGCTTCACGAAAGTGGAGAGGCTGCGGAAGGAAGCGGGCGGCCGTGGCCATGGTGCGGTGACGGTAACCAACCCACCACCGCCGGGCGACTACGGGCTTTCCGCCCCCTCGGTAATGCGCAACGGTCGGGCCGTGAGATTGAACTGCCTTCACTGGTTCACCACAACTTTGCTGCTGCTGAGCGGCCTAAGTTCCCACGCAAACGGCGCCACCCTTTCGCCGCTCTTGCAGCCGTCCACCAACCGTGCCAGTGGTCCCCTTCAAGTATGGGTCGTCGTCCTCAACCCGGGCGACGCCCCGTTGGCCTATCAGTTTCCCGATGAGTTGGCGGCTCAGTTGATCGTAGGAGGCGTCGCGCGGGAAGTGACGTTGCGTCGGCTGGTCACCTCAATGCCAGCGGACGTAACGCTTCCACCGGGCGGATTCGTCCGACAGTCTTATGTCGTTCCGTTACCGGATCGTCCCGGAAAGGAAGTGGGACTGACCCTGATGGAAGCGCCGAACCAACGGCTCAGCCTCGCCTTGACCGGGCAGGAACCGGCCTCGGGGGAGGTTCCACCCTCCGCCACGGCGCACTCGGACGACGCCGACGCCGGATGGGGGCCGCGGCCCTTGCGAGAGGAGTCCATGGCATTGCAGTTTTTCCGGGAGCATTTCTTTCCGCACGAACCGATGTACGTCGTTGGCGGCTGGGAGGATCCCAACGTGAAGTTCCAGATCAGCTTCAAGTACCGAATCCTCAACGCGGACATCGATGATCCGGGCTGGCTGGTGCGAAAGGCGCCGGCCTTGGCCAACCTGTATTTTGCCTACACCCAGACCTCACTGTGGGACATCAGTGCCCCCTCGGCCCCGTTCTATGACAGCTCATATAAGCCCGAGTTTTTCTATCAATGGCTGCGGGTGGACCGGCATCAATGGGCGGACTGGTTCACCATGGATCTTCAGGGCGGCCTACAGCACGCATCGAACGGCCAAGACGGTCTCGATTCCCGTTCGCTGAACATATTCTATGTGATGCCCACGTTCTATTTCGGTAATACGGACAAATTTCATGTCCAGTTTGCCCCGCGGGTATGGACCTATGTCGGCAGCTTGGATGACAACCCGGATATCGCGAATTATTATGGTTATGTCCAGTTGCGCGGCATGCTGGGATGGACGGACGGAATCCAACTGGCGGTGATGAGCCACATTGGCAATGGATTCAATCGCGCTAATGCCCAGATCGACCTCACTTACCCGCTGTTTCAATTCGGAGGAAGGAATCTGGCGATCTATGCGGATCTCCAGTACTTCATCGGCTACGGCGAAAGCCTGCTCGGCTATAACGAACGCAGCAGCGTGTTCCGAGCAGGAATCTCGCTGTGGCGGTAGGAATGAAGCCAGGGAGCTACTGGAGCACGACATTGGCCGGAGTCCCGATAACGCACCGGGGTCGGCGTTGGACCCAAAGGTCAGCGAAGAACCGCGGCCTTGAAGGGCCGATTCCACGGTGTATTCCGGATCGCGTAGCGATGGCCCACCCGGGAAACCAGCTCCGCATGCCAGATCGTGGTGATGCGATGCGGGAAGTCAAAGGTCAGGATCCAGCCGTCCCAGTTGGGTCCTCATCGATGATGGAGAGGGGTCATCGGCGGTCAGCCCTTTCGCCGAACTTTCCACCAAGCCAGGAGCCGCTGGGGCCAGTCACGGCGCATGAAGGGTTTCTCGACCCACACAAACAGCAGCGCTGAAACGGCCGTCACCAGCGGCAGTTGAATCGCGGTCTGAATCAACAGCTCTGTCCAGTATGGCCGACTTCCCTCGATCCATTCTTCCAGCACCGGTGTGGTGGCAGCTAACAACCACTGGTGATACAGGTAGAACGAATAACACATGCCGCCGAAGGTGCAGACCCAGCGGTTCCCGAAGAGCCTGGGTAGAGCTATTCCACCCAGGGAACCCAGCAACGCGAGCAACAGGAGGGTAAACAGTACCAACTGGCGTATCTCCGTCGGACCAATCCGTGAGGCCAGGAAAAAAGCGGGCCAGGCAATCAGTCCCACCCAATCCCAAGCCACCCGTCCCGGTGGACCTGACTTCCAACCGGTCAAATAGACATCGAGCAGGAGAAAACCGGCCGCGAAGTACTCGATCTGACCGATCAATGAGAGTTCGACGCGCCGGCTCTCCAGGTCGCGAAACAGGACGACGGCCAACGTCACTCCGAGGATGATCCCTCTACGCCAAACGGCCGAGGGCAGAGCAAAAACCCAGGCTAGCAGTGGAGCCAGCAGATAGAACTGGAACTCGATCTCCAGCGACCAGGTGACCGAGTTCACCGTGCTGAAGTAACCGAACAGCAGATTGTGCTGATACGTCAGGCTGGCGAGTAAACCGGGGATCTTTTCAGTCAATAGCCATCGGCCCAGCAGACCGCCGACGAGCCACAGGACCAGCAGGTTGATGATGTAGGGAGGCTCCAGCCGGGTAAGCCGGCGAAGATAGAATCGCCTCACGTTGACCCGTTCGGATCCGGTCAGCCAGTAGCGGGCGAAGGGTAGTCCGACGATGAAGGCGCTGATCGCGAAAAAGATCGGAACCCCTAAATACCCCCGTCGCACCAACGAAACAATCCCCTGACTCAGTGGATCGGCAACGTGGACGGCTTTCAACTGGGCGTCCAGATGGAAGAGAAACACGGATAGCACCGCGACCGAGCGGAGCCCATCGATTTGAGGGATAAACCGGCCGGAAGTGGTTTCCCGAGAAAGTCGAGCCAGCAGTCGTTCCGGCCAAGCTGGCGTGGCTGGTTGGGCAGGCTGATCGTTCTCCATCGGCCGGGTGGCAAGCGTCGGAGAATCGGGTCTCTACCGCGAGAGGATTCTCGGAACACCGGAAAGCTTCATCAAGAGGAGCACTCGGCTTACGAGAATGCAGGGCGCTACTGAAATCCGGCCAGCTTATGTGGCACTTCTGCCGTTAAATGCAAAAAGCCGCTCTGTTGCCAGAGCGGCTTGTGATCAAGGAAAAACTTAGTTCTTGCGGCGAGCCACAAAGAACAGGCCAGCAACGCCCAGCGCTGCCAGAGCGATGGTCGAAGGCTCGGGAACAAGCTCAAGCTGGAGACCAACAAAGTTCGAGTTTTGAGCGAACGTCGCCGGCGGCGTAGGCCCGCCTCCCAGGCCAGTTACCGTGATGAGACCTTCAGCGCGACTCAACGCATTGTCCCACGTCGCCCCTGTAGTAGAATCCCAAGCGCGAACAATGATGTCCGCAGATCCACCGGCTGGTGTTCCCGGAACTTCTAGACCGTTGACAAAGAACCGGCCATCAAGCGCAAATGCGACCCCTTCCGCGCCACCAGGTGACAATGTCTCACCTGAAGCAGCGTTGATGATTTGAACCCGGCCACTGGCTTTGGCCAAGGCGGTTTCGCCATCGAGATCATAAACGAAGGCCGCTCGGGTGGCACCTTCCGGCGTAAAATTGTTACTGGCATTGAAAACACCTTGGGCATTCACTGAGAGAACAGCGACGAGGCCAAGGGTCGTGAGGAGGAACTTGTTCATGGTTGGTGTAATGTTTCAGACAGAAGCAGTCTTGGGGTTGGATGGTGATTCACTCTGGGGTGAACGTCTTGGTCCAGGTAAACGGCGTCAGCGCGTTCACCACCAAACCTTGACCGACCGCAACGGTGGGCTCGGGCTGAATGTATCCGACACCTTCGACATAGTCGTAGGTGACGTAAGCCGATCCATTCCAGGTCGAGACCGTGCTGCCATCGCTCGGCGCCAGTCCCAGATCGGTAAAGGTCCCCGAGAGAGGGATTTTCGACGCCACAAAGTTGTTGCCGGCGCCAACCGCAGTGGCCTGGGTTCCGATCAAGGCTTCACCGACGAGGGTGACCGACGCAGGAGCCGTCACATTGACGAAAACGGATTCACCAGGGGCCAGGACAAAGTCGTCACCGCTGACCACACCCGCTCCGGTAACGATGTCCGAAGTGGCAAATCCAGATCCCGTCCAACGGGAAACCGCACAGTCAATGGAACCGAACAACGAGCCGATGGTGTTACCGTTCGGATTGGTGTTGTCCAACGGATTGGACACGAGGTTGTAACCTGTCGCCAGGTTCAACTTGACGTACCCAACGATGTTTGAACTGACCGCCGCCGTGGCCGAAAAGGCCAGCGCCGAGGCCGCCGCCGCAGAGAGGGCGAGGAGGTTTTTATTCATGAGAGACCAGATAGTTTCCGTGTGTGGAAAGAGGTTGCCACGAGGAGAAGTGGGGCGTCAACCACCTTTTTCAACTTCTCTTCATGAATCCAAGTTCCCGTTTTTCACGACCTTCCACGACGAGATTCTGCAGCTCATGGAGGCCATTCTCCCAGCCTTTTTTCTGTTTTTGTGCGGAACGGAAGGCCCACCGGCTCTCGTTTCCATCCACCAGTGGCGCGAAACCGATTCCCTCCGAGAATCGTCTGCCCGGGAATCCGCCGGCTTGAAGCCCAGGCCAACTGCGGCAATCAATTCCTTGTGAGCATCTCCCCATTCCCACTCCATTGTTGGCGAATTTCTTGCCTTCGGGTGGGCGGGCGAGCCTGGCTGGCGGGGTTCACCCTGCTCTGGGCCAGTCAGGCCGCCGAGCCGTCGGAAGCGTGGAACTCCCTGCGAACCGGGCACTACGACACGGCCATCCACTCCGCCCAGCAAGCGCTGGCCACGGGTGAACGCGGTGACGAATGGCATCTGATCCTGATGGAAGGCCTGCTGACCACCGGACGATACCCGGAAGCTCAGACCGCCTTGACCAATGCGCTCGCCCGGGAACCACGGAGTGTCCGGGTCCGCTGGCTGGGACGCGATGTTTTGGCCGCCAACGGGGATGTGGAAGGAGCCCGAGACCAGCTCATGGAAATTACCCAATTGGTCGGCACCCGGCCTTCGAGCTACCGCGATGCCGCCAGTTTGGTGATTTTTGGACAGGCTGCCCTCGCTTCGGGAGCGGACGCCAAAACGGTATTGGATCGCGTATTCGAGTTGGCGCGCACGAGTGATCCAAACCGTCGGGAGGTCTATTTGGCCAGTGGCCAACTGGCTCTGGACAAACACGATTTCGCACTGGCCGCACGACGATTCGAGGAGGGCCTTAAGCAAAATACCAATGATGCCGACCTGCATCTGGGCCGCGCCCGAGCGTTTGCCGGTAGCGATCGAGAGGAATCAGCCGCGTCCCTCGCCGCGGCTCTGGAGATCAATCCCCGCCACATCCCCAGCCTGCTGTTGATGGCCGACCGCCGGATCGATGCGGAGGACTATGAGGGTGCAGAGAAGCTTCTGGACCAGGTTGAAGCCGTTAATCCTGTTCATCCCGAAGCCGCTGTTTACCGGGCCATTATCGCTCATCTGAAGAATCAACCTGCCGCCGAGCAGGCGGCCCGGGATCTGGCTCTGAAGTTCTGGCCCACCAACCCGAGAGTTCCCCACTTGATGGGGACCAAACTGTCGCAAAAATACCGGTTCGCGGAAGGGGCCGAACTCCAGCGGGAAGCTCTGGCCTTCGATGCGAATTTCCTTCCCGCCAAAGCACAGCTCGCCAACGACTTATTACGGCTGGGAGACGAAACGGCAGGCTGGGAACTAGCCCAGCAGGTTCACGCCAAGGATGGCTACGACGTCGCCATGTTCAACCTCGTCACCCTGCACGACACGATGACGAATTACACGACGCTGACCAACGCCCACTTCGTCGTCCGAATGCACTCCCGTGAAGCCGCCATCTATGGGCCGAGAGTCCTCGAGCTTCTGGAACGGGCGAGAACCGTCTTGGTGCCCAAGTACCACGCCACACTCGCGGAACCAACGTTGGTGGAAATCTTTGCCGACTCGAAGGATTTCGGCGTACGCACCTTCGGAATGCCCGACAATCCCGGGTATCTCGGCGTCTGCTTCGGGCGGGTAGTCACCGCCAACAGCCCGGCGACCAATCCCGGCGGTACCGTCAACTGGGAGGCGGTTCTGTGGCATGAGTTCTGTCACGTCGTCACCCTCCAACGGACCCGAAACAAGATGCCCCGCTGGTTGAGCGAAGGCCTTTCCGTCTTCGAGGAACGCCAGGAGAATCCCGCTTGGGGCGAACGGCTGACGCCTCGGTACCGGGAAATGATCCTGGGCGACGACCTGACGCCGATCGGCCGGTTGAGCGCGGCCTTCCTGATGCCGAAAACGCCGCGGCACCTTCAATTCGCCTATTACGAGTCGTCGCTCGTGGTGGAATTTCTGGTGGAACGCTTCGGCGTGGAGGGAATCAATGCCATTCTATCCGACCTCCACGAGGGGATGTTCATCAACGACGCACTGGAGAAACACACCTTGCCGCTGGACCAGTTGGAGACGGAATTTGCGGCGTTTGCCCGGAAAAAGGCCGAGGACTTCGCGCCAGGACTGGCTTGGGAGCGGCCTGAATTCGCCCAATCCAGCGGACGGCGAATCGCGATGGAGGATTTCGATGCGGAAATGGAAAAATGGTCGGCCGCGCGTCCTACCAATTTTTGGGCGCTCGATTTTCAGGCCCAATCCTTGGTCGAGGGGAAGCACTGGGAGGCGGCCAAGGCACCCCTGTTGAAGTTGGTCGAGCTGTTCCCCCAGCAACCCGGCCCCGTGAATGCCTCAGCCCTGCTGGCCCGGGTGCATCGGGAATTGGGCGAAACCAACGCCGAGCGACAAGTCCTGACTCAGCTCGCCGCTCGAGAACCGGCCGCGCCCGATGCCTATCTGCGCTTAATGGAGCTAGCCGCCGCTGCGCAGGATTGGCCCGAAGTCACCCGCAATGCCGAACGCTACTTGGCCGTAAATCCTCTCGTACCCCCGCCCTACCGGCATTTGGCGGAAGCCGCGGAGCAGGCGGGGGCCGTTCCGGAAGCGATCTCCGCTTACTCAACGCTCCTTCGTCTCGACCCGCCGAATCCCGGCCCAGTCCACTTCCAACTCGCCCGCCTTTATCAACCGACGGACCCCACGGCCGCGCGCCGACACACGTTGGTGGCTCTGGAGGAAGCCCCGCGCAACCGGGCGGCCCTGCAACTGCTACTGCAATTGTCGGAACCGGATTCTCCTTCGACGCCGGACAATCCGATCACACCCTAGTGAAACCCATCGTTTCCATCGTCGCCTTGGTGATGCTCCTAACCGGGGCGGTCTTCGCCCAACGCGGAGGGTTTGGCGGTTATGGCGGCTACGGGGGCGGGGGCGAGATTTACGTTCCGGAAGGAACCCGCACCGCCCGGGAAGTCGATTCCCGCAGCACCGGCACACCGACCTGGACCAACGCGCCCGGTTTTGAAACCGACGTCTTCACGTTCGCGCGGCTCCGCTACGACAAGGACCCCTCCCGTCGTCGCCGGGGCGGCGGTGGATACACCACGGATTTTCCCGATAGCGACCTCAACTTGTCTTTCCGCCTGCAGCAGATGACCTCGATGCGAGTCGATCCCGATTGCCGGTTGCTTCGGTTGAACGATCCCGAACTGCCCAACTATCCGTTTCTCTTCGCCTCGGCCCCGGGCAATCTGCATCTCACCGACCCGGAAATCGAGGTCCTCCGTCAATACTTGCTGAACGGTGGGTTCTTCCTGATGGACGACTTTTGGGGTGAGAACGAATGGGAGAACTGTGAGCGGGTGATGAAGGAAGTCCTGCCCCTGCCCCAGCACCGATTCGTCGAACTTCCGCTCAGTCACCCCGTCTATCACTGCGTGTTCGAGATCAAGTCCAAGGGCCAGGTCGCCAACGTCTCAATGGGAATCAGGAGCGAACAGACCGGGATCACCTGGGAACGCGAGGACGGCAAGGAGGTGCATCATCGGGCGATCCTCGACGACCGCGGACGCATCATGGTGCTCGCCCTGCACAACACGGACACGGCCGACGGCTGGGAACGCGAAGGCGAAAGCGACTACTACTTCCACAATTTTTCGGAGAAGATCGCCTATCCGCTCGGGGTGAACATCATCTTCTACGCCATGACTCACTGACCGGCTTCCCCCATGAACACGTCGCCTCCCCGTCTCCCCTTTCGCACCATGGCTTTTCGCACCCGACAGGCGCGGTTGATTCTGGGAGTGTTGTTCCTCACCGGGGTCATGCTGGTCATGGCTCAGCGGCGTTTTCGGGGATGGTACGAGGGCGGCCCTGTGGGCGGGGAGATCCGAACGGCCCGGGAAGTCGAATCGCACAGCACCGGCACACCTTACTGGACCAATGCGCCTGGATTCGAAGGAGATGTCTTCACCTTTGCCCGGATTCGATACGATCGCGGTGGCCGCTGGGGCCGCGGTGGTTGGGCAACTGATCTTCCGGACAGCGACCTCAACTTGTCCTTCCGCCTGCAGCAAATGACCTCGATGAAGGTCGATCCAAACGGCCGTATTCTGCGCCTAACGGATCCGGACCTCATCAACTATCCCTTCCTTTATATCGTGGAACCGGGGGGATTGAGCCTCAGCCACGAGGAAGTCGTGGCGTTGCGAGACTATCTTCTCAACGGCGGGTTCCTGATGTTCGACGATTTCTGGGGGGAGAATGAATGGGCGAATGTCGAGGAGGTCATGGCCGAAGTGTTTCCGAACCGGAGCTTCGAAGAGTTGCCTCTGGATCATCCGGTGTATCATTGCGTGTTCGAGATCAAGTCAAAGGGGCAGGTGCCCAATGTGGACCTGGGAGTCAGGAGCCAATACGACGGGGTCACTTGGGAGAGATACGACGCCCAGGAAGTCCATCACCGCGTCATCTATGACGATCAGCGACGCATGATGGTCTTCGCCGCGCACAACACCGACAACGGCGATGGCTGGGAACGCGAGGGCGAAAACGATTATTACTTCCGCAACTTTTCCGAGAAGATCGCGTATCCGCTCGGCATCAACCTGATCTTTTACGTGATGAC
>CAYYSX010000063.1:0-14402 GCA_964474315.1 uncultured Verrucomicrobiota bacterium | reverse complement strand
CTGATTACTGATTACTGACCCAGCCCCAAACCACTGAATTTCCCCATGTCTCACCCCACTCCCCCTCCCGTTGAATCCTTCCAACGGGATCGCGAAACGTTCGAACGCCTGACCACCAGCCGCGAACGCATCGAACGCGAACTCGGCAAAGCCATCGTTGGGCAGCGCGAGGTGATCGAGCAGATCCTGATCGCCCTGCTGGCCGGCGGACATTGTCTGATCACCGGCGCCCCCGGGCTCGCGAAAACGCTGCTGGTGAAATCCATCGCCCAGATCTTTCACCTGCGGTTCCAGCGCATCCAGTTCACGCCGGATCTGATGCCCGCCGACATCACCGGCACGGAAATTCTCCAGGAATCCGGCGGCGAGCGGCGCATGACGTTCGTTCGCGGCCCGGTCTTTGCGAACATGATCCTGGCCGACGAAATCAACCGCACGCCGCCGAAGACCCAGGCCGCCCTCCTCGAGGCCATGCAGGAACATCAAGTGACGGCGGCGGGCGTCCGGCATCCGCTGGAGGAACCGTTTTTCGTCCTCGCCACTCAGAATCCTATCGAGATGGAGGGCACCTATCCTCTTCCGGAAGCCCAGCTCGACCGCTTCATGTTCAATGTCGTGATGGATTACTTATCGGAACACGACGAAGTGCAGGTGATTCTGCGGACCACGGCCGGACGCCCCGAACCCATCGAAACCCTCTTCCATGGCGAAGACGTGTTGCGGTTCCACGAACTGGTCCGGCAGGTTCCCATCGCCCAAGATTTGGTCCATTACGCCGTTCGGCTCGCCGCGATGTCGCGTCCCCGACAAACCGGCACTCCCCAGTTTGTCAATGACTGGGTGACCTGGGGAGCCGGCACACGGGCGGCTCAGTTTCTCGTTCTGGGCGCCAAGTCCCGGGCGCTCCTGCAAGGGCGCGCGCACGTGACGGTCGCCGACCTCCAAGCCCTGGCGCAGCCCACCTTGCGACATCGGTTGCTGCTCAATTATCGCGCCGAAGCCGAGGGGATCCGGGTCGAGAATGTCATCGAGCGCCTGCTCGGCGCCGTTGCCGCGCCCCTGTCCCGATGAGTTCGACGGTCCAGCAAGGCGGCTCGCTGGTGTCACCGGCGGCGTTGATGCGCATCCGCAACCTCGAACTCCGCGCGCGGGTGGTCGTCGAAGGCTTTTGGTCCGGACTTCATCGCAGCCCCTATCACGGGTTTTCCGTCGAGTTCACCGAATACCGGCAATACAGCCCCGGCGACGATCCACGCTATGTGGACTGGCGGGTCTTTGGACGCAGCGACCGGTATTTCATCAAGAAGTTTGAAGACGAGACCAACCTGCGCTGCCTGCTCCTGACCGATCAGAGCCGGTCGATGAGTTTTGGATCACAGGGCTATACCAAGGCGGAGTACGCCGCGACCTTGGCCGCCACGCTGGCGTATTTCCTCAATCAACAGGGCGACGCCGTGGGGGTGGTCACCTTCGACCAGCGCGTGCGGGACTATCTTCCCGCACGGCATCGTCCCGGGCACCTCCGGCAACTGATGCTGGCCCTGGAAAAACCGGCCGGAGGAACCGCCACCGACCTCGTCAGCCCACTGGAACACGTCAACGACCTGGTCCGGAAACGCGGTCTGATGATCCTGATCTCCGACTTCCTGCTGCCGTTGGACCGGGTCGAGCAAACGCTGTCCCGGATGCTCGCGGCGGGACACGAATTGGCGGCGTTCCAAATCCTGGATCCGCGGGAAATTGATTTCGACTTCGACCAAGCTTCGGTCTTCCAGGATGTGGAAACTGGACAGACGTTGTACGTGGATCCCGCCCTCGCCCGGAAGGAATACCGGCGTCGGTTCGAGGCCCACCGCGAAGCGTTCGCCTCGATTTGCCGACGGCTTGGCGCGCGCCTGGTGCCGGTCACCACCGACCGGCCGCTTGAACTGGTGCTGTTCGATTTTTTGCGGGAACGGGCCCGACCGGGCGCGAGAATTCGCGGAGGACGTAGCTGATCACCGGGCATGAGCTTTCTGACGCCACTGTTCCTGTTGGGTGCGCTCGCGATTGCGGGACCGGTGATCTTTCACTTGATCCGGCGCACTACGCGGGAACGAACCGTCTTCAGCTCGCTACAGTTTCTCCAGCCCACTCCCCCGCGTCTCACGCGTCGCAGCCGGATCGAGCACTGGCTGCTGTTGCTACTGCGTTGCCTGGCCTTGGGACTCCTAGCCTTTGGCTTCGCCCGACCTTTCCTTCCCCGCGCTGCCACCCTGCCGCCGGCCGATTCCCAGTCCAGGCGGGTGGTGCTGTTGGTGGACACCAGCGCGAGTCTGCAACGACCGGGCGCCTGGGAAACGGCCCGCGACCGGGCGGTGGACTGGGCCCGTCGCCTCGGCAACGCCAATGAAGTTGGCCTGTACACCTTCGACCGGTCCGTCCAACCGCGGTTGACCTTCGCCGAATGGCGATCTGCGGCTCCGAGTGAACGCGCGGCGCTGGTTCGCAGTCGCCTGGAGGCCGTTCAACCCGGCTGGGATGCGACGCAGTTGGGTCCAGCCCTGATGTCCGCCACGGAGACCCTCAACGAAATCACCGGCGGCCCTGAGCCGGAAGTGCGACAGGTCGTCCTCATCAGCGATCTCCAGGAAGGAAGCCACCTGGAAAGCCTGCAGGCCTATGACTGGCCGACGGGCGTGAACCTGGTGATCGAGCCCGTTGCCGTCCGGCCGCCGGGCAATGCCGGGCTTCAGTTGGTCACCGACGAAGTGACCGCCGTCCCCTCCTCCAATGCCGTCGTGCGGGTGCGCATCAACAACACGGCGGATTCCACCAAGGAGCAGTTCGAGGTCGGCTGGTTGCGTTCGGAGGGCACCGGGTTTCTCGGCTTGCCAGCGAAGACCTATGTCCCCGCCGGACAAAGTCGCACGGTGGTGCTTCCGGTGCCGACCGAGTCTGGAGTGGACCGCATCGGACTTTCCGGGGACACCGCGCTCTTCGACAACACGGTGTATCTCGCGCCGCCCAAATCCACCCGTGCTCGGGTATTGTACCTCGGCCAAGACGCGGACGGTGAGGCGCGCAAACCGTTCTTCTTCCTGAAGCGGGCGTTTCCCGAAGGAGGCCGTCCGGAAATTGAGTGGGTGTCGCGCACCCCGACGGACCTGACGGCTGCTGACGCCACGGTGGGCCAAGGATTGAGCATAGTTACTTCTCCTTTGTCTTCGAGCGCGGCCCGTGTTCTGCGCCGAACGGTCACGGAGGGTGGAACTTTGGTCTATGTCCTGGCCGATTCGGCGTCCGCAGCTTCCCTCGCGGAGCTCCTGGAAACCGCGGCGCTGCCCGCCGAGGAGGCCGGTGGAAGTTTCGCGCTGCTCGGCGAGATCGATTTCCGGCATCCCCTCTTTGCCCCGTTTGCCGATCCGCGGTTTGGCGACTTCACCAAAATCCGTTTGTGGAAACATCGCCGGCTGGACGTTTCGGGTCTTCCCGACGCTCGCGTCTTGGCCCGGCTTGATTCCGGTGACCCCGGAATCGTCGAGATTCCCGTGGGGCGGGGCCGGATCCTGGTGCTGACTTCGGGGTGGCATCCCGAGGACAGTCAATGGGCGTTGTCCACCAAGTTCGTCCCCTTCCTGCATGCCCTACTGGAATACAGTGGGGCGTTGCCGCCCTTGGCCCTCGCCCAGTACCGGGTGGGGGATCCCCTGCCCTTGCCGGCCGCGGTCGGAAACGAGCCGCGAAAAATCCGGCTGCCCGACGGCACGGAGCAACCCCTCGAACCCGGAGCGACCCAGTTTGCCGACACCAGCCGGCCCGGTTTGTACTGGGTTCTGGGCGCGGGTGAGCCGATCCCCTTGGCCGTCAATCTGGACCCGGCGGAGAGCCGGACCCAACCCACCGCGAGCGACGAACTGGAACGTCTCGGCGCGCCCCTTAGCGGCCCGGAAGCAACCCCCGTCGAAACCCAGGCCCGACGCGAAGCCCTGCTGGCAACCGAAGCAGAAAGCCGGCAGAAGCTGTGGCGATGGTTCCTGGGCGCCACCATTCTTATTCTGCTCATGGAAACGGCAGCCGCCGGCTGGTCGGCGCGTCGCGCCCATGCGACACTGGAGGCAACCGCATGATCGAACAACTCCTCGAATCCCGCTTGCAGCCGGTCTGGCGCCGGCGCTGGTGGCTGGATCTCGCTTGGCGACTCGCCCGTTGCTGGGCGGTGACGGCAGTCGTCGCCGCGGTCGTCCTGCTCCTGTTACGCGCTGCGGGCTGGGCTTCGCCCCTCACCGTGCCAGCCCTCCTCCTCGGAGGGATCATCGCCACCCTCGTGGTGCTCGTCCGACATCTTCGCTCCCGGCCCAACCTGCGCCGGATCGCCCAGGAACTAGAGTCCCGCGACCCTCACCTGGAAGGCCGGTTGTCCACCGCGTTAGAGCAGAAGCCCGCCGCCGATGCCCCGCTCAACTTCCTGCAGCACCGGATCATTGTCGAAGCTGTCCAAGCCAGCTTTCGGGAGAACTGGCGCGAACGAATCCCGCCGTATCGCCTGGCCTTCGCGAGCGCTGCCGCCCTGGCCGCCCTGGCCCTGTTCGTTACTCTCGTTTTCCAACTGCGCACACCCATCCGGGCGGGTTCCACCGCGTTGTTCGTTCGCATCGCCGACCTCGAAATCACGCCGGGCAATGCCGAGATCGAACGAGGCAGCAGCTTCGTAGTCCTCGCCCGTTTCGGCGGCCCGGCCCCGGCGGCGGCGGACCTCGTCATTCGGCCTGTTTCCAGCGCACCACGGACTCAGTCCCTGACTCGCAGCCTCGCGGATCCGGTCTTCGGGGGCACCGTCCCGGAGGTCACCGAGGACTTCGTTTATCATGTCGAATACGCCGGCCGCCGCTCGCCGGAATTCGAGGTGAAGGTGTTTGAGTTCCCCCGGCTCGAACGGGCCGATGCCAGCCTGAAGTATCCGGAATACACCCAACTCCAGGCCAAGCGCATCGAAGATACCCGCCGGGTCAGTGCCGTCGAAGGAACCGTTCTCGATCTGGACCTTCAGCTCAACAAACCCGTCGTCTCCGCCCGCCTCATCTCTCGCGGACCGGACCACGATGACCTTCCGCTCGCCATCACGACCGAGCGCGCACACGTGGGGTTGGCCGCCTTTCCACTCCAGGCCAGTGCCTCCTACGATCTGCAACTCGTGGATGCCGATGGCCGCACCAACAAGGTCCCGGCCCAATTCGTCTTCGAAGTCGCGGTCAACCGCGTGCCGGAACTCAAGCTGGCCATGCCCCGCGGCGATCAGCGTCCTTCGGCTCTGGAGGAAGTCTCCTTCGACGGCTCAGTCTGGGACGACTTCGGCGTGCTGGCTTACGGCTTGGCCTACGCGCGCGGCGATGATGAACCCGTGTTCATTCCGTTGGGAACCAATGTCCCGCCCCAGGAAAGACGGACCCTTCAACACCATCTGGCCCTCGAAGAGCTCGGCGTCGCGCCGGACGATCTCGTGTCCTGGTTCCTGTGGGCCGACGATCTCGGGCCCGATGGCGAAATCCGCCGCACCCAAGGCGACTTCTTCTACGGTGAGGTTCGTCCTTTCGACGAAATCTTTCGCGCCAGTGATTCGGGTGGAGGCGGCGGAGAACAGCAGGGACAGCAAGACGGCAGCCCTACCTCGCGGCTGGCCGACCTGCAGAAGCAAATCCTCAACGCGACCTGGAAACTCGAGCGTCAGCGGGGACGGGCTCGCGCCGCCCAACACGCCCAGGATGTCGCGGTGGTCGCGGAATCTCAATCCCAGGCCTTGGAGCAGGCGAAGGAACTCGGCGACGACGCCAGCGACCCACGCGCGGAGATGATGTGGAGCGGGGTGATGACCGCGATGGAGCGCGCCCTGACCAGTTTGGTTCCGGCGACCAACACGACCGATTCATTGAGCCAGCCCCTCGCGGCCGGACGGGCTGCCTACCAGGCGCTGCTAAAACTCCGGGAACGGGAATTTCAAGTGACCCAAGGCCGCCCACAGCAAGGCGGGGGCGGAGGCGGCGGGGATCAAATGCGGCAGCGGCAGCTCGACCAGTTGGACTTCAACCAGGAAGCCAATCGCTACGAAACCCAGCGTGACGCCCAGACCGCCCAATCCCCGGAACGTCAGGAGCAGTTACAGGTGCTGAACCGCCTCAGCGAGCTCGCCCGCCGCCAGGAAGATCTCAACGAGCGCCTGCGGGAACTGCAGGCCGAACTCCAGGCCGCCGACACCGAAAAAGAACGGGAAGAAATCCGGCGCCAGTTGAAGCGGCTGCAGGAGGAACAACAGCAGATGCTCGCCGATGCCGACGAACTCCGGCAACGTCTCGACCGGCCGGAGAACCAGTCACGCTTCGCCGAACAGCGCCGCCAGCTTGATCAGGTGCGCGACCAACTGCAGCAAGCCGCGGAATCCGCCGGCCAAGGTTCCGCCTCGCAAGCCCTGGCCGCCGGCACCCGCGCCCAGGAGCAACTGCAGCAGATGCGCGAAGAAGTCCGGCAGGAAAGCGCCAGCCAGTTTTCCGAGGAATTACGCCAGATGCGCCAGGAAGCCCGCGAACTGACCCGCCAGCAGGAATCCATCGGCGAGCGGCTGGACCAACTTCAGAACGAACAGCGCCGCAGCCTCTCCGGCTCCACCGAACGCGACGGGTTGGTCGAGGAACTCAATCGCCAGCGCTCACGCTTCACCAACCTGGTTTCGCAAGTCACCGACGTCTCCCAAGCCGCTGAGGCCAGCGAACCCATCGTTTCCCGCCAGCTTTACGACACCCTCCGTCAGCTCAGTCAGGATGAAGCAGGCATAATCAAGGAAGCCCAGGAGGAATTGATTCGTCGCGGACAGATGACCCGCGGCCTGTACGAACACCTGGAAGACACGCAGGCCAGCGGCGACGGCCAGGCGCTCGGCCTGATGGAAGGGCTGGTCCGCGAAGGACTATTGCCCCAAGCCAACACCGCCGACCAACAGGCCCGGCAAACCCTGGCCCACCTCCAGCGCGGAGTGGAGAAGGCCGCCGAAAGTGTCTTGGGCGACGATACCCAAGCCTTGGAACGCGCCCGGCAGGAATTGGAAGACTTGACCGCACAAATCGAACGCGAACTGGCTCAAGCCTCGGGTCCAGCCGACCCCGCCGGTCAAGACTCGGGGGCTGCTCCCGGCGAGGATCCTTCTGCTTCGTCCGCCTCGCCCGGCGAGCGCGCAGGCACGAGCCCCGGACAAGGCGATCAAGCATCCCAGGACCGCGCTTCCCAAGGCCAAGCCCAGTCTCCATCGCCTTCCCCTGGCCAGGAACCTGGTTCATCGGAAGGTTCCGGACCGGGCACTTCCGAGAATCAACAGACCGCCTCCGCGAATGCCCGCGGCGGCGGTGGCGGTGGCGGCGAGCAACCGGACTCTCAGGGAACTGCCGGAGACCAATCCGAACGCCGGACCGCCAACGCCAGACCGGACGGCCGTGGCACTGGACCGGGTGGGTTTGATCTCATGAATCTGGAGAACTTCGGCCCCGACTTCGGATCAGGCCGTGGCGGATCGGGGCCGCTGCTCGGCGAGAACTTCGCTCCGTGGTCCGACCGGCTCCGGGAAGTGGAGGAGATGATCGAGGATCCCAATCTTCGCAGCCAGGTCGCCGCGGCCCGGGAACGCGCCCGGCTGACGCGCCAGGCCGTCAAACGGGAGCTGAAAAAACCGGATTGGGCCGTGGTCCGACTCCAAGTCATCCAACCGTTGGTCGAAGTGCAGCAGCAGATTAACGAGGAACTACGCCGGCGGGATCCAGGCGATAACTTGGTGCCCATCGACCGGGACCCGGTTCCGGCACGCTATGCAGAGCTGGTCCGACGTTACTATGAACAACTGGGTAAGGAATGATCTCCGGCGAAACGAATGGGTGGACCACCCTGAGCCGATTCATAGGGAGGCGAAGACGGCGGGTCGATGGCCGCCCGACCTGATCGGTGCCACCCTTCCCTGGGACTCCCCCGCATGATGTTGTCCGCCCTCACGTTCTCCGACGGAACCCATCCGTGGCTTCTCGCCGGGGTACTGGTCCTTGCGGTGGGACTGTTGTTCTGGGCGTATCGACCGGCCCCTTCTCGTGGCCTCCGCACCGTGTGTTTCCTGCTCAAGACGGTGGCGCTGTTGGCGCTCGCCTTCTGCCTGCTGGAGCCGCTGTGGACCGGGCAACGCGCCAAGCCCGGCGCCAACCTGTTCGCCATCGTGGCCGACAACAGCCAGGGCCTGCAGATTCGCGACCTGGGAGAAACCCGCAGCCGCGGCGAATTGCTCCGCAACCAACTCGCCGTCGAGCCACGCAATTGGCAGGCCCGCCTGGCCGACGACTTCGAGCTGCGGCGACATCAGTTCGATAGCCGGCTCCAGAGCGTTCGTGATTTCAGCGAACTGAACTTCGAAGGCCGTTCCTCCGCCCTCGGTTCCGCCCTCCAATCCATACGCGAACGCTACCGCGATCGCCCCGTGGCCGGGGTCTTGCTGTTCACCGACGGCAATGCCACCGACCTGCCCGACGGATTGCCCGACCTGACTGGCCTGCCCCCGATCTTCCCCGTGGTCATTGGCCAGCCCGAGGCCCCCACCGACGTCGCCCTTCGCCAGGTCACCGTCAGCGAATCGGCGTTCGAAGACGCACCGGTCAGCATCCAGGCCGAAGTGGCCGCCTCCGGCGACAGCAGCCGCCGACTGGTGGCGCGAATCACCGACGAACAAGGAAAGAAGGTGAAGGAACAAGGCGTGGACGCTCCACGTTCCGACCGGTCAGTGAACACCCGATTGACCGTGCGTCCGGAGAAACCTGGAATCTCCTTTTACCGGTTGGAGGTGACCGAAGCCGGCGGTGGCACCAACAACGAGGCGACCCTGGCCAACAACCGGCGCGTCATTGTCGCCGATCACGGCCGTGACACCTACCGGATTCTCTATGTCGCCGGACGTCCCAACTGGGAGTTCAAATTCCTCAACCGCGCCGCCCAAGGCGACAAGCAGGTCCAACTGGTCGCCTTGATCCGTGTGGCCAAGCGGGAACCCAAGTTCGAGTTCCTCGGCCGCGTCGGTGAATCCAGCAATCCGCTCTTCCGCGGCTTCGGCGAACAATCCCGGGAGGAGGTCGAGCGTTACGACCAACCGGTGATCGTGCGCCTCAATACCCAGGACGAACTGGAGCTGCGCAGTGGTTTTCCCCGCACCCCCGAGGAACTTTACGGATACCACGCGGTCATCGTCGATGATCTTGAAGCCGCCTTCTTCGCGCCGGACCAAGCTCAGGTGTTGCAAAAATTCGTCTCCGAACGCGGCGGCGGATTCCTCATGTTGGGCGGGGCCGAATCGTTTCAACAGGGCGGCTATCACCGCACTCCCATCGGCGACATGTTGCCGGTTTATCTGGACCGTTCGCCACCTCCCACGTCCGGCACCGAGCGCCCGTTCACCCTGGCCCGCGAAGGCTGGCTGCAATCCTGGGCCCGGCTGCGCGAAAACGAAGACGCCGAGAACAAACGGCTGGCAAGCATGCCCGCCTTTGGAGTCTTCAATCCCATCCGCGAACCCAAACCCGGCGCGAGCGTCATCGGCACCGTGACCATCGCCACCAACACGCCCCACCCACCTCAGCCCGCGCTCGTCACCCAACGGTTCGGCCGCGGCCGGACCGCAGCCCTGCTGATCGGGGACTTCTGGCGCTGGGGCATGCAGGGCTCCGAAGCGCGGGAAGACATGGAAAAAGCGTGGCGACAGATGCTCCGCTGGCTGGTCAGCGACGTGCCGAACCGCGTGGACCTCGCCGTCGAACCCGTCGCCGGTGATGCCAATGGGGCGGTGGAACTGCAGGTCCGCGTCCGCGACGCTCAATTCCAACCGCTCGACAACGTCTCCGTCTCCGTGGTGGTCGAGCCGGTGTTGTACGATCTGATTCCCGGTGCCAACACCAACGCCATCCGCCTCACCGCGGAACCCGCCTTGAACGAAGCGGGCCTGTACCGGTTGACCTATGTTCCGCGGCTTACCGGCGGATTCCGCGCCACGGCCTACGCCACCAATGCCGCTGGAGCCGAGGAAGGCCGCGCCGAAGCCGGCTGGAGCACCGACCTGGCCGCCGAGGAATTCCGCTCGCTGACTCCCAACGTGGCGCTGCTGGAAAAATTGGCCCAAACCACGGGAGGCGAAGTGGTGAAAACCAGCCAGTTGAACGATCTGGTGGACCGACTTCCGCAAAAAGCCGCGCCCGTCATGGAAGCCTGGACTCAGCCCGCTTGGCACACTCCCTGGCTGTTCGCCTTGGCTCTCGGATGTCTCCTTACCGAGTGGGGACTGCGTCGGTGGAAAGGCCTGCCGTGAAACAGGTCCAGCTCCTTTCGCCGATATCCCGTTGCCTTTGGGTGTTGGCAGCGATCTGGATCGCCTTCCCGTTGTCCGCCCGATCCACGCCGGCCAGCCCACCCGTCATCGTCCTGGTCGTCGGCGCTCCAGGGGAACCGGGGTTTGCCACCAACTTTCTTCAGCAAGTCCACCAGTGGACCCAAGCCGCCCAGTCTTCCGGGACCCGCGTCGTCACGTTCGGAACGGACCCCGAGGAATCACCCGACGACCGCTCCCGTCTCGAAGCATTTCTCGCGGCCGAACCCCGAACCGGTGACGCACCGCTCTGGCTGGTCCTGATTGGCCACGGAACGTTCGACGGCAAGGAAGCCCGGTTCAACCTGCGCGGACCCGACGTTTCGGCCACCGAATTGGCCGCCTGGCTCGTACCGTTCCAACGCCCCCTCGTCCTCATCAACACCACCTCCGCCAGCGCCCCCTTCCTGCAGAAGTTGTCTGGCTCCAACCGCATCGTCATCACGGCCACCCGGAGCGGCCATGAACAGAACGTCACCCGCTTCGGTGGAGCCCTGGCCGCTTCGTTGCAGGACCCGGCGGCGGATCTCGACGCCGATGAGCAGGTCTCGCTTTTCGAAGCCTTCCTCAGTGCCTCCCAACGCGTAGCCGAGTCCTACCAGGAAGAGGGACGGCTCCTGACCGAACACGCCTTGCTCGACGACAATGGCGACGGTCTGGGAACGCCCCCCGACTGGTTTCGCGGACTCCGGCCCGTGCGACAACCCAAGGACGGCAAATCGCTCGACGGTACCCGGGCTCATCAGCTCCATCTGATTCCCAGCGCGGCGGAACAGCAGTTGTCTCTGGAAGCCCGCGCTCGTCGAGACGAACTCGAACGACGCATCGTCACCCTGCGCGAGCAAAAAGCCAACCGGGCCGAAGACGCCTATTACGCGCAGTTGGAGAAACTGCTACTGGAACTGGCCCGCATCTATCGCGACGCCGGAACCGTTGACTGAATCCCGAGCCGGTTCCGAGCGGATCTGCCGGTGCAGGTGATGACAGCTTTAGTCCCGTTTGCCCCCCGCCAAAGGAGAAGTGCTCCGTGAAGCGGAGTTCACCTGCAAGGATGGGATGACCCCAATGAGCACAAACAAAGAGAGGTAACGTGGCCACACGGTCGGTGGGTGAGGTGCATCTGGAATTTGTCCTTACTGAGGACCGCCGGATAGGTGACCCGGTTCGGAGTCCCGCCTTTAGGCGGCGGAGCGGTGGGCTACTCCAGCGTGTTGTTCATCTTCCAGCAGCTCGTGCCAAAGGGCGTTTCCACCGGCTGAAGCCGGAACTCCAAACGTCAAGGATCGCCTCTCCCTCAAACTGCTCAGGATCGCTGCAGAATCAGCCGATCAGACGGGGAATTCCTGATCGCATGTATGCCGGCGCCTTCGCCGACTGGACCTTCATTGCCAGCTATTCCTTTCGGTTCTGATTAGCTTCGTCCGCCCCTCAGCCATCGGCTAAGACCTTCCATTGCCGGCCAGTGAACAACCGGTGACGGAGTTTCATGGAACGGTCATAGCTTGATCTTGAGTCCCATTTCTTCCTTCATGGTCAGAAGAGCCTCAGCATTGCCGATGGCATCGTCCACCGGATGGTGCGTATGTCGGGTCCGCCTGAGGTGTTTGAACGTTTGAAACGTGTCCTTCACCAATCCCTGGTAGAGGCTACCAAGGTGGGCGGACGAAAAGCCGAAAGGATTCTCGCCTTTGAAGTGGTGAAAATACCAGTTTATAAACTGCCAATCGAAGCCGTTGTTGTCGGAAATGAACCGGAGGCGGTCTGGGGAAACCTCCCGCAGCCATTCGGCAAACTGAGTCATCACCGTCGCGGGGGGATCGAATTTGAGAACCTGCTCGCGAGTGAATCCGCTCACCGCCAAGGCTTCGGGAATGAACCGGTCGGAAATCGGGCGGAGCCGGCCATAGAAGGTCCGACCGAGTCCGGGCTCCACCACCACCGCCCCCAAGCAAATCATGGAGTAGTCGCCGGGAATCGGACCATCCGATTCGATATCCACCATAATGTAACTCATAAAACGAGAGATACGTAAGTCAGCACCACCAATGGGATCAACTCCGGGCAGCGGCTCGTCAAACCGAGGAGGCAGCTCAATCAATCGAGT
Organism: uncultured Verrucomicrobiota bacterium; assembly: GCA_964474315.1. Taxonomy (GTDB): domain Bacteria; phylum Verrucomicrobiota; class Verrucomicrobiia; order Limisphaerales; family UBA9464; genus UBA9464. The sequence continues at coordinate 1,890 of CAYYSX010000063.1, read as the reverse complement.
CTGCGTATCGTCTGACGGAATGTCGAGTAGAGGGGTCACGCCGCCAAACTCCCGGGTTCCCCTCCGACCGCCCTGGGAGCGAGGTCTTAGGGGCCTGCCCGCCTGGACGTTGGAACTTGGAGCTACCCATGAACCGTCCCTTCCCACCTGGTAGAGTCGTCTGTCCCCAGACGAGAGTCGTCTCGGGAGAGACGACTCTACAGGGGAGAGTTCAGGGCCTCGATTCACGTCCGGATTTTGGAGGTCCACCCTTCTTTGGAACTTGGAGCTTGGCTTTTGGAGCTTGAGGATAGGGAAGGGCAACCCTTTGGGCTCGGCCTTCGGCTTTAAGGACAATTTCAAGATGCCCCCCCCGGTGAGAGTGCTTCACGGTCACCACTCCCGGCACCCCAGCCTGCCAGGCCACCTCGACTCCACGCGGTGAAGTGGGCTCAAGCACGCGGCTCTCCCCGGTGGTCGAGCGGACGAGCCGTCCGCGCTCCCGACCAGGGAATGCCCATCACTTCGCCCAAAAGGAAGATGTGCCCTGAACAACCATCGGTCTGCGCCTCGACTTCATTGCCCGCCTGCGTAGTTTTAGCGAATGCGCTCGGGCACCAAGTGGAGCGGGTGGGCCGGCATCGTCGCGGCTCTGACAGGTTTCGCAGCCGATTCGTTGCCCCCACCGGGATTTCGGCCGGTTCCTCCGGGCGTCCACGCCTTGGTGGGGGCCCGGGTCTTTCCCCAGCCGGGAACCATCCTTTCCAACGCCACCATCGTTATCCGGGACGGCCGGATTATCGCGGTGGGAACCGAGATCAGCCCCCCACCAGACGCTCGGATTTGGAATCTCGCCGGGCAGACGATCTATGCCGGATTCATCGATCCTTACCTGACGCTGGGGACGACCAATCCTCCAGCAGCTTCCGACCGTTCCACCGACGGACAACTCAGCGCCGGAGCCACCGCCATGGCCAGCGATGGCAGCGCCGGTGGATTCCGCTTCTTCGGAGTGTCGGGCCAGGAATCGGATCCCGGCACCGCTGGACCGGGATCGTCCTTGGCCGGCATCACCCCGGAACGACGCATGTCCGACCGCTGGTCGCCGCAGTCTAAGCACCTCGAGGAACTGCGCGAACTGGGCTTCACCGCGGCCAACTTCGTCCCAAACCGGGGTATCATCCGTGGCCAGAGCGCCTTCGTCACCCTGGGAGATGCCTCGCCGAATGAGTCACTGCTCCAGCTCGATTTCCGCCGCGGCACGGCCCAGCACATCGCCTTCGAAGTCACCGGTCGCGACGATGCGTTTCCCGATTCGCTGATGGGTGTCATCGCGGCGATTCGCCAGGCGTTTTTCGACGCCCAAGGGTGGTCCAACCGGCAGTCGGCATTTGTGCAGAATCCGCGCATTGCGACCCGCGCGCCATTCAACACCGCTCTTCAGGCCTTGCAGGATACGTTGGAAGGACAACCGGTGTTCTTCGAACCCGGCAGCGTTCTCATGGTGGACCGGGCGCGGCAGTTGGCCGCCGAACTCGGCCTGCATTCCATCGTGATGGTCGCCAGCGGCGAGGAATGGCGCCGGCCTGACTTGATTCAATCCGCCACCACCGCCTACATCGTTCCCCTCGATTTCCCGGCCTTGCCCAAGTTTCCGCGGGACGATGGCTGGGAAGGAGTGTCGCTCGACGTGTTGCGCGCCTGGGATTGGGCCCCGGAAAACCCGGCCTTGCTACGGCGGCAGAACGCCACCATCGCTCTGACCACGTTCGGCCTGGGTGACCGCAAGGAATTCCGGAAGAACCTGGCCGCCGCTCTTGACCGCGGACTAAGTGAGACGGAGGCGCTGGCCGCGTTGACGATCGTTCCGGCGCGCTATTGCCAGTTGGATTCGCTGCTCGGCTCGGTGGA
>CAYYSX010000062.1:0-25410 GCA_964474315.1 uncultured Verrucomicrobiota bacterium | reverse complement strand
ACCGCAGACATTCCTGTCTGCTGTTCCGCAGGTCTTTCAGCCTGCCAGTGGACCCCAGGGCAGGTTAAAAACCTGCGGTACAGCAGGCCAAAAGGCCTGCGCTACAGATCAATGACAGTCCACCGCCGAACCCACCGAGAGAGCCGGACTCAAATAAGGAACTCCCAGCGCCAGTCCGCGGAGGATCAGCAAAACCGCCACCACACCCACGGTCGCCGGAACCAGCTTCTGCCACCGGATCCGCCAGGAAACGGGCAACGTCCGCCCCATCATCGACAGGCCCAGCATCAGCGGAAGTGTGCCCACCCCAAACAACCCCATGTACTGCATTCCGGAGACGACGCCTCCGGTGGCCGCCGCCCCCGCCGCCGCGGCATAGACCAATCCACACGGGAGCAGCCCATTGAGCCCTCCCAGCAAAGCCAGCGATCCCATGGACCGGCGCTGGAGCAGCCGGCCGGCGACCAACTTGAGCCTCCGCACCATGGCCAGGACCGGCACCGCCATCTGCTGCGGCAACAGGGCCGCCAAAGCCAGGAGCATCAGTACCCCGGCGACCAGGGAAACCCAGCGCTGCACCCCGAACACGACGAACGAGCGCCCGAGCAGGCCAAAGACCAAACCGAGCGCCGCATAGGTGACCACGCGTCCTCCATGATAAGCCAGTCGGCCGGAAACAAACCGGACCCGCGACCCACCGGAAGGAAGAACGAACATCAGCGGCCCGCACATGCCCGCGCAGTGCAGGCTCCCGGCGAGTCCCAATACCAAGGCCGTCCAGAACATGAGTCGTTAGTGTTCGGGCAGGATGACCGCGGCGTCCCGATAATAGTCGGCGCCCCTTACCCGCCAGTGCATCCGCACTTTCCATAACCCCGGGTTAAGTCCCGTCAGCTCCACCTGCTGCTGTCCCGCCGCATCGACAGCGAGCGGAAACTGCCGGTCCAGTCGCGCATCGGCAGGTCGATACAACTGCACGGTTCCCTCCGCTCCCGCCGGCACCTGGAGCTCCAGCGTGCGTCCGTTGTTGGCGAGCGCGATGCGGACCTGTTCATCCAACGCCTGGGTCCGAACCACCCGGTCCATCTGTTCCTGATAGCGGATTTCATATTCGTAATAGTCCGGACGAACCAAATCCTGATGATGCCGGACTGCCAAGAAGGCGAATCCAATCATGCCGCCGCCGAACAGGATGAGAAAGGCGGCGAGGCTGTAAGGCCAAGGGTTCCAAGAGGGCCGTTCCGTCAGCGCGGTCGTCGAGGGCAGTGGGTTCATCGGGGTCCGACAAAGGAAGTGTTGACGGTCTCCAGGCGGCGGTTCTCGGAATATACCCCAATGGTGAGCAGGGTAGTGGGTCCGGCCACCTGAGTCGGATCCAACTCCACCAACACCGAAGCCTGACGGATCTGTTCCTTCGGTACGACGAAGACCGGCGCTCCCATGACGGTGATCCGGCCGCCGCCTTTCTCGATCCGGAACTCGACCGGTAGATCCCGGGCGGTCTTATTCACCACTTTGACCGTATAGAGGTTGCTGATGCGTCCGTCCGCCATGGTCTGGAACATCGCCCCGGGGGCCCGGAGAAACATGGTTTCCACTTCGGCCCGGGTGAAGACCAGCACGAGGAACAGTGCGATGAGGCCGATGAGCATGGTGGCATAGAGTTTCATCCGCGCGGTGAAACGGAGCGGTTGCCCCCGCTCGATTCCGTTCCAGGAAGCGTAACGAATCAACCCGCGCGGACGGCCGACCTTATCCATCACGGCGTCGCAGGCGTCGATGCAGGCCGTGCAGTTCACGCATTCCATCTGAATGCCGTTGCGAATGTCGATCCCAGTGGGGCACACCGCGACACACTGGTGGCAGTTGACACAATCGCCCAAGCCCGCGGCCTGCCGTTGCTCCTGCGGTTGGTTGCGTTTCCAGGGGGCGCGCTGCTCACCGCGTCGGTGATCGTACGCCACCACCATGGTATTCTCATCCACCAGCGCCGACTGAAAGCGTCCGTAGGGACAGATGAAGGTGCAGGCTTGCTCACGAAACCAGGCGAAGATCCCGTAGAACAACAGCGTGAACAGGATCATGAAGGTCAGCCCGACCCCGTGCTCGCGGGGCGGGTCAGTCATGATCCGGAACAACGGTTCCGTCCCGATCACATAAGCTAGAAGCGTATTTCCAATGACAAACGAGAGGCCGAGGAAAATTATATGTTTGGATGCTTTCCGCATGGCCTTCGACCAGCCCCACGGAGCGGCATCCAGCGCGCGCTGCTGATGCGAGTCGCCCTCGATCAGGTACTCGATCTTCCGAAACACCATTTCCATCATCACCGTCTGCGGGCAGGTCCAGCCGCACCACAATCGTCCAAACGCGGAAGTGAAGACCATGATGCCGCCGAAAAAAATCAGCATCGCCACCGCGAAGATAATGGTGTCCGCCGGCCAAAAGATCTGCCCGAGAATCGAGAACTTGCGCTCCACGATGTTGAGCAGCAGGAGCGGATTGCCGCCGATCCGGACGAACGGGCCGACAAACATGATGGCGATGAGGACCCCGCCCACCCCGGTACGCCACCGGTACCATCGCCCCGAAGGTTTTCGGGGGTAAAGCCAGCGGCGGCGGCCGCGCTGATCCGCGGTGGCGAGAGACTCCCGGAAATCCTCCCGATTCCCCGGGCCCATCGCTGGCCGGTCACCTGCGGGCGGAGACGACGGGACAGGCATGAGGGTGTTCCGGTCACTCATAAACTTCGACCGGGACCGCCGGCGCCTGGTCCTCACGAATCTTGGGATCGGGCGGGTTGCTCCCTCGCAAGGTGTAGATATAGCTGGCCACCTCGATAATGTCGGAGGGTTTCATTCCCTGGTCGCGCCAGGAGAGCATCCCCTTTTCCGGCACTCCGTTCCAAATCACTTTCACATTGTCCGTGAAGGACGGCCCATGGATCCAATAGTCGTCACACAGGTTCGGTCCCACCAGGCCGCCACCGTCCGCCCGGTGGCAGGGGGCGCAGTAAGTAATATACAGCTCCCGGCCGCGGTCGAGCGCCGCCGGTTCGGTTCCGGGAGTGACGTCGCCGAGGGTGGCTTCAAAGCGACTGATGGACGCCTGCTTCACGGCTTCGCCCCGGGCCATTTCTGCCTGATAAGCCACGATCGGCAGCTCGCCCCGCCCAAGCACGTGGTAGTAGCCAAAGTACAGCACCGCGAAGGCGATGCTAAGGTAAAACAGCCACACCCACCAGCGGGGCAGGTCGTTATCGAGCTCCTGTATGCCATCGACCTCATGGTCGAGCAGCAGCGGATCCCGGGGAGCTTGAGGATCATTCATGACGGTCGTCTCCGTTCGGTTCGAGGTGAGCCGGGACGCTGGTGTCGTCCGCCAGGGGCAAAGTACTCATATGAGTGAGAAAGGAGCGCTTCTTCAGCAGCGCCAAAACCAGCGCCACGATGAAGACGGTGAAGAAGAGACAGACCGACACGACACCGTAGAGCCCGATGCCGCCCAGATGGGTCAGGACATTCTTGATCATGGGATTTCAGGGATGGGAGCGGGAGGCCAGATGTTCCGCCGCACCGGAGCCGACAGCGGCCGCACTCGGGGCTAATTTGATATCGGTGCCCAAGCGTTGGAGATAGGCGATCAGGCCCACAATCTCCACATCGGGCGGGACGTTGCTGATGGAACCGAACTGCAGCAGACCCACGATCCGGGCCGCCTGTGCCTCCAGGTCCTGCTGTGCCGGACCGTTCTCAAAACCCTCCGGATACGGCACCCCGACTTTGCGGAGCGCCCGCAGACGAGCCGGAAGCGAGTTGGTGTCGAGCTTTTGGGAGAGAAGCCAGGGATAGGCGGGCATGATGGAACCCGGTGAGGTGGAACGTGGATCCTCCATATGGCGGTAATGCCAGGCATCGGGATATTTCCCGCCCAGACGGTGCAGATCGGGGCCCGTGCGTTTCGAGCCCCAGAGAAAGGGGTGATCGAAGATGAATTCGCCCGCTTTGGAATAGTCGCCATACCGCTCGGTCTCCGAACGGAAGGGGCGGATCATCTGCGAGTGGCATCCCACACACCCTTCGCGGATGTAGAGATCCCGCCCCAGCACTTCGAGCGGTGTATAAGGTTTGACGCTGCTGAGGGTGGGGACGTTGGACCGGATCAAGTAGAGTGGAATGATCTCCACCAAACCTCCGATCAGCACGACCAGGACCGTGAACACCGTGAACAGGCCGGCCCGCGATTCGAGCCAACGATGACCGGTGCCCGCCGGATGCGGATCGGCCGAGAGCGGCGGGGCCTGCACTTCGGGGTCAGGGGCCGGGGCTCCCGATTTCGCCGTCCGATATAAGTTATAAGCTCCGAGGCAAGCACCGATCAGAAACAGGGTGCCGCCGACCGCCCGGAGCTGGTACATCGGGATCAATTGCAGCACGGTTTCCAGGAAATTGGGGTATCGCAGGAACCCGTCCGGTGTGAACTCCTTCCACATCAGGCCCTGGGTTACCCCCGCCCAATACATGGGAATCGCGTAGAACATGATGCCCATGAGCCCGAGCCAAAAGTGCCAGTTGGCCAGCTTCACCGAATACAGCGTGGTGTTCCACAGGCGCGGAAAGAGCCAGTAAAGCATCGCGAAGGTCAGAAACCCGTTCCAGCCTAACGCGCCGGTATGGACATGGGCGATGGTCCAGTCGGTGTAATGAGAGAGCGAATTGACACTTTTGATGGACAGCAGCGGCCCTTCGAGCGTGGCCATGCCGTAAGCGGTCACCGCCACCACCATGAACTTCAGCACGGGATCCTGCCGGACTTTGTCCCAGGCCCCCCGCAAGGTCAGCAGTCCGTTCAGCATACCGCCCCAGGACGGAGCGACCAGCATGACCGAGAACACCATGCCCAGCGACTGCGCCCAATCGGGAAGCGCGGTATAGAGCAGGTGGTGAGGTCCGGCCCAGATGTAGATGAAGATCAGTGACCAGAAATGGATGATGGAAAGCCGGTAACTGAACACCGGCCGGTTGGCCGCCTTGGGCAGAAAATAATACATCAGACCCAGGTAGGGCGTGGTGAGAAAGAACGCGACGGCGTTGTGTCCATACCACCATTGCACGAGGGCGTCCTGAACGCCGGCATAGATCGGGTAGCTCTTGAACAGACCGGCCGGGATGGCGAGCGAGTTGCCGATGTGGAGAACCGCCACGGTAAGCGCGGTGGCGATGTAGAACCAGATGGCCACGTAGAGGTGTTTCTCGCGCCGGTTCCGGATGGTGCCGAAGAGGTTGATCGTGAAAGCGACCCACACCAGTGCAATGGCCACGTCGATCGGCCATTCCAGTTCCGCGTATTCCTTGCTGGTGGTGATTCCCAAGGGGAGGGTGATCGCCGCGGCCACGATGATTCCGTTCCAACCCCAGAAATGAATCCAGCTCAGCCGGTCGCTGAACAGGCGCGCCTTGCAGAGCCGTTGGAGCGAATAATAAATGCCGGTGAACATCCCGTTGCCGACGAAGGCAAAGATGACCGCATTGGTATGGAGGGGACGAAGCCGGCCGAACGTAAGGTATTGGAGGCCGGCGTTCAGCCCGGGCCAGAAGAGCTCGCAGGCTGCCAGGAGGCCGGCGGCAAAGCCCACGATGGCCCAGACGACCGTGGCGATGGCAAAAGCGCGTACGATCCGGTTGTCATATTGGAATGTGTCAATCTTCATTAGAAAGGGGATTGGCCGGCCGGCCGCGGACGCCCGGTTTTCGTTCCGGATCCTCATCGGCCAGGATCCGTAGGGAGGGAGTCGCGGTGTCCTCGTACTGGCCGGACCGCACCGCCCAGAAGAACGCGGCGAGAAATCCGCCGGCCACGAATAAGCTCAGAGGAATCAGCAGCAGGACCACACTCATGGCCGCTCCTTCGTGTCCGTTGGGCCCACCACCGGACCCAGTCCCATCCGTCGGCCAAGGAACTGCACCGCCCCGACCGCAAACACCACGACGGTGATCGAACTCAGCGGCATCAGGATGGCGCATACCACGGGCGACAGACGCCCGGTGGCCGCAATCGATAGTCCGACCACGTTGTATAACGTTGAGAGGACGAAGCTGGCCCGTACCACCCCTACCGAAGCCCGGGCGAACCGCCGTAACGCTCCGAGCCATGGCACTCGTCCCGCCTCCAGGATGACATCGCTGGCGGGAGAGAACATTCCCGCCTGTTCCACCACCGCCACTCCTACATCACTCTGTCGGAGTGCGCCGGCGTCGTTCAATCCGTCGCCCACCATCATCACCACTCCGCCGCGTTCCTGACGGCGCCGAATGAAATCCAGTTTGCCGGCCGGGCTTTGGCTGAACTCGATCGTGGCCGCCTTCCCCAACAACTTCCGAAAGCGCTCCTTCTCCAGCGCGTGGTCGCCGCTCAGCAAAGCCAGGTCACAGTCTCGGGAGAGGTTCCGAATGAGTTCATCCACCCTGGGCCGTAATGGATTCGAAATCGTAAATCGTCCGCGATACCTTCGGTTGCAGGCCACCTGGACCGTTGCTCCGTCGTCCGTCGTGTCCGGAACTTCGACTCCCTCCTGCTCCAACCACGCGCGGGAACCCAGCCGCCATTCGACCCCGTCCACGCGGCCCTCCACCCCCGCCCCGGGTGTCTCACGGAACCCCTCCACGGCCGGAGTCCCCTTCCCCGGGGCCGGCAGCGCCGCCACCACTCGACCGGCCAGCGGATGCGTGGATGAGCGGGCCAACGCCCGAATCGCGGCGGCTTCCGATTCTGACAGATCCGGGCCGGAGAAAGACGTCTCTCCGCGGCCAGGGGCGGTCAATGTTCCCGTCTTGTCGAACACCACCACATTGGTTCGGGCGAGGGTCTCCACCACCTCTCCATTGCGAAGAAAGATGCCGCGGCGACCGAGCACGCGGACGGCCGTGCCCAGCGTAAACGGCGCAGCCAAGGCCAAGGCACAAGGACACGCCACAATCAGCACTCCCACCAGCGCCCGGAGGCTGCGCGACGGCTCCCACACCGCCCAGAACAACGCCGCTCCCACGGCCAGGCCCAGAATGATCCAGGTGAATCGGACGCTGTACCGATTCGTTAGCGTGTCGAAGGTGTCGTCCCGTTCCTTACGGAAGGCATCCTGGTTCCACAGCGTGGTAAGATGGCTTTGTGAAACCGGCTTGAGGATCTCCACCTCCACCACCCCTCCGGTCTGGCGTCCGCCGGCATAGAGGAGGTCGCCCACGTCGCGCCGCACCGGCTCCGCCTCGCCAGTGACAAAGCTGTAGTCCACCAGGGCCTCCCCGGAGACCAGCCGCGCATCCGCCGGAATCAGTTCCCCATTCCGGAGGCGCAACCGATCCCCCACCTGAAGCTGGGCTAAGGAAACCCGTTCCTCCATTGGCTGAGTTTCCCCAGCCCAGCCCGGCACACCTCGCAGCCGCATCACCGACAACGGGAAAAAAGCGCGATAGTCTCGATCAAAAGAAAGGCGATCGAAGACCTGGTGTTGAAAGACTCGACCGGCCAGGAGGAAGAACAACAGCCCGGCCAAGGAATCAAAGTAACCTTCCCCACGTCCGCTCAGGACTTCGAACGCACTCTGTCCGGACAGCGCCGCGAGGCCGACGGCGATGGGCACTTCGATGCTAAGCCGACGCTGACGCAGGCTGAGCCACGCCGTGCGCCAGTAATCCGCCGCGCTGAAGACCACCACCGGAACCGCCAGCAACAGGCTCAACCATCCGAACAACTGCCGAAACGCCGGGCCGCTGAAGGTATCCAAGCCGAAGTACCCGGCGAGGCTGAACAGCATCGTGTTGCCGAACACGAATCCGGCCACCCCCAACTGCAGCCAGAGCCGTCGCGGCATCGCCGGGCCAGGCCGCCGGTCCAGGTCCGCCAACGTGAAATCGGGGGCATACCCGAGCGAATCCAACAACTCCGCCACCTCCGCCAGCGAAACCCGCCGGGGATCGAACGACACCGAAACTTCGCGTCGGGCGAAGTTGACGGTGCTGACGCCCATTCCCGGCCGGAACCGGAACAGATTTTCCAAAAGCCAGACACAGGCCAGGCAATGAATGGCGGGAACAGGCAGGGTCACCCGCTGCATTCGTTCGTCGGCGTAGTCCAGCAGCCGGTCACGAACCGCCGGCTCCGACAGGAAGGCATATCGGCCTGGTTCTTCGGACGCCTCCCGCCGAACCCCCGGCCGTTCGCTCAGCCGGTAATAGGCGTCCAGACCGTGGTCATGGAGAAGTTCATAGACGGCTCGGCAGCCCGCACAGCAGAAGGTCTGCTCCCCGCGGATCGGCCTCCGGTCCGCGCAAGGCGTCCCACAATGAAGACACGAAGCGATGGTTTCCGCCCCGGCGGAATCGGATCCGCTCCAATCGCACAAGGGGGGTGAGAGGGTGGCGCTCATCAAGTCAGCTCCAACGCCTCCAACTAAGCGGGGTATGGTCCCGACCCGCTATACGGCGCTTGCGGAAGAATGGACCGATTCTGCCATGGCCATCGGAAAGACGACGCAGCCGGAGAGCCGGCTTCCCAGCCTACCCGGCCCGGAGGGTACCGACGTCCAATGCAGGTGAATAATGGGGCATTGGCTCAGTCGGGTTTGCTGGCCATGGTGCCCCGCATTCCCAAGTTCTTCCGATGGTGTCCAATCGCGCTGCTGATGACGGCGGGCGGGGTATGCCTGGACGCCTCGGGCGGGTTTGTGGACACCGCCCTGCCGTTTCTGGAACAACACTGTTACGAGTGCCATGGCGGCAAGCAAACCAAGGCGGATCTCGATCTGAAGGCGATTCGTGACGACTCACGGATCCTTCAGGACCTGAAGCTGTGGCGGGGCGTGTTGCAACAGATCAATTCAGGCGAGATGCCACCCGCGAAGCATCCGGTGAAGCCCACGCCCGAGGCGATCACCGCCTTCAATCAGGTCCTCCAGGATTCCATCGCCGCCGCGGAGGCCGAACTGCCTCCCGATCCCGGCCGCGTGACAGCACGCCGCCTGAACCGCACCGAGTACAACAACACCGTCCGCGACCTGCTCGACGTGGACTTCAACGCCGCGGAGAATTTTCCCGCCGACGACATCGGGCACGGCTTCGACAACATCGGCGACGTGCTGAGCGTCTCCCCGGTGCATCTGGAGCGATATCTGGATGCGGCGGAGGGCATCGCCGAACGCGCCGTCGTGTTGAAACTGCCCAAGCCGCCCGAGCGCACCACGTACTCCATCTTCCTCGAACCTGGGAATTATGGTTCCGAGAACGGCACCCGGCCGGTGACCAACGACGTGCCCGAGCTGTTTGTCCGGCACACGTTGAAGGAGGTCGGACAGTACCGGTTCCGGGTGCGAGCAGGGGCGTCCAATGACCCGCCGGCCGACCCGGTGCAAATGACCCTGTGGATCGGCACCACCAACGTGCTGACCACCGCGGTGACCAACACCCCGAAACAGTGGGAATGGTTCGAGGTCGAAGCCGAACTGCCCGCCGGCGAGCACCGCTTCGCCGCCCGTTGGGCCAACCGCGACACCAATGCGCCCGGCCAAATCCTGTACATCAACGAGTTCAAAGTCATCGGTCCCAAGGACACCCGCACGCCCTTCATGAAGCGGGTGGCCACCGTGGGTGCGGACCTCGAGGAGGACGATCGCACGGTCGCCGTGGTGCAATGGTTGCTCACCCGAACCTTCCGCCGGCCGCCCACGGTGGAGGAAACCGACCGGTACGGACAGGTCTTCGCGAGCGGGCGGACCGCTGCCGGAGATCAATTCGAAGGTGGCCTCCAGGAGTTGATCCGGGCGGCGCTGGTGTCGCCCAAGTTTCTCTTCCGGATCGAATCCGATCCCCACCCCGACGCCACCACGCCGCAACAGTTGGACGACTTCCAGCTCGCGTCACGGCTGAGTTATTTCCTGTGGAGCACCCTGCCGGATGAGGAGCTGCTGGACTTGGCCGCGCGCCAGCAATTGTCGTCGCAGCTCGAACCGCAGGCCCGCCGCCTGCTCCAGGACCCGAGGTCGTCCGCGCTGGTGGAGAACTTCGGTCTGCAGTGGCTGCAATTGCAGCGTCTGGCCACCTTCCAGCCCGATACCAAACAGTTTCCCGGCTTCGACGACACCCTGCGCAAGGCGATGCTGCGCGAGACCGAGTTATTCCTGGGGGAAATTATCCGCGAGGACCGGAGTCTCCTGGAACTGCTGGACGCTGATTTCACCTATGTGAATCGCCCGCTGGCGCGGCATTACGGCATTGAGTCCGTGGCCTTCCCGGGCGAGGGCGACGGGGGTGAACGCCGCCGACGCCGGCGCTCGGGCGAGTTTGTCCGGGTGACCTGGCCCGACCAGCGGCGCGGTGGGTTGCTCACCCAGGCCAGCATCCTCACGGCCACCTCCAATCCCACCCGCACCTCCCCGGTCAAACGTGGCAAGTGGGTGTTGGAACAGATCCTGGGAACCCCGCCCCCGCCCGCGCCGCCGAACGTTCCGGAGCTGGAGTCGCAAAAGGAACTTTCGGGCACGCTGCGCCAGCGCATGGAACAACACCGGTCCAATGCCGCCTGCGCCAACTGCCACCGGCAGATGGATGCCCTGGGGTTTGCCTTTGAGAATTTCGACGCGATCGGGCGGTTTCGCGAAAAGGATGCCGACGGGGACATCGATCCGTCGGGATCTCTACCCGATGGAAGCACCTTCCAAGGTCCGGCGGACCTCCGTACCCTCCTGCGGGATCAGAAGGAACTGGTCACCCGGAACCTCGCCGAGAAGCTGCTCACCTATGCCCTGGGCCGTGGCCTGGAGTATTACGACGAGCGCGCCCTACGAAAAATGCTCGCCGACGTGGCCTCGTCCGAGTACCGCTTTTCATCGCTGATCGTGGCCATTGTCCAGAGCGATCCTTTCCGGATGCGGCGCGGGCTCGGCGCGGCGGCGACGGTTTCCGAAGAAAAACCCAAGGAGGGCTCCTGACCGGTCCAGCGGCGGCAGCCCGTAAGAAAGCAAATGTCATGAGCACCTCGATCAAACTCTCCCGGCGCACCCTGCTGCGCGGCATCGGAACCACCCTCGCCCTTCCCTGGCTTGAAGCCATGGGACCGCTCCACGCCTGGGCCGCGGGCAACACCCCGGTGGCGCAGGCGGCGCCCAACCGGATGGCGTTTCTCTACGTCCCCAACGGCATCAACATGGCGGACTGGAAGCCCTCGGCCGAGGGTTCGTTGGGCGACGATCTGCCCTCGATCCTCCAGCCCCTGGCCCCCCACCGGTCGGACTTCTCGGTGCTCACCGGCCTGACCGCCGACAAAGCGCGGGCCAACGGCGATGGCGGCGGCGATCACGCGCGGGCGCTGTCGGCCTTCCTCACCGGCGCCCAGCCCCGCAAGACCGACGGTACTGACATCCGGGCCGGCATCTCCGTGGACCAAGTGGCCGCCGGACGGCTGGCCGACCTGACGCGCCTGCCCTCCCTGGAGATCGGGACTGAAGCCGGTTCCATGGCCGGCAACTGCGATTCCGGATACAGTTGCGTCTATTCCTCCACCATGGCGTGGCGATCGGCCACTCAGCCGCTCCCCAAAGAGGTCAATCCGAAGCTGGTCTTTGAACGCCTGTTCGGATCTGGATCCCAGGAAGAGCGCCAGCGCCGCGACGCCCGACGCAAGAGCGTTCTGGATCTGGTAAGGGAGGATTTCGCGGATCTCAACGGACGCCTCGGTAACGGCGACCGGCGCAAGATAGACGAGTATTTTTCCGCGGTTCGGGATCTGGAACGGCGCATCGAACGGGCGGCCCAGCTTCCGGATCCCACCGTGCCCGAAGGGGTCACGCAGCCGGCCGGCGTCCCGGAGAGCTACGAGGAACACATCCGGCTGATGGCCGACCTGATGGTACTGGCCTTCCAGACCGACACCACCCGCGTCTGCACCTTCGTGCTGGCCAATGAAGGCAGCGGGAAGCCGTATCCGTTCATCGGCGTGAGCGAGGGCCACCACGACCTCTCGCATCACGGCAACAACGCCGAGAAAAAGGAGAAGATTGCCAAGATCAACCGGTTCCACGCCACCCAACTGGCCTATCTGCTGGAGCGTCTGAAATCCGTGAAGGAAGGCGACGGTACCCTGCTCGATCACTGCATGCTGGCCTACGGCAGCGGCAACTCCGACGGCAACGCTCACAACCACGACGACCTGCCGATCCTGTTGGCCGGCCGTGGCTGCGGCACCCTGAATCCCGGCCGCCACACCGTCTTCGCCAAGGAAACCCCGTTGAACAACCTTTGGCTCTCCCTGCTGAACCGGATGGACATCTCGGTGCATCAGCTAGGGGACAGCACCGGGGAACTGCGGGACATCTAACGGTACGGAGTCCCGCCTTCAGGCGGTGGCGCTTCAGCCAAGAGAGGTGTACGGCGGTTACGAAACGTGGGTGCGAATGACGCGTAACCGCCTGAAGGCGGAACTCCAAGCGTAACTGTGTCCACAAGCGTGTCAGGTCCGTTAACCAAATCGAAGTCACCGGCTTCAAGTCGATTCGTGAAGCCAGGCTGGACTTGAAGCCGCTGAATGTGTTCATCGGCCCGAACGGGGCCGGAAAATCCAATTTCATTGGCATCTTCACACTTCTACATTATATCATCGAACAACGACTTGGTGTTTATGTTGGAGAACAGGGTGGAGCGAGTTCGCTACTTCATTTTGGTCGTAAGCGAACCCAACGACTCTCTCTAAAGCTTGAGATTGCCGACGGGACGAATCGCTACGGCTGCACGCTGTCACCTAATGCGGAAGACGGCCTTTTCTTCGAGGACTTCGTTCCCGCCCCGTCGGGGTTGAACCCGGAAAAGATTCGCCTGGAATGGAAGGAGAAAGGTAGCGACGAGTATTTCAATGCGTCGGCGCTTTCGGACGGCACGCTTCGTTTCATCTGCCTGGCAACGCTCTTGCTGCAACCGTCGCTTCCTTCGGTTGTTTTGATCGACGAGCCGGAGTTGGGACTGCATCCAGCCGCCATCGTCCTGCTCGCCGAATTGCTTCGCTCCACTTCCAAGCGATCCCAAGTCATTGTTTCGACTCAATCGGTAACGCTCATCAATCAGCTTTCTCCCGAGGAAGTGGTCGTGGTTGAACACCAGGACAACACCAGTTCCTTTCGGCGTCTCGACGAGGAACAATCCCTTACCGGACTCAGTCGCCGTGCAGGATCGTTATCTCATTCCGCGGTCGCTTCAGGATATTCTCACTCGCCGTCTTTATGGCACCCCCAATCCCGGACCTCTTGAAATTTCAGAACAGGCTCCGAGCCGGTTTGGCATCACCCGTTGCATTTCCTCCTTGATTGGCACTTGCCGCCCAATCTCAGAGACTCTCTAGCTCAGAATCCATGCAAACGCTGACCATGACCCGCCTGAACCGGCAGACGGCCGCCGTGCTGGACGCCGTGAGTCGGGGCGAGACCTTCAAGATCATCCGCCATCGCAAAGCCATCGGCTATCTGACACCAGAGCCGATTCCGAAAGCCAAACGCCAGGCAAAAATCGACTGGGATGAGCATTTTTGTGACGGACACCGTTTCCTGATCGGGGTCCTTCGGGGCCTGCACCGCGTGGGCCAGGTGGTGACCATCCAATTGGAACCCCGCCGACGGGCTGGGGGAAATGTTGCGCTCATGTTCATGGAAGCGCTGGGACTCAGTTACCGGCGTAAGAATAGGTCACGAAGTGGAGCTTGATATCCTTTACGGTGCGGATGAAGCGGTCCAACCCTTCGTGGGGATCGTCGAGCAGGCTGTAGCCGGGAATGACGAGCTTCCACTGACTGTTCCAGACCGAGCGGCCGATCAGGCGGTTGTTGGTGTATTGCGAGCGGAGCAGGCCGTTGGGGCTATGGATGGTCGTGGGGAAATAGTCCTCGTTGGACACCGGGCGGAAGGCCTGGTGCTTGCGAAGCGCGAACAGCGGCTCGGTCAGTGAGTCGGCTGACTGGAACAACCCCTGACTGGAGAAGCCCGACGCGCCGATGTTGAACGGCAGCGGGATGGCGAGATCCTGCACACTCCAGGTGCGGATCCCGCTGGCATCGCCCAAGGGTGGGCTGCGCATCGAGTCCACGCCCACGGGGATCAGGTAAAGGTAGGGCGCAGCCGCCAGCGCGGCCGAATCCAGGAACCAAGCCCCCGGTTCGGGGGCGGAAGCACCGCCGGTCGCCTCGCCGTTGGCAGAGGGGCGCTCCATCCCGACATAGCCGTCCAGGGCCACCCCCACGGCGAAAAGTTTCGTCGCGAACGAGCTGTGGCTAAAGGCGTAATCGCCTCCGGCCAACGGCAAGCCGAACAGGTTGCGTCCCCGGGTGATGGTGGTTCGGAAGGTCAGCACCAAACCCGGCACCGGCAGTCCATCGCCGGCATCGATCTGCAAGCAATAGCGGCGCACGTCGGGATCGCTTAGAAGGTCGGCGCGACGGGCCTGGTTGAGGACGTCCCTCCAATTGGTGTTGCCCTCGGCGCCGGGCAGGATGCGATACAGCTCGGTGCGGAGCGAGACGGTGGCACCGTAGGCGTCGGGGTTGTTGAAGCCCAACCGGCCGCGCAGCACATCCCAGTCGGCCTTCATTTCGGCCAGGGCGCTCGACAGGCCGGGATCGCCCGTGTTACTGCCCGCGAATTGCGGCACGCCATCCCGCACGACGCCGAGGGCGCGGGCACTAATGATACGCCGCGTGAAGTCGCGACCGGCCGTGGTGTTCAATAAACCCGTTTCGTAGTCATAGGCATTGGCTGCCAGCAGCGCGTATTGCGCCGCCAAATCGAACAGCGTCTTGTAGCGTTCCAGCTTTTCGTTGCGGAACAGGCGGAACGCCGCGTCACGCGTGCGGTAGCCTTGCACCACCGCGGCCGTGCGGTGACGGAACACCTCGCGCTCAGCCTGGACGCGGTCGCCGTCGGCAATCAGCTTCTGCAGTTTGCGTCGGGCATCATCGTATTCGCGGACGCGCTGGTTGACGGCCCAGTAGCGGTCCTGAGCCGTGCCGAGCTGGTTGACGATCTCCTGGACCGCGTTGCGCAGTTCGGTGCGCCGTTCGATGGGAGTAATACCAAAAAACTCCGTGAAGGCTTTGGTGGTGTTGATCGCCAGTTCGAGGGCGTTGACGGCGGCGTAACGGCCGAAGCCCAGCTTATTGAAACCGAATCGGCTGCCATTGAGCGCCGCTTTAATCGCACTTCGCGCAGCGGAGGTCATGTCGCCACCGCTGGCCAGGCCCGCTATGAAGGTTTTGGGGAGCGCCTCTTCGACTATCCCGGCCGCCCCATCAACGTCCGATATCACCGAATCGAGTGCCTTTTGGAACAACTCGTTGGCGAACTTGGTCTTCTCCAACACCTGCTCGGCGGCGAAATTGACTCCCTGGATGATAAGTTTCTCCTGATAATCGTCCGCCCCCGCCTCGAACACCTGGATGGTTTTTTCCAGAACGCCGAGGTCGCCATAGGTATCGTTGATCTCGTGGCGCAGCCGGCCGTGGGCGGCAATGACTTCGGAGATCGCCTGCTGGATTTGGCCGGGCGAACGGCGGGTGCTCAACCAGGCGGCGGGCTTGTCGAAGAAACCGTGCGGACCAATGTCCACTTTGAAGACGAAGTTCGTCTGGGTGACCGTGCCGACGAAGGGCACCTGTACCTCCTCGACCCGCAGTTCAATGCCGTTGCGCGGCGAAGCGTCGTTGCCGTTGTCCCCCACCTTGATGGTCGGCAAATTGACGTCGTAGAAGCTCGCTCGCTCCGCCCAGCCGTAGGGCACGTCCTTGATCTCAAATTCCCAGCTCGTGGTGTTGGAGTAACTCCACATTTCCGGGATGTCATATTCCGGCAGGTCCACGTAGCTGTAGTGCAGCAGGTCCGGCCCCTCGTAGCCCTGCCGATAGGTCTTGCCCGGCCCAATGTCGTCGGGATACGGCGTACCGTAGAGGTCCACCAAGGCGTTGAGGTAAGCGCGCTCCTGCTGGGCCACACCCGCCTGAAACTCCGCTAGCGAATCCTGTTCCGAACGCATCAGGCGGGTGACGTCCTTCGCATCATCGAACGCATGCACGGCGTTCTGCAGGGCGATCTGGGCGCGCTGGTAAATCTGCTCGAAATGGGTGCCGTTCTCCTGCCCGACCACGGCGTTCGGATTCAGGTCAAACGCCAGGCCGCCCTCAGGGAGCCCTAGTGGAGAGAGCCCCCCCTCGGCATTGTCCAACGCCGTCTGCAAGCCCGCTCCCAGCACCGTGAGCTCGCGCAGTTCCGGGACCGTAAGGCGATCCACCTTCTGGATGCCTTCATGGGTGGGAATCGGGTCTTCCTCCGGCAGGATAGCGTTGCCGACGATCCAGTTTAGATAGGTGCCCTGCCCCACGCGGCTGGCCCAGTGATCCAGACCCCAATGACGCACCGGATGGTTGGTGCTGCCGTCGGTGGCATTGACGTAGCTGCGACTGGGATTCTCCCGGGTCCGGGCAAACTCCGACCAGCCGATCGAATGGACCGCCTGGTATTCCTGCCGCCAGGTGAGGTCGAAGATCTGCCGTCCCGCCCGGGCCACGGCCGCCGCCGCCGCGGCGAACTTCCGCTCGTCCTGGTAGTCCACCGACACCGGTTGGCTGAGGATGTTGACGGCCTCGATGCGCGGCACCCAGTCGAAGTTCGCGTTCAGCAGCAGCGAGTAGTAGCCCTTGAGCGCCGTAAGATAGTGCCCATAAGCGTCGCCGTGGCCTTGCGGGAACATCCGCGCGGCGTCTTCGGCGTTGATGATGCCGTCCGGTTCCTGGTCCGGCTTCTCCTGGACGTTGTAGTTGAGCGCGTAGATCACCTCCCCGGCATCGATGCCCCGCGTGTAGTTCCAGATCAGCCGATTATAGACCGGAGTGACCTCGACGCCCGGCAAAAAGAAATCGTCCCGGCCGCGCAGCAGTGCGAGTTCCTCCTCCAGCAGCGAGGGCACCTGGCCGCGGAAGGCAAACAGCGCGGTGGCGATGTCGCTGTAGGTGTGGCCCGCGGTTCCGATGCCGATGGTCGGGTTGGCCGCGTCGGCCCAGGCCTCGTTGCCCAGCATCAGGTAGAGATCGTTGAGGTAACCGGCGGCCAGGAGCAGCGCGTCGTTGGCCGGGCCGTAGTTGAAGCCCGACTCGATGCTGAGCGAGCGGCCCCGTCGCAGCACGGTTTCATAGATCTCGATCAGACCGTAGTTGTTGATGGTGTCGAGGTTCAGGGCCACGTCGCCCTCCCAACGGCGACCGGCCTGGGTAAGAATACTCACGTCGGTGTTGACCCGGTTATTGAACAGGTCGGTGATCCGCTGGTTGAAGGGATTGATCCCGGCGAGGACGCGCTTGATCCAGCCTTCGGCCAGCGCCGGCGCGGTCCAGTCGGACCACTGGTCGTATAGCGGGTGGTCGGGGTTCTTCGGCCGGTAGCGCATCACCACGTAGTTGTCCCCCAACGCCTGAATACCCGCCCCGCCCAGCGTGTAGCGGGGGATGTTGGTGCTGATCCCGGTCAGCGACAGATAGCGGGACAGGGAGTCGTCGAGCTCCGGCGGGAAGCCGTCCACCGGGGCGGCGATCTTCCATTCGTATTCGAACTCGTCGAAGCGTCCCGCCAAATCCGCGGTATGCTGGAAGGTCACCAACTCGCTCAACGGGTTGGCGGAGGGGATGACCTTGAGTTCGCCGACCTCCAGACGACCGCCCACTTTGAAGATGTGCAACGCCACGGGATCACCGGGCTGGGTAAAGGCCGTGCCACCGGCCTCGACCAACGTCACGTAACCGCCCCCCGGCCCGATCGCGGAGATCGCATAAGAATCCACCGCGATGTTGTCGTCGTGGACGTCGGCTAGCTCGCCCTCCCCGACCGAGACGGTCAGGGTCTGGTCGGGGATGTAAGTGCCGGGGACGGCTGGATTCTCATGGAAGGTTTCCACGTCCGTCGCCAGATCGTTCACCAGGGCCTCCCAGAGCAGCCGGTTTTCCTCGTCTCCGGCGGGACAAAGATCATGCACGGCGGTGAGATCACTGCCCCGAAGGACGTTTAGCATCAGGTAGTCCGCTCCCAGAATTTCATCTTTGAACTGGCCGATCAGCACCAACTGCCCTTTTTCGCCGCGATTCGGATCGAGGAACACCCGCTCGGCCAGGTGCGGCGGCAGGTTCGGGAAGTAGATTCTCCCTTGGTAGAGTTGCGTATAAACACTGGGGGGAATCTCGCCGGTATCAGGAAAATGTTTCGCAATATCGGCAAACTTCGCGCGGGTGGGGTCATGCAGCACGGCGCTGGGAACGGCGTCGGTGATATTCGCTGCGATGGACTGCTGGTAGAGGAGGCGCGCGGTTTTGAAGTCACGCACGCCGGGCAGGTTGAACGCCGGCTGCGTGAGCGTGGCCCCGTAGGGCAGCGTGGGGACCGGCTGCGAGCTGTCCTTGGGATCGCGTTCCGGCCAGAACGGGCGATACACGATGTCTAAGGAAGCGGTATTCGTGGAAGCGGGATCACCAATGTACGTGCCGTCCGCCTCAGCAAAAGGCCGCAAATACGGCACAATGCTGCTCGGCCCGGGCGGGTTCGTCACACCCGGCCAGGCGAAGCTGGGTTCCGTCTTGTAATAATAGCGCAGCGTAAAGCTGTTCGACGGACCGGGGGAGCGAGCGAGGAACGGCGGACGATCGGTGAAGGTAACGACACTGCCCGTATAGGAATTGGTGCTGGTGATCGCGAGGGACGCCTGCCCCACCACCGTTCCCCCCGGGGCCACCACGGCCAGCGACAGCTCATTGGTGACGCGCGTGTCGTCATAGAGGTCGCGCACGACCCATTCCAAGGTGTTCGTGCCGACATCTTCGGCGTCCGGCGTCCCCTGCAGGGTAAAGCCGCTGAGCGACACCCAAGCGGGCGCGTCGGCGACGGTCAGGGCAAGAAACTCGTCCTGCCGGGACATGTGGACGGTGAAGCTGAACGGCTCCCCCACCACCGCCGTGGCCGACTCCAATCCTGTGAACTCGCCGGTCGCCCCGTCGTACGTGCCGGCCTCCAGGTCCACCAAGCCCGCGTGCGGGCCGCGATACACCCAGAAGTCATGCTTCCGGTCGCGATAGGTGAACCCTTGGTAATGCGCGTAGGGACCGGTTTCGTCGTCCTCGGTCCAGCCCACCGGCAGGTCACCACTGACCGCGGGCGGTTCCGTGTTGTAGTTGAAGGCGTTGTCGCCGCTGCCCTCGATCGGTTTCTGGAGGAAGTTCAACGGCGGCGGGGGCTGGATCAGTTGCCCGGCCGGCACCAGGTAATCAAACACCCACCCCACCTCCGGCTTTTCGCGTCGCACCTGAAAGACGGCGATCGCCGGCCGGCGGTCATTCTCCTGGTAATCCACCAGCACGAAGGGGTGCGAGGAATACCCGCTGCTATTCGTGATATTCAGGTCGTCCCGAGTGGCAAAGGGCGTGCCGCCACTCATGATCGCATGCTCCTCGTTCGGATTGTAGCCGGGCCACCCGGGATCGTTCTGGTGGTAGATGACGCCCAGTTGCTCCGCGGTAGTCAGGCCGGTGCCACCGAGTTTGCTGGCCAGAACGATCTCGCGGGAATCCGCCGGCCACTGGATCGTGTAGCGGCCGATGACCGAGGGCCAGAAGTGGGTGCGGAAGCCCAGAACGCCATTGCCCGTATTCAGACCGGCCCGCGGGTGATTGGGACGGAACCACCAGACCTCAAGCTGGTTGCGACCGGGAATCGCGTTAACGGGAATGATCGCCCCCTGGTTGGCCTCCTCGAAGCCCGCCGCGAACGGATCCCGATACGCACCGGGATGAAAGGAGTCGCCACTCGCCCGATTCAGATAACCGGCGAGGTAGGCTGAATCGGCGGTGCTGCCGGGTTCCCCGGCGGGAGCGTTGATGCGCGCCCCGACGTTGACCGTTTGGTTGATCACGCGCGGAGCCTGCAGCTCATCAGGCCACACGAGGGTCGAGCCATTCCAAGCCGCCAGACTGGTGGCCACGGGGCTGGCGGCAAAATTCGTCGTCCGCAGATTACCCACGAGCCAGGAAAACACCCGTTCGAAGCCGATATGCTCGCCAACGCTGTAGCGCAGCAGCGTGCGATGGGCCGGCTGGGAAGTGTCCAGGAAGGTGTAAAATCGCAGGTCCGGCGTGAACCGGGCCCGGGGAAAGTCCAAGGGATCTTGATACTCGATCATCGGTACGTTCTCCGGGTCCAGCAGCACGGAAGTCACCTGCGCCTCCGTCTCACTCGCCACTTCCGGCCGAACATACAGGCTGTATTTTCCGACCTCGTCGGGCCAGACGAGGTCGTAGCGCCCGAACAGTTTGGGCCACCTGAGCCCGGCCTCGCCGGTTTCCATCCAATGAACGAGGTAGTCGTTTAGGTTTTGCGTCTCGCGCGTGGCGTAATACTCCACCCGCCCTCCCCCCGCCGCGTTATGCCGGAAGGCAAACGCCGAGCCCGTCACCTGATTCAGCGGTTCGGGCTCCAGGTCGTCCAGACTGGCGTTTTCCGGGGGGATGATCCGCTCGCCCAGCTCGACGGTCACGTCGAGCGGGGTGGGTTGCTTAAAGACATCCACGATCTCCGTGGCCAGCGGGATGTGCGTCTGGCCGCCCGACCGGAGGTCGCCCAGCAGCTCCACAAAAACGCGGCCTTCTTGATTGTAGGCGTAGATGACGCCCTGTTGTTGCTCATACCACAGCGTCCGCAATTCCGGGAGCGACTGGTTGGTCGTCCCCACCGTTGGACTGGTGGATCCGATCCCTTGGAATTCCTCCGCCACGGCGCGCGGAAAACCATTATGATAGAGGATGTTCACCGTCCCCACCCGCGCCGATGGCACCAGGATGGGCTTGCCGATACTCTGGAACCCCTTCTCGGTCCAATACATCCGGCGCGGCGGCTTTACCGGACTGCCCGACACGATGTAGTTCTCGGTATAAAGCAGGAAGACGTTCCCTCCGACGGTATGAGAACTGGGGCCATCGGGATTGGTGTAACCCAGCGCATCGAAGGCGGCTGGGGTATAAGGAGTGGCCTTGCGCCAGGTAATGCTGACGGGTCCTGGTTGGGTGGCATAGACCAGCCGGGCGTGTGGACTCCAATAGTAGCCGGCATTGGTATGCCCAGTGGTGGTGAACGGCTCCGGCAGCCAATAACTGGCTGCATTCGGGCCCGTTAGCAACGCGCCGGTCTCATCCACGGCGGGCGGCGAGATTACCTGGCCAAACTTAAAAGAAACCCGCCGGCTAAGGTAAGGCGCACTGATCAGCGCCCGACGCAGGATTATGACCCCACCGCCCGCCGTGTTCGCGCGCGGCAGCCGCATCTGCTCCGCCAAGGCGCCGTCAAAGGAGGTGGCGCCGGCTTGGAGCGCCGGGGAATTACTGGCGGCCAGCCAATCGGCCTGCTTGCGACCGGGCAGGCCCCCGAACGAGATCAGGCTCTTGAACTGACGCGGGGCGGGGGGCGTGAAGACGCCGGTGGATTCGTTGCCTTCGGGCTGTCGGCCGTCAGAGCCGGGTGGGTCGCCGGCCGTCGGGGAGAGTGGCACACCGGACTGCGACTGGAGATTCACCCCCTGGTGAATCGACCGATACTCCAACGGCAGGGGAACCTGCCCCAGAGCACCGGTCACGCCGAGCCATGTTCCCACGGCCAAACCCGCAATACGAAGGAGTTTGGGGAGCTGTTTCATCGTGCTCAGAGCGGTAAAAAGGTGACGGCTTTAACCCGGATTCTTCCTGCGTGAGAAAGCGCCGGGACTTCGCCTGGTCCGCGGCCTACCGGGTTGCTTCGGCCAGCACACGATCCGCCGCCAGGGCGGCCGGAGCCGCCGACCCACCGGCGGTTTGGCGCAGGTGTTTCTCCAGCGACGCGAGCCGCTCGTGGAGCGCGTCCAATTCCTGACGCTGAACGGCCTGCCGCTCCGCCTGGGCTTGGTTTTGAGCCTGTAACTCGGCGACCTGGGCTTTCAACTCGGTCGTTTCCGCGTCGTGCTGCGTCGTGAACTCCTGCAGCGCCTTGAGCGCAATCAGGGCAAAGTTGCCGTAACTGACGGTCAGGTTTGTTTCCCCGGTGTCGGGATCCTGAAACTTGCCCACCATCTCGGGGAATAGCGGTTGAAGCTCCTGGGCGATCACCCCCAGCTTATGCTTAGCCTCGTCGCCGTCATCGTTCCAACGATAGCGCCGCACCGCCACCTGCAAGGCCCGATTCAGCATGGGCTCGGCCTCCACGATGTCCTTTTTCAACTTTCGGTCGGATTCGAAATCCCAGTTATCGTCCCCATTATACATGACCCGTCTGACGGCACCATGACTGCCGGTGTGGTTGTGCGGGCCGCGTAGCTCGAGAACCAGGCCATTTTGCAGATGGGAGGCCCCGGCCGGATCCGCCGCCCCCGGTCCCCGATATATTCTCACCGTTCTGCTCTTGTCCGTCGGGTGATAAATCTCGACGTAACCCACGTTCGAACTGGGAGTGATGTGATTGAGGACGGCAAACGTTTTATTGGCATTGGCGTAGAAGTTCAACTGGCCATCCGCTTCACTGAACATACCCGAATCGTTGTCCCCCCCGTTGCCGCTGAAGGCGTATCCGTTGTTGCTCACTCCCGTCGGACCCGGGGCACCGCCTCGGGCCCGGATCCCGCCATTGACCTCCAGTCGGGCTCCGGGATTCTGGGTGCCAATACCGAGGAAACCCCGTGCATCCAAGGTCAACTGGGGAGTCCAGGTTCCCGTCTGGTTAAAGTCGCCACCGGACGTGGTTCCGATCACCAGTCGGTCGGCGGCACTGCCGGGATTGTCGCCGAGGTTGATCCGCAACTCCGTGCTGTCGGAGCTGACATTGTAACGGGCCAGCCAGAGCGGGTCGGTGTTGTCGGCCCCGGGAGCTCCGGACAAAATCAACGCCTTGCCGTAGCCCGCGGTGCCGCCGACGCCAAGTCCGCCAAGCCGGAGATGACCGTCGGCAGTCTGGTCCCCGATAAATGTGTTGCCCCCGCTGAGCCGGGCGAGGCCGGTCAAGTCACTGGGCTTGGCCACACCGGTCAGGTCCGCGCCACTGCCGGAAAAACTGGCCGCCGTGATCGAGCCGGTGGCGGCGATCGAACCGGTTGCCGTCACCGTATTGTCGCTGCTGGTGAGCAGGTCGGCGCCCGTGTCGGTCCGCACCAGCTTGGTGGCCTGTTCGGCCAGGAAGGCATAGGGCGAGGACAGCAGTCGCAGGCGTGGCAGGATCGTCGCGTCGGTCCCACCCGGTCCGAGACCTTTGACCGTGATTTCCACATGGCGCTCGGAGGCGTCCGGCCCCTTGAACAGCGTGGAGAGCGGCGGCCGGGTACCGATGGGGGCTCCCTCACCCAGCAGCACGCTGAAGTGCCCCTGGTCCACCGTGATGGTCTGCTGCTCGGCCCAGAGCGGATCGCCGCCGGTCTCCGCGGCGTAGATGCGGAAAATGACGTCGTAGTTCTTGGGATCGGGGGCGCCCAAAGAGTCGCCATCGGCGTCCACCAGAAAACCCTGGTAGGACATCCACTCCGGGGGCCGGGGAGTCGCCTGGCCTAAGGCGGGCAGATGAAGGAAGGAAGGACTGGCGCTGAGCAGCAGCAACGCCAGCGCCGCGACCCGCAGCGGGGCCGCCAGCGTGAGGAGAGATTTCATGGCAGTGCGTGAGTGGATGAGTTGGGACGAAAGGGGGAGGAAAGCGTGGTTCTCAGGCGCGGAAACGACCTTGAAGCGGCCACCGGCGGCCAACGAACTGGAAAGTCCAGCAAAGCATGACGAAAGCCCGTAAAGGAAATGTGTAGTCAGTGGTTGTCGGTACTTTCAGCTTAGAGTGCCCGATTTCCTGGCTGCAAGACAAAAAGTACGGATGATCTCCCTGGCTTGGCTGCATTAAATGGAAATGGGATTGAGGGAATGAAGATAGGATGGCTATTGACGATTTGAGGATAGCTAATGGATCGCACTGGAATCAGTCGGGCGATCCAGGGGGCTCGCAGCGGATTTCAGCCGGCGCGAGGCGAGGCGGGCGAGCCTTCAGAGTAGGCTCCGTTGTAACAAGGTCCCTCCTCAGAAATCGAACTGGTCGATATTGTCCTTAGTGAACTTGAATGGCTCACCCAACAAGATGTTGTCCCCCACGATCTGGAATTCTCCCAGCTTCCCGCCGTTGAACGAGGTCGCGCCGGGCTTCAGCTCGCCCGTGGCCAAGGCGTGGGCGGCCAGCACCGTCAGGTAGCCCAGGTCGGTGGTCTTCCATAGGATCACGGTGTCGGTGGTGCCGTCCTTCACGTAACGCCGGTTTTCATTGGGCAGGCCCAGACCGATCACCTTCACCTGGCCGCTTTTGCTGGCCTGTTTCACGGCTTCCGCCGCTCCAGGAACCGCCGGCGAACAGATGGCCATGATCAGTTTCAGATTCGGATACGCGCTCAGCAGAGTGGTCGCTTCGGCCTGGGCTTTGTCCTTGAGATCGTCACAAGGACGCAAGGCCACCCTCTTCATGTTCGGATACTTCGCGGCTCGGCGGGCCTCGATGAACTTCTGCCACTCGATCATGTTCTGCGCGGTCAACGAGGCCGTGATGATGGCGAATTCACCTTCGTCGCCACACAAGCGCGCGGCCTCGTCCATCAGGGTGTTGCCGATGCCCTCGGGCGTGGCCTGGTTCACAAAAAAGTCCCGGGCGTCGGGCGCCGCGTCAGAATCGTAGGTGATCACCTTGATGCCTTTCTGCCGTGCCTTGCGCAACGCGGTGGAAATGCCGTCCTTGTTCTCGCAGGCGGCGGCAATGACCTCCACGCCGAGAGTGATCCAGTTCTCCACGATTTCGTTCTGCTTGGCCGGATCGGGATTCACCGGTCCGTCGAAGATCAATTCGACGCCGAGATCCCGGGCGGCGGCGTCGGCTCCCTGTTTGCAGGAAACAAAGTAGGCGTTGCCTTTGGACTTGGGCATCAGGGCGATGGTGAGGGGCTTTCCCGCGGCGGCGGAATCCCCCGATGAATCGGACTTCTGACAACCGGTAGTCAGCCCTAGGGCGAGGGAGGCGAGGAGAACGAGGAATGGGCGCATAAACTTGGAAGGGGGGTGATTGAACACCGGACCGGGCCTTTCGACCAGCCATCAACGGTGTACCACAGATATTTCCCGCACCTCCGCAATCCGCGCCGCCTGTCAAATTCCGGGCCGGCCGGCTGAAAATCCGCCTCATTTTGGGCGCCGCGCGGCTAGTTTTTCGAGTTGCCGCCGTTGGGCGGCATCGAGTTTCCAGCGGGAACCTTCGAGGAGGAGCCGAGCGGTCTCCTGCACGGCGTGGAAATTATCTTCGGTGGCCGCCGAGACGGTGCGTTGCAGGGCGGC
>CAYYSX010000061.1:21330-25459 GCA_964474315.1 uncultured Verrucomicrobiota bacterium | reverse complement strand
GGCGGCACCCGGTCCCAAGCAAACCGGCCTTCCGGGTCGGTTACCACGCGATAGCTCTCAAAATGAAGCCTCGGTGAGCAGCCCGAAGTGAGCGGCAGCAGTTCCACGCCCGCGGCGGGACGGCCTTCCGACCAGAGCACTCCTTCAATCCGTCCCAAGGGTTGCAGGACCAGAGTCCCGTTAGCACGAAGCGCTGCTGGGCTTGCTTCGCCGTAACCGTTCACGGTCATCGCGATCACCCGATCCGCGTTGGGGAGTGAGCGAAGCTGGAAGTGCCCATCGGATCCCGTTTTAGCCGAAGGGCTTCCGAAGCCGCCGAGGTCATTCTTAAAGAGACCCCGGCCGAGAGTCACCAGCCCGTTTTCGTCGTTTTCACACAGGGCCACGACGGCACCCGCCACCGGCTCTCCGTTCGGCGTCACCACGATCCCCGTCAGGCCCGGATCCGGCGTGAGTTCGATGGTCATCTCGATCACCGGGGATTCGTCCTCGGGGATCATCACCAGTCGCCGTTGGTAGCCCTCCGCTTCGACGCGTAGGACGTTGTGTTCCTCGTCCCCCAGGGCCAGCTCGAACTCACCTTTGGGATCCAGGATGGACCTCTGGTCGGTGTCCGACCAACGGTGAAGGCGCTCGGCATCGCCCTGCGCGGAATGCAGTTTGAACTCCGGGATGGGCTGGCCTTCTTCGGCGTCCACAATCTTTCCCACGATCCGGCGCGGGGGTTGCAGCGTGATGACATGTTCCTCGGCTCGAGGAGCCAGTTTCACGCCGCGGCGCTGGGTCCAACCCGGCGCACCAAAATAGAATTCGAGGGTTTCCTCCGGCGCGGAATCCCACTCGAACCGGCCTTCGGCGTCGGTCACGGTCCGCCATTCAATCTGCCGGAGCCCCGGACGGAACGGATGCGTTTCATGCGCCACACGCACCTCGGGAATGGGGACGCCCCCGGGGTCCACCACCCGCCCGCGGAGCGGTTGGCCCGGCGCGAGGACGAAGTGGACCTCCGCTTCGTTGGTGGCCGAAACCTTGGTCGTGCGTGCGACCGCTTTGAATCCCTTGATCTGCACCGAAATAGGCTGGGCACCAGCCTCGACATCTTGGATCACGAAGCGGCCATCCGGCCCGGTTTCTGTGCTCTTGATGTTTTGAAAATTGGGCCTGCCTATCGTCACCCGGGCTTGGGCCAGCGGTTGGTTCTGGGCGTCGGTGACCTGTCCTTTGACCGCCAGACCGGGCTGAAGGGTCCACACATGCGTGCCGGCTCTCAACTCGGCCAGGACCCGGGGGTCCTGGTCCACCGGCGGCAACATCCCGGGCAGGAAATCGGGATGCTCCAGACGGATTCCGGTGCGTCCCAGTACCTCCTCCGGTGCATCGTGGCTCTGCCAGCGTCCTGCGGAGTCGGTAGTGTATTTCGAAGAAAAGGAAAGCGACTCCTTGCCGCCCGTGGGTAGCCTGTCGGCATCGCCCCCCATCCAGAAGCGGTACACCTGCACCGTGGCCCCGCTGACCGGCTGACCGGCGGGATCCACCACCCGGCCTCCCAGAACGACCACCGGCTTCAAGGCGACGGTGAGGGTCGCCGGAATGGTGTCGCCGAGGGCGCGTTCCCACCGCATACGAACCTCACCGTAGTTGGTGTGACGAAGCGAAAGTTGAAGGTGTTCCAGAACGTTGCCCGGGAGTTTTGCCTCCACCTGTCCCGCGTCACCGGTGATTTCAGTCCGCTCGAAATCCGTTCGGTTCGTTCCGTCGATGAGATACTGGCCGCTCAGCCGGACCCTCACGCCGTTGAGACCGGCCCCGGTGGCGGCGTCCGTCACCAGCAGCGCCAGACCTCCGGTCATCTCGGGATCCACTTCCTCCAAGTCGGGCGCCGGGTCGGACCGCTGTTCCGGCGTCAGGGGATCGAGGGTCAATGCGGCCAGAAACAGGTTCGGATCGGTTTGGTGGGAATAAAATTCCACCCACTGGACCGGCTTCTTCGGCTCCGGATTGCCGAGGGTAAAGCGGTAGAGTCGCCGCGATTTCCCGTGCCGTCCCACCGTGGGATGATCGCCACGCCAGGCGACTTTCGCGTGCGGGGCGGTAACCCGGGGCGGCTGTTCGTAACGCATCCGCCACCAGTCGCGAACGTGGTGTCCGTAGCGGATCGGTACCCGGGAGAATGAGCCGTCGGCATAACGCCACACCAACTCGGCCACGGGAGTGCCGGCCTCCAGCCCGCTGTAAGCCGTGCCGCCCAGGACGTGTACCGATCCCCACGTACGGGTCGGGACCCGCAGGCTGATGCGTTCCCGATAGGTCTGGCCCTCGGCCGCAGCGTGTTGGCCATGAAGTTGAACCAGGCCATCCAACCGGAACGGAAGGCCGCTCAGATTGGTTTCGCCCCGGGGAACCGCCGTCCAGACGACATCCCGCTCCCAGGTCGCGTTCTCCGGTTCGACCAGATACGGACGAAGGTCGAACGGCACGGGAACGGGCAGATTATGGGCCGACGCATTCTGGGTGGCGGGGACCTCTTTCCCGGTGGAGCCGGCGGGCGGGTCGGTCAGGCCAACCCACCCGAGGGTGGTGGTCAGGGCCAGCGCCAGCCAGGGCCATCTCCGCCGGGGCGTGAACTCGGCGATCAGGGTGATGCGTTGGCGAAGCTGGCGGCTATTCTCCAGGATTCCGACCAGCCCGGGAGCCTGGGTTCCCCGGCGAAGGTCCGCCAGCAAGCGGAGGAGGGTCGTGCCATAGTCTTCACGCGTCGCGGCGCCGGTGTGTTCCAGCACCAAGGCGTCGCAGGCCAGTTCGCAATCCACCCGGAGGCGATGGAACGCAAACCAGACGAGCGGATTGAACCAGTGCAGGATTTGCAGCGCGGTCAGGAGCCAGTTCAGCAGGATGTCCCGTCGCTTCACGTGGGCGAGTTCATGCAGGAACACAAAGCGAAGCTCGTTCGGGGTGAGGCGGGTGGTGAGTCCGGGCGGCAGCAACAAGCGCGGCGTCCACCAGCCGCACAGCGCCGGACCGTTCACCACCGGGGTTTCCTGGAGTGTCACCAATTTTCGCACGCCGAGCAGGCCTTCGCACGCGCGCAGCAGTTCGGTGACGGCGGGGTCGGTGACGGCACGGTAGCCGGTCAACTGGCGCCGAAAACGAACCGACGCGAAAACGACGTAGCTTAGCAACACGAACACGCCCAGCGCCCAAAGCCCCGTCAGGACGAGGCCCCAAGAGAGCTCCGGCCGTGAAGCAGCCACCGAAGGGGGAGGCACCGACTCCAACCCGGAAGTGGAACTGGGGAGCGGGTTGCCGGGTGCCAGAGTCGGAAATGGGGGCATCCCGACGGGCGACGCTACCGGAAAGGGCGCCTGAGAGGGCGTTCGATCGGGAGTCTTCGAAACGCCAGTGGGCGACCACACGGCGGGCGGTGGCAGTTCCGGGCTCGGAATGTCCTTCGCCGCGACGTGAGGTGGGTCCACCGCGGCGGACGCGGCGGGTGCTGGCCCGGTGGCGTGGTGCCGCAGCCAGTGTCCCAGACTGGCGTCACTTTTCCACGACGCTGGCAGGAGCAGTCTGGCCACTACCAGGAACCACAAGGCGCAACGCCAGCGCGGCGGGAGATAGCGGCGGAACACCCACTGCACGATTCCGACGAACACGACTAGCACCCCCGCCTGGAGCGACAGGCGTCCCAGCGCACCGACTCCATCCGTCCAGGCGTTCATGACGTTTTCCTTTTCTGGTTCGATCCACTTTCCGGCCTCTGCTTCTTCTTCAAAATGGCCTGCAAGTCCTGGAGTTCTTCCGGGGAAAGCGCTTGTCGCTCGACGAAGTGGGCGAGCATGGGTTTGAGCGCTCCGGCAAACACCCGGTTGAGGAAGGAGTCGCTCGCCGCTGCCACGCACTCCGCCTCGGTGAACTGCGGCTCATAGCGATACGGACGTCCAGTGGAGCGGTATCGGAGCGCTCCTTTTTGTACCAGGCGCGCCAGGAGGGTGCGGACGGTCTTGGGATGCCAGGTGGGGTCGCCTTCGGTCAGGGCGGCCACCACCTCGTTGGCGGTGAGCGGATGCCGGGCCCAAATCACCCGCATCAGCTCCCACTCCGTTTCCGAAATCCGGGGGATCGATCGTTG
>CAYYSX010000061.1:0-21230 GCA_964474315.1 uncultured Verrucomicrobiota bacterium | reverse complement strand
GGATTTGCCGTGACAAGTTGCGGGCGGACTCCCAGAACTCGTTCGCCCACGCCATGTTTGGCTCACCTGTCCTCGAGACCGCCATCAACTTGGCGTTTGTCGATTTGCTGTGGCTGATCTTTGGGTCGGCGATCGTCGTGCTGCTGCGCAACATCGATACCGTGGAGATCACCAAGCGGGTGGTGGCTGATGTGGCGTTCCGCGAATCCCTGAATAGAACCCTGTCCCGTCGGCCATTCCCATGGATCCCCAGCTAATCATCTTTGCCATCGAGTCGGCGATCCGGCTCGGGAACAAGATCAACCAAGTCTTGATCGATAAGACGGCGGAACGGCCGATCGTGCTGCCGCTCGGCGAATTGATCGCCGACGTGAGCGAGGTGAAGGCTCTGGAATGGATCGCGCGTGAGGGCCGGGCACTCGTCGCTGCGGGCGGCCCGTGGCACCCCTACCGGGCGAACGACGCCAAGCTCGTGACGTTGTACCGCACGATGCATGGGCTCGAGGGGTTGGAGACGATGCTGAACCCTGGACTCGACGCGACCGAGCGGCGGCAGGAGTTGGCCAAGCAGATCGCCGCCCTCGAGCAGTTCCGTGACGAGGACAAGTCCAAGTCAGCGGCCCGAAGAGTCTTTGGCACGTTGGTGGAGATCGGGATCGATTACGCGACGACGTTTCCGGGGGCGTTGGGGCGCGAAACACCGGGACGGAAGGTCCTGACGGCCTTCGTCAGCGGGCTGAAGGACACGGACTTTGCGGAAGGGAACGGACGCGCTGTGTTGAGCGATTTGTTCCGATCGGCCTTGGACAATCTGGGAGGCGCGGTGGCGTTGGTGAACGATCGGGAACGTCTGTCGGCGCTGTTGGGGGGGATCACCTCGGCGATTCAGGCGGACATGAAGGCCGCTTTCGATCACGGGAACGACCTTTCGCGGGCTCAGCTCTTTCGGCGGGTGGCGGGCAGCCTCATCCGCGGGGGAGCTGCGGCGTTCACCGAGCACATCGACCTCTTCATTGCTAACGACGCGAAGACGTTGCCGTTGGTCAAAGGCACGTTGACGCAGATTCTGGACGGATTGAGGGGCCAGGAAAACCTGTTCACCGGCGAGAGCGTCGAGATCATTTTCCAGAGCGCGTTGCGCGTGGTGGCGGAAAACCCCGGCTTGATTGCGGGCGACCAGAACGTGTTGCAGGACCTCGTGGGACGTATCCTGGGGGTGGTGGGCGACACGGCTTGGGGCAGCCTCTTTACGAAGGCGACCGCCGCGTCGGTGCTGTATGAGGCGCTGGAAGTGTTTCGCGAACAGTGCGAAACCTTGATCGGCCCCGATGGACCCCGGAAACAATTGCTCGCGACCGCCCTCGCCGCCATGGCCGGAAGCTTGTCGGAGAATCTCGCGGGAGGCGGCGGCATCGAGGATATCCTGTCGCGCCGGCAGCTCCTGGAGTTGAGCCGGTCGATCTTCTTGAGCGTCGCCGAACATCCGGACCAACTGCTCGCTGGGCCGGGAAATGACCCGCGAAAAACAGTCCTGGCCCAGGTGATTGCTTCGGTGGCGAAGGCTCTGGGGCAGAAACCCACGTTGCTGATCAATGGAGCGGGCTTCGTCGAATTGGTCCGAATCGTAGTGCCCGTCGTGGCGCAAAACGTCGATCAATTGATCGATACGAAGACGCTCAAACCGGAAACCAATCTGCTGTTCAAGATTTTGGAGCAACTGGTGACGGCGAGCTTGGCCGATGGCGCGCCGCATCGTCTCATCAGTCGGACCACCTTTATTAGCATCGTCGAACGAGCGCTGCCCATCGTTTCCGCCAACCTCGAGCTTCTTTTGGACGATCAACCGGAGCTGGTGCGCGAGACCGTCGAGGCGGCGTTGGACCTGGCCGACGATGCGCTCCAACATCGGATCAATGGCGCGAACCTCCCGATTCTCGTCGCCGAACTGTTCCGGCTCGTGCTCTGGGAGCAGCTCGATCTGACGGAAAAGAACGCTCTCAAGACCGCCGCGGAAACGATCCTTAAACTCGCTTGATCTGCATTCGTTATGAAAACGCTTCTGAAGACAGTTCGCATCGCGTGGATGGCCGTCGCCCTCGCTCTGGCGGCGGGATGCACCACGATCGAATACCGCAACGTTCAATCCGATTTTGAGAAGGCCGTTCGGGCAGACTTGGAAGGGGGACAACTGCCGTATGTGGATTGGTATCGCAGTGTCGCCACGGAGTTGACTCCCGATTATATTGCCAAGCTCGACGCTAGTTTGCAGCCCAACGCCTGGCTTCTTCGAGCGTTGTCTCAATGGCGTTCCGAGGACTTCGCCGGTGCCAAGTCGAGTGCCAGCGCCGGAATCGAAGCGCTGAAGACACTCGCGGCCAACGACGCGCGGTGGGAACGATCGCGAGACAAGATTCTACTGACGATGGTGCCCGGATTGATCAAGGACTCCGAGCTGCAAGTAAGGCTTCGGCAAGCGGGACCGTCCGATTTGGCTCAGCACTTCCAGGACATCTATCAACCTGAAATCGTGGCAGCGTTGACTCAGTTCAAAGAAGCCCACGCCTTTATCTCAGAATCCACACCTAAATCAGTGACGGATTATTGGAGCTTCCAAACCTGGAGGCTGTTGCAGAACTGGGCCACGTATTGTGTTCGGCTACCCACTAACGACGACCGCGGCGCGGCCTTGACCCAGGCGGACGAACTGGTGGCCGCTGGCTTTTCCGGAATGCTCGGAGGCGCCCATTCGCTGGAAACGGGACGAGCTTATCTCTTGAAACAGCTCGGTCCCCAGCACCTCTATCTTCAGATAGTGCAATCGAACGGGGACGGAAAACTGATCGGTCCCTGATGCGAATGGTCGGAGTCGAAAGGTGCGAAAGTTCAAAGTTCAAAATTCAAAGTTCAAAAAGACTGACAGCGCGGGTGGGAACAACGCCTGGGGCCATTTTCCAGTCGTGCGGACGAGCCGTCCGCGCTCCGTGCGTCTGCCCTACCTCAACCCGAGGTCCTGGTCAGCCGGGACCCGCCAAAAAACGGAGAAGCGCCCGGTCCGACGGGGCCGGTCCCAATGGGCTTGCCATCGGTGGCGGGATTTTCAGGCTGCGGGGGTGGCGCAATTGACCCATCTCACCGATTCCGGCGAGGCGCGCATGGTGGATGTTTCCGCCAAGCCCGCTCTCACCCGGGAAGCCGTGGCCCAGGGCGAAATCCTGCTCGCTCCAGCCACGCTCGACCTCATCGAGTCCAATCAGGTGGGCAAGGGCAACGTCCTCGCCACCGCCCGGCTCGCCGGAATCCTGGCCGCCAAGAAAACCGGGGAGCTGATTCCGTTGTGCCATCCCCTGCCGCTGACCCATTGCGGGGTCAACTTCGATTTCCCAGCGACGCGGGACCGCATCGGCATCACCGCCACCACCCGTATCGTGGCCGGGACCGGCGTCGAAATGGAGGCTTTGACCGCCGTCTCGGTGGCCGCGCTCACGATCTACGACATGTGCAAGGCGGTGGATAAGGCGATGGTCATCGGCGGGATTCGGCTGATCTCCAAGACGAAAACCTCGAGAGACGTGGCCCCACCATCAGCCTCGTAGCCGCGATTCGAGGAGCACGGCGGCGTTCCCGCCCGCTGGGCGGCCGGTGGCTGGGACGAGGAACTTTCGGCCCTGCCCAACCCGGTCACGTCACTGGACCATCGACACTGCACTGCGAACGGCCGCCTTCCTGCGTTACGCGGGGAACGCGAGTCCGCCGTAAGCGCGGTGGCTCTCACTGGTTTGTTCCCACTGTCTCCGTCGGATTTTCGGTAACCTCGCACTTCGTCTTCCTCAGGAATCAGTGACATGAATACCGCGGCCATGACCCCGACCTGTCCCCGCTGCGGATCCCCGATTCCCTCGGAGGCTCCCAGTGGATTGTGCCCGAAATGTGTCCTGTTGGGCGCGGCCGTTCCCAGCGAGGGCGGCGGCTCGTCGCGACCCGCGGTTCCACCGGACGTCGAACGGGTGCGGGCCGCTTTTCC
Organism: uncultured Verrucomicrobiota bacterium; assembly: GCA_964474315.1. Lineage (GTDB taxonomy): Bacteria > Verrucomicrobiota > Verrucomicrobiia > Limisphaerales > UBA9464 > UBA9464. Next base: position 17,209 of record CAYYSX010000061.1, on the reverse strand, counting down.
CCAGTTGGAAATCATCGAACTGGTGGGACAGGGCGGGATGGGCTTGGTCTATGCGGCGCGCCAGATCCGACTGGACCGGAGGGTCGCCCTGAAACTCCTTCCGATGGCCACCAACAGTGATCCGACGTTTGTCGAACGGTTCCATCGTGAAGGCCGTCTCCTGGCCCGTCTCCATCATCCGCACATCGTCACCATCTATGACTTTGGTCAGACCGGGGGCTTCTGCTTCCTGCTGATGGAGTTCGTGGATGGGGTGAACCTGCGCCAAGCCATGCGGTCCGGACGGTTCTCACCCCGCGAGGCGCTGGCCATCGTGCCGCAGATTTGCGAGGCGCTGCAGTACGCGCACGAGCAGGGCGTTCTGCACCGGGACATCAAGCCAGAGAACATCCTGTTGGACTCGCGGGGCCGGGTGAAGATTGCCGACTTCGGTATCGCGAAGCTGGTGGGGGAGCCGGCGATGGACTTCACCCTGACCGCCAGCGGAGCGCGGCTGGGCACACCGCACTACATGGCCCCGGAACAGATCGAGTCCCCCTCGGCGGTGGATCACCGGGCCGATATTTATTCCTTGGGCGTGGTCTTTTATGAACTGCTGACCGGGGAACTGCCGCTCGGACGGTTCGCCCCGCCGTCGGCCAAGACGGAGCTGGATGCGCGAGTGGACGAGATCGTGTTGCGGGCACTGGCGAAGGAACGGGAACTGCGGCAACAGAGCGCCGGGGAAGTGAAAACCCAGGTGGAGGAGGTGGCGACCGACTCGGGCAATGGAGGGAGTGGGAAGGGACCGGTTCCTCCATCGCAATCCCTGATTCAAGACTCAGTCCCGGGGCGCCTAGCGGCGGAATATAAGCCCCTGGTCCAAATCGGATTGGTGGCCTTGCTCGTGTTGTTGGTGGCGGATACCATTCCCTTCGTTCGAGACGTCCTTAGAATCCTACAAATTCCCGGGATCCTTTGGATTCAGCCAAGCCCAATGGCATTGCCAAGTGTATTGGTGGCGGCCCTGGCGTTCGGCCTTTTGGGTGGCGCCGCCTGGATGGTGTGGCTGGCATGGCGGCATCGGGAGCCACTGATCGCTCCCTTGGGGTTGGCACCCGATGACCCGGATGATCGGTTTCTGCGCTGGACCGCCACCGGAGTGATCCTGGCGCTGGCGATCCGGCTGGGATTGCTGTTGGCGGGACTCCTCGGCGGAGTGATCGGTGTGGTCGGAATGCCTCATCCCGGCGCCGGCGTGGATTCTGGTTCCGGGGTGAGTGTTATGTTCCCAGTGATGGGGGCCTTGGGAATCCTGGCGGCGGTCGCCTGGGTGCGTCGGCCGGAGATTGTCGTCCCCCGCACGGCTCCTCCGCGGTTGCTGATCCGCGCCGGCTGGGTGTTTCTGGCGGTCGGAGTTCTGGCGTTCCTTCCCACCGTCTTGTTCTGGGGCAGCTCCATTCGGGTGATGCACCCCAGTTCGCTCTTCTGCGTGGTGGGCATCGCGGCGCTGAGTCAGAGCCGCCTTTGGCGTCGGCTGGCCTTGGCCATCTGCTGGCTCCTATTGGTTTTCAGCGGATTGGGAGTGTCCATGCTTTACGTCATGGCGGCGGGCATCGCCCGGCAGCCCGAGGTGGAATTCAGCACTTTGGGATCGACTCCGGCGGCGATCGTGACTGCTCTCATCTTGGGAATGGCCCATGGGCTGGCGGGCCTAGCAGGCATCACCTTGCTCAACCGGCGAGACGTGAAGGCCGCCTTCGGAATTGCCCTAGCGCCTCCCCCCATCGCCCTCGCGAATCCGTGGCCGCATCGCCTGCTCTGGTTGGGAATCGGCCTGATGGTCCTTCCCGGGGTAGCCGTTCTCGCGTCTTGGCTGTTTCCGATACTCCACCGCACCGGGGGCCCCCAGGTGGCGGTGAGGATCGGGCTGCTCCCCGTTCTGGCCGGAATTCTCCTGTTCGGGCTGTTTTGGTGGACGCGCCCCACGACCGCCACTGCCCAGCCGCCATCCCAGTGGAATCCCTGGCCCAAAAGGATCTTCTGGACACTGATTCTGGTCGTGGCCCTGCCGGCGTCGCTGTTGCTGCTGTCCCTGGTGTTATGGAACATCGACTCCCGATGATCACCGCGGGGGCCGGACCGGGGGCTAGTCCAGGTTGAAGCTTTACCAATGACTTCCCTTCCGGTCCCGAGTCAGTTTGCCCCCACCCGCTGGACGCTGGTGCTGGCCGCGCGCGGAGACACCCCGGAAGCCCAAGCGGCATTGGCCAGCCTCTGTGAATCGTACTGGAGGCCCGTGTTCCGTTTCCTGGTCCGGGAAGGCCGCGACGAGGAAACCGCGCGGGAGTTGACCCAGGAATTCTTCGCCCGGTTGCTGGCCCGGCGGGGGGTGGACGGCGTGGATCCGGAACGAGGCCGCTTTCGCTCCTATCTGCTGGGAGCCCTCCGGCATTTTCTGGCGGATGTCCGTGAAAAAGCGACCGCCGACAAGCGCGGCGGCGGACAGACTTTGGAGCCGCTGGAAATACTAGGAACGGACACCACGCCGGGAGTGGAAGTAGCGCCACCGAGTCCAGCCGTTCCGGACACGTGGTTCGACCGGCAGTGGGCCTATGCCGTGATGGAGCGGGCGTTGTCGGTGGTCGGTGCCGAGTTTCATTCCGCCGGACGCGACGAACAGTTCACCGTACTGAAGGCGTGGCTGGTGGGCGACACACCCTCCCTTTCGTCCACTGAGGCCAGCCGGCGACTGGGACTCAGCGAGGGAGCGGTCAAAGTCGCCATCCACCGCCTGCGCCGCCGGTTCCGGGAAGTCATCCGGGCTGAGGTGACCCAAACCGTCGGCTCGGGCAGTTCGGTGGAGGAAGAACTGCAGTACTTGATCGAGGTCCTGACCACCGGCTGAGTCGGACGTCACTCCTCCTTGGCACTCGGTTCCCTCTCCGGAAAGCGCCGAAATGCGCCGGGAACTTGTCGTCGTCGGGAATGGCAGTAGCGTCCTGGGGATGAACATCGTCCAGATCACTCCTGGAGCGGGGGGCATGTACTGCGGGAACTGTTTTCGCGACAACGCGCTGGTGGCCGCACTGCGTCGGCAAGGACACCAGGCGCTGATGGTCCCGCTGTACCTTCCCATGACGCTGGACGAAGCGCCGACCCGCGCCGACACCCCCACGTTCTTTGGCGGGTTGAACGTGTTCTTCGACCAGAAGTTCGCGTGGTACCGTCGGGCGCCGCACTGGTTTCGCCGCCTGTTCGACGCGCCTGCGTTGTTGAAGCTGGCCGCAGGCAAGGCGGCCAAAACGCGCGCCACCGATGTGGGAGAGCTCACCGTGTCCATGCTGGAGGGCGAGCACGGCAACCAGGCCCGCGACTTGGAAGAGCTGGTGGAATGGCTCGGAATTCATTCGCGTCCGGACGTCATTTATCTTTCCAACGCCCTTTTGATTGGCTTTACCCGGCGGTTGAAGGAGGCGCTGGGCACGCGGGTCATCTGCTTTCTGCAAAGTGAGGAATCCTTCGTCGATTCCATTCCCGAGCCTTGGAAGACCCGGGCGTGGGATGCCTTGGCGGCTCGGGCGCCGGACGTGGATGGTTGGGTGGCGCCGACGCGTTACTTTGCGGGTCGCATGAGCGAGCGGCTGGGATTGCCGTCGGCGAAGATGACGGTGGTGCCCAATGGGATCAGTCTGGCCGGCTATGCCGAACTTCCACCCCGTCGGCTCAAACGTTCCGGCGACACCCTGACCTTGGGATTCTTCGCTCGGATGTGTCCGGACAAGGGATTGGACACGGTGGTGGATGCCTTCATCGAACTGCGGCGACGAAACCGGGTGCCCAACCTGAGACTGCGAGTGGGTGGCGGTTGCGGCCCCACGGACGAACCCTTCGTGGCCGAGCAGCGGGAGAAGCTGGCGGCGGCGGGAATCTTAGGCGAAGCATCCTTCCACCCCAATCTCTCCCGCGAAGAGAAGGTGGCGTTCTATGCCGGCTGCGACGTGTTGTCGGTTCCGGCCAAAATGAGCGAGTCGTTTGGACTATACGTCATCGAATCCCTGGCGGCGGGCACTCCTTTGGTGCAACCCGAGACCGCCACGTATCCGGAACTCCTCGGCGACACGGGCGGTGGCGTTCTGTGTGGTCCCAACAACGTGGGAACGTTGGTGGAGGCGCTGGAACCGTTGCTCCGGGATCCGGCCCGTCTGCAGGCGTTGGGTGAAACGGGACGCCAGGCCGTGTTGGCTCGTTATAACGATGAGGTGATGGCCACCAACACCATCGCCGCGACGCAGCAGGTGCTCAGCCGTGGCCGGCGAGGGAACGAGGCGCCATCGGCATCCCCAGGCGTGACCAAGGGTAGCGTGGAGGAATGAAGTGAGGCGCTGCCCTCGCGGTAAGGAGCCCACGCTCGTCACCGCTACGGGGAAGAATCGTGGCCCGACAGTTCCAGGCGACGCGAGCGGCGAGCGCGGCAACACGAAAGCACTATCACTCCCAGGACGATCACGGCCGCTGAGGTCGAGGATTCAGGAACCACCCAGGCCAGACCGAAGGTCACCAAGTCCGCCTCGCCGTAGATGAAATCTTCCAGGAGGACGCGGAGGGCATAGCGGCCGGAATCGAGCAGGACGTATAGGTGTTCGGTGTTGTTGTAGAGCGACTCCGAGATGGCATAAAGCGTGTCCAACTGTCCGTCGGAATCCACCGTCCACAACTCCAGGTTGAGGTCCGCAAAACTCAGGTCCTCGGACGTAATCTCCTCGGTCAGATCCAAATACTCATACGTACGATCCACGAACCAGTTCAAGGCTACGGACAACTGGCCGCTGAGGTCTTGGTCGAAATAATAGATGTTGGCGGGATCATTGTAGGACAGACCACCATAGTCCCAACCGCGGGGGGCAATCTCGCCATCGTCAGTCAGACCCGGCACATCCGCGGTGATGCCAGACCCGGCAAACGTCTCGAAGGCCCGGTTTAGGTCGAGCCCGCCGGCGCCGTAGGTGTAATCCAGCGCCTGTTCGGTTCGCACCACGCCGGACCCGTCGGTGGACTGGCCGTTGTTCCAACCTATCAGGTTATGGTCGGCCGAGGCCTGGAGCACCGACTTCATCACCCGGCTGTCGAGGGCTTCGTCGGCACCCCCATAGTGGCTGTAGGCCACCTCCTTGAGCAGACCCACCCCGCCGGCCACGATCGGAGCGGAGAAACTGGTGCCCGAGGCGAAAATAAAGGAGAACCCATCCGCCGGCTCCGGGAGCGGGAGGAACGGATTGGGCGGCCCAATCTGGTCGGAGTTTCCTCCGGTGGCATAGAGGTAGGCGGCCAGACGCAGGTCTTCGCCCGGAGCCACGATGTCCACCGTGGCGCGAACTCCCGGCACCGTTTCCTGCGTCACCGGATTGTAGAAATCGGATGGGCCACGGCTCGAAAACTCGGCGGCTTGACGGAAGGGATGGGTTGACCAGGGGCCCGCCAAGGCGCCGACGGAGATGTTGTTGTACGCCGCGGACATGTCGGTGACGCTATTGGCGTTCGGCCCGCTATTGCCGGCGGAGACGACGAACGTGGTCAATGGGTTGGCGAACGCCAAGCCATCGGTGGCCCGAGCCAGAATGCCGGAACCGTCGGTATCATCGCCGCCTCCCCAGCTAGAATTGATCACATCGGCGCGGCGACCGTCGGGATTGGTGCCGGAGAAGAAATCCTGGTAAACCCGGTGGAAGCTGGCGTCGGTGATTTCGAAATTCGCCGACGGGCGCGGATCCCCGGGGTTGCCAAAGCTCGTGGCGATGGCCCCGGACCACAGGGTGGCGAAGGGCGCAATGCCAATCGAGGAGCCGGTCAGTGGTCCGGCTCCGGCCAGCGCATGGCCGACCATGGTGGCGTGAAAATCATACTCCACCGGATATCCCGGGCTGAAATCGGGCGACCCGACATACCGGGCGACCTGACCACGAAGAAAGCTGTGTCCCGCTTCATAGGAACCGGGAGTGGCACTCGGGTCAGTGCCGGCCCAGATGTGTCCGGCTTCGGCGTTGGCGACGACCACGCCCAGCCCGGTGAAGCCTTCGGCGTAGAAACGTTCGGCACCGACGATTTCATTGATGGTGTACGAGGTGGGAGGAAAGCCAACGATCGGAGGCGTGGCCCGCAGGTCGGATTCGAAGGGTAGAACCGCGCTATGCGGCGCGGCGAACGCCGCGGGTATCGCGGCAACGGCCAGAAGAATGGCCTGACGGATGGACTGCGCATCAAACGGGCGCCCTGGGTGAAACATGGCGGACTAATGCTGGAGTTGGGGCACGGCGGGTCGGGCCGTAGCCTGCGAAACGACATCAGCATTTTGGCTCATTGCAAGCCACAGATTCGCTTTCCTCATATCCGGCTCGCGGTCGCGAGCAGGGGACCATCTCGCAGAGCTTGGACCGAATCCTGGTTTGGCTCGGTCTCGATGCGGAATCTCGACACTGCGGTGACCCGCGGGGTACACGGATGACCCGTGAATATTCTGTTCCTCAACGGTCCCAATTTGAATCTCTTGGGAACCCGTCAGCCCGAAATCTACGGTCGGACCACCCTGGCGGACATTGAGGCGCGGGTCCGCCAGCGCGCCAAGGAATTGGAGGTCTCCGTCGAGTTTCTCCAGAGCAATCACGAGGGGCAATTGGTGGAGTGGCTGCACGGTGCCCGCGACCGCTTTGGTGCCGTGGTATTGAACGCGGCGGCCTATACCCATACGAGCGTCGCCCTCCGCGATGCGATTGCGGCCATCGGCATTCCCGTCATCGAGATCCATCTTTCCAACGTCCACTCCCGAGAGGAGTTCCGGCACCGCTCCTTGATCGCCGGAGTCTGTCGGGGTCAGATCGGCGGTTTTGGCCCGAATTCCTATCTTTTGGGGTTGGAAGCTGCCGTTACCCTTAACGAAATCGCAGATTGACGCTGCGGAGTGTGTTGGGACGCGAAACGGGAGTCGGATGGATTCCGACATGCTCCTTGACCCGCCCAAGCCTCCTCCGTAATGTCCGCAGCCAGTCGTGAGGGGATTAGAGCAGACCCACCTGTTGGAGCTGCTCTTTTTCGTTTCCGGACTCCCTAACTGCCTGCCTCAAAGGGTGGGCTCAACCCCGGTTTTGACGTGGATCTCAAAGAGATCAAGGCCATCATCGATTTAATGAAGAAGAACTCCCTCTCGGAGTTCGAGCTCGAGGAGAAGGATTTCAAGATCAAGCTCAAGAGGCCGATCGGTCCTGGTTTTTCCCCGGCAGTGACTCCGGTGGATGACCCTGAGCTGACGGCGTTTACCGCGCTGGGACGGGCTGTGCCAGCGCCGACCCCACCCCACTCTTCGTCCGCCCCGGCGGCGTCTTCCTCGGATGCGGAGATCAAATCCCCCATGATCGGAACTTTTTACCGATCCCCTTCGCCAGATTCCGCGGCGTATGTGGAGGTGGGCACCGAGGTGGGACCGGATACGGTGGTCTGCATTATCGAGGCCATGAAGGTGATGAATGAAATCAAGGCGGAGGCACGAGGAGTGGTGACGGCCGTGCTCTCCGAGAATGCCAAGCCGGTGGAGTTCGGTCAGCCGCTCTTCAAGCTGCGTCCCCTTTAATCCGGCGACCTCACCGGGTGTTTTCCATCAAGAGGCCTGGCCCATCGGCCGAAGCCCGAAGTTTGTCTGCTGTTCCGTCCTATGTTCGAGAAAGTCCTGGTTGCCAACCGTGGAGAGATCGCCATGCGCATCATTCGCGCCTGCCGCGAGTTGAACATCAAGACCGTGGCGGTGTACTCGAAGGCCGACGCCAACTCCATGCATGTCCAGGTGGCCGATGAAGCGATCTGTATTGGTGATGGTCCTAGTAATGAGAGTTACTTACGAATTGACCGCATCATCTCGGCGGCGGAGATCGCTGACGTGGACGCCATTCATCCGGGTTACGGCTTTCTGAGCGAGAACGCTCACTTCGCGGATGTCTGCGAGAGCTGCAACATCCGGTTCATCGGTCCGCGTTCGGCGGCCATGAATGCGCTCCATGACAAGGCCTCCAGTCGGACTTTATCCCGCCGGGCCGGAGTTCCGACTCCGCCGGGTTCGGACGGCTTGGTGGAAACCGAGCAGGATGCCATGGCCATTGCCCGGAAGATTACCTACCCAGTCATGATCAAGGCCGTGGCGGGCGGGGGAGGGAGAGGGATGCGCGTGGCCCATAACGACGTGGCCCTCGTGAAGGGATATCACACGGCCCGCACTGAGGCGGAAAAAGCCTTTGGAAACAGCGGAGTGTACATTGAGAAGTTCATCGAGAGCCCCCACCACATCGAGTTCCAGATTCTGGGCGACAACAAGGGTAACATCATCCATCTGGGCGAACGCGACTGTTCCATCCAGCGTCGCAACCAGAAGTTGATCGAGGAGACGCCCTCACCCCTGCTTGATAAGAAGGAGTTCAAAGGACTGCGCGCCAAGATGGGCAAGGCCGCCCTCCGCATCGCCGAGACGGCCGGCTATACCAGCGCCGGTACCGTGGAGTTCATCGCGGACGACAGCGGTAACTTCTACTTTCTGGAGGTCAACAAGCGGATCCAGGTCGAGCATCCGATCACCGAGGAGGTCACGGGGATCGACATCGTGAAGCAACAGATCACCATCGCCTTGGGGGAGAAACTCGGCATTTCCCAAGGAGATGTGCAGATCCGCGGACATGCCATCGAATGCCGGATCAACGCCGAAGATCCGTTCGATGACTTCCGCCCCAGTCCGGGTCGGATCGAGATGTACTACGCGCCGGGTGGAGGTGGGGTCCGCGTCGATTCGCATGCCTACGCCGGCTATACCATCCCTCCGTACTACGACTCGATGATCGGGAAGCTCGTGACCCACGGAAAGAACCGGTCCGAGGCCATGAACCGGATGAGCCGGGCGCTGAGCGAATACATGATCACCGGCGTCAAGACGACCATTCCGTTCGAGCAGGCGATCCTGCAGGATCCGGATTTCCGACGGGGAACCTATTCTACCAACTTCGTTGAACGCCTCCTTAGTAGCGCGAAATTCGAGCTGATTCAGGATAAAGCCTGACGAGGAGAGTCAGTCCTTCAGATCATCGAAGTAATCGCGCACCGAGTTCCGGTAGGCTTTCGGAACTTGCTCCTGACTCAGTGCCGCTTGGGCGTCCGACTGGGCCGCCTGCACGGCCTCGGTGTAGGCCACTTTGCTCTCGCCTTTGATGCTCAACCCCTTGAGCGTAATGCTGGGCATCGGGCCGCCCGGCTGGATCTGACCTTTGATTTTGGTCGGAGCAAGGTTGTCAGGCAGGGAAGGATCGCGGTCGGAACGGTTTTGGGCATTCTGGATGCCTCGTCCAATACCAGTCTGGGATGTCTCACTGAGCAGGGCCCACGAACTGGCATCCGAACGACACATTCCCCAACTCTGGCAGTTGCCGACGCACATCTGGGCCTTGCGCAGGCCCTCCATGGCCGCCATCAGAGCCTGCATATCCCCGAGGCCCTTCAGCAGATCTTCCAGCTCTTTCTGGGCGGCCGCGAGCGACTGGCAGGCCGAGGATTGCTGGCCCGCGCGTGCCATTTTGAGGGCTTCGGTCAGGTGCTCGCCCACTTGGCCGTAGTGTTCGCCCGGCTTGATGGCGTTCTCGATTTCTTGGGACAACGCCTGTTTCTGCTCTTCGGACAGACCGGGCTGCTTCAGCAATTCCTGCAGCCGGCGGAGGGAATCGATGGCGGCATGGGTCTGCGCATTCTTCAACTGCTCGGCCAGGTCCTTGCCTAGCTTTTCTGCCTGCTGTTGCAACTGGGCCATCTGCCGCGCGAAGTCGGCCATTTTCTCCAGGTCGATGTCCGCTACGTCCAAGTCCTTGAGAAATTGATCAATTTCGGCTGATTTCAACGCCTCCAGGGCCTCGTCCAGGCTGGGCAGGGAGAAGCCCATGGACTCCGCTTTCTGGGCGAGATCACTCGTCATTTGGGACAATTGCTGCCGGGCGGCTTGCCCCTCGGGCGAAGACGTGTCGGCCAATCCCTTGGCCGCTTCCTTCAACTGATCCAGTTCCTTCTGAAGCTCCTTGGCTCCATCGGCATCGGGTGCTTTGTCTCCCAGTTGTTTCTGTAGGGCTTCCATCTGCTTTTGCAGTTGGGCCTGGGTCGGCTGGGAATTTCCGCCGGGTGTCCGGGCGGCCTTTTCCATCTTCCGCAGGGCCGGGTTACGGGCCAGGTCAGTGGCTTGCTGCCGCAATTGGTCGGTCACCTTGGCCAGGTCTTTGAGAGTGTCGTCACGGGATAGCTTCACCTGAGCGAGGCGGTCCCCGAGTTCCTTCACCTCCTCCAGGTTTTTTCGGGTCGGCTCGGCCAACACCGGTCGCTGTTCCAAAGTCCGCTTGGTCAATTGGGCCAGTTCGCGGCCGACTTCCTTGATGACTTCGGCGTCCTTGCTGGCTTGGACCTGGGCTTTGGTCCGGTAGGCGGGAACGAATCCCAGTGTCACGGTCAGAGCCAACAACAAGACCACCACCCGGGCGAGACGGGGCAGCACCAAGGGGAGCAACTGGCGGGGGTTGATCCGCTCGGCGGCGGATGAAGCGTCGGCGACCACCAGTTCCCGCCACGTTCCGCTCGGCTGGGAGCCCAATTCCAGTGCGGTGGAGAGGCGTTGCTGAAGGCGTTGCCGTTCGTCCAGCCAACGGGCCGCCTCCAAGGCGGAGGTGGTCCGGCGAAATCCCCAGACCAGCCCCAGCCCCGGTGCCGCCAGCGCCAGCCACCCGAACCAGAAGACCCATTCCCGGGGAATCGGCAGCAGTTTGTAAACGCCCAGCGCCAACAGGTAGGCCGCCGCCCCCACCACGGCGCCCTGCCAAAGCCCGGTCCAACCGCGCATCCAGCGGAGGCGTTTGGCGGTCCGGGCAACCATGGATTCAACGGAGGCCAAGGGATTCATGACTTGGCTAACGTGGAACATTCGGAGCGATTTGGAAAGTCTGGAAGAGGCGCCCGATTCTCACTGCCGCTCATACTCCCCCTTGCTGACCCGCTTGAGCACCGTAAAGCCGGCTTTCTTGGCGTCGCTCACGGACAGCGGTTTGGTGAAGGTCGGGGTGTGAAATCCCGCGATGACCTTGCGGATCGGCCGCTTGCACGCCGGACAGGCTTTCAACTCGGCGGCGCTCAACGGACGTCGCAACGTGAACTTTCCTCCGCAGGCGGCACAGGATCCGTCGCATAGCTCATATTCGTAGAACGGCATGACCAGATTTTAGCCGGAATAACGTCATCGAGAGCGAGGAAACAACCCAAGTGGACGCAGAATTTCAGGAATCGTCACCGGCCAAGGCAACGCATCCAGGTTTTCCGATCCGGCGACGGTCCGTCAGATTCTCCCGGTGATCCCAATCCACCGGCTCAGGTGCCTGACATTGCTCGGAGTTCTGGTTCTGCTGTTCAGCGCCTGCCGTACAACGGGACATCTGGAGCTGGCACCCGCGGTGGGGGACCTTGCGAACTACCAGTGCGTGGTCGTGCAGGGTTTCGCCGTCCAACTCGTTTCAAACGAGGCCGGAGCCGAACCGCGGATTCGCGCCACCCAGGAGGCTGGGATTGCCGCGGCTCGGTTGGCTGATTTGGTGGCAGAATATCTTCAACGCCAGGGCGCGTTCACCGAGGTTTTGCGGGGCGAACCGAATCCGCCCGCGGCCCTGATCGTGGAAGGCGTGGTCACGCGGGCGGTGGTGGGCGATGCCGAAACCCGGTTTCGGGAGGGGACAGGGCTCGGCAGCGCCCACTTGGAGGCCATTCTGAAGGTTCGTGATTCCGACACGGGAGAGGTGCTCGCGACCATGGTGATCAATCGCGGGAGTTGGCCTGGAGGTGGGCTGTTCGCCGTGGACGAAACCCTCGATTCGTTTCTCGACCAGGAGGCCCGGAAATTTGCCCGCCAATTGTCGGCCGCATTGGGGATGGACAGATCGGTCTCCGGGACCCCTCGCTTGATGAGGCGCAAGGATAAATGAAAGGATAAATGAAAGGTGGAAGGAACCGAGGGGGAAAAGCTCCAAAGGCCAAGCTCCAAAGAAGCTCCAAGGACCAACGCCCAAGCGTTCCCCCAGTTCCCTGGTTGGGGGCGCCGCTCGACGGGCGAGGTGCGACTGAAGCGCGGTGCCCAACGTTCGCTTCGCCTCACCATGATGGGGAGTTCCTCATCGAGACCTCCCCGATGTCGGACTACGAAAACGTCCTCAGCGACTGAAGCACGCTCCAGCCGATGGACGCCGGCCTGCGAGCGACACCCTAAAATCGGGTCGCCTCCTGGCCTCCCCGCCCGCTCTGGCGGCCTTCGACAGCCACTCGACCCGCTCCCGCATCGGAGAGGCTTCGCAGTGGACGAAAATGGGCAGTTGACACCGCCCAAATCGCGAAGTGGACTCGCGCCATCGTCGGACGGATGGAACCAAATCTCCCTCTCCCGGCGAAGCGTCAAAACCAAATTCCTATCAGTATCAGTAGTAGGTGAGGCTGGAGGTGAGGGGGTTGGCGGGGAGGGAGGCGTTTCTACAGGGTTGAGGCGAGATGATGTGTCGAACGACCAGGATGAAAACGAGAACTTTATCAGGGGTTGGTGGCGCGTGGGCGGTTGGGATTGGGCGTGGGGGATGGGGGACTGGGAACTGGTCGTTGATGATTGGGAACTGGTCATTGGCCGTGGGCTATTGGCTGTTGGCTATGGGCCATGGGTCGGCGGCGGCTGAAGTCCCGGCCGACAGAGAGACCGCGGCGATCCCGTGGACGGAGATTGGTGCGCGGGCGGGCGCGGGGTATGAGGGGGACGGGCTGGCGGTGCTGGCCACGGAAGAGGGGGCGCTGTTGCGGTGCATGTTTCAGAGGCTGGAGGGGGATGCCACGGCGCAGGGGTTGTGGCTGAGGACTGTGGGATCGGACGGGCGCTTCCGGGTGATGGCCCGCACGGTGGGGCGTGATGGTGCGGGGATGGCGGCATTGGCGGAGACGGGTCGTGTGGAGGTGGAGGGGCGACAGGTGAGGTGGGTGCGCGCGGGGTTGGCGGAGGAGTATTCGGTGAGCGTGGACGGTGTGAGGCAGGATTTTGTGGTGAAGGAGAGGCCCTGGGGAGACGGGGTGTTGCGCGTGGAGTTGGGGGTGAGCGGGGCGCGTGGGGAAAAGGCCGTTCACGGGGCGACGGTGGTGTTGGAGGGGTCGGGGCGTAGGATCGCGTATAGCAGGTTGCGAGTGGAAGACGCGACGGGGCGTGAGTTGGGGGCGCGGATGGAGGTGGGGTCGGAGGATCGGGTGGCGGTGTTGGTGGACGACACGAACGCGGTGTATCCGGTGAGGATCGACCCGACGTTCAGCGACGAGAACTGGATCAGCATGGGGGGGGGTCCAGGGACGGACGGCACGGTGAACACAGCGGTGTTGGATACGACGGGAAATCTTTACATCGGCGGCGGCTTCACCGTTGCCGGGGACGTGGTGGCGAACAGGATCGCCAAATGGGACGGGAACAGTTGGTCGGCGCTGGGGTCGGGGATGAACAGCGCGGTTCTTACGCTGGCGGTGATGGGTGACGACCTGTACGCGGGGGGCAATTTCACGACGGCGGGCGGCGTCCCGGCGAATCGGATCGCGAAATGGGACGGGGACGGCTGGTCGGCGCTGGGGTCGGGGATGAACAGCAATGTGTTGGCGCTGGTGGTGATGGATGGCGAGCTATACGCGGGAGGCCGATTCACGACGGCGGGCGGCGCCGCGGTCAATCGGATCGCCAAATGGGAAGAGGACAGATGGTCCGCATTGGGGCAGGGGATCGTTGGCGTGGGTTTATTCGCCGGAGTGAACGCGCTGGCGGTGATGGGCGAGGATCTATACGCGGCGGGGCAGTTCACGATGGCGGGCGGCGGCGCGGCCAATGGGATCGCGCGTTGGGACGGGACCGGTTGGTCCGCGCTCGGTTCGGGGATCAACGGCACGGTGAACGCGCTGGCGGTGTTGGGGGACGACCTGTACGCGGGAGGCAGTTTTACGATCGTGGGCGATGGATTCTTAACCCGGCACGTTGCCAAATGGGACGGGAGCGAATGGACGAATTGGGGGACGGGGCTAAACAACACGGTGAACGCGCTGGCGGTGTCGGGCGACGACCTGTACGCGGGAGGCCCGTTCACGACGGCGAGCGGCGGCGCGGCCAACAACATCGCCAAATGGGATGAAAGCGGTTGGTCGGCCGTGGGCGGAGGAATGAACGGCGTGGTGGGCGCGTTGGCGGTGTCAGGAGACGACGTGTACGCGGCGGGCGCCTTTTCAGCGGCGGGCGGTGTTGGGGCCAACAACATCGCGAAATGGGACGGGAACGATTGGTCCGAGTTGGCGCCAGGGATCAATTACTATGTGTACGCGTTGGCGGTATTGGGCGGTGATTTGTACGCGGGTGGCGAGTTTACGACGGCCGCCGACGGTGTCGGATCAGCGGTCACAGTCAACCGGATTGCCAGATGGGATGGCGCCGGTTGGTTCGCCTTGGGCGAGGGGATGAACGACAGAGTGCTCACGCTGGCGGTGTTGGGTGACGACCTGTACGCGGGCGGCTGGTTCACCACGGCGGGCGGCGCCCCGGCCAATCATATCGCCCGATGGGACGGGACGAATTGGTTCGCGCTGGAGGCGGGGGTGAGCGGCCCTAGTTTCCCCGTTGTGACCGATCTGGCGGTGTTGGACGGCGACCTGTACGCGGCGGGCACTTTCACCGCGGCGGGCGGTGTTCCAGCCTATCACATCGCCAAGTGGGACGGGAGCGATTGGGCGGCGCTGGGCGCCGGGATGGGCAGCAGTGTGTCCGCGCTGGCGGTGTTGGGCGGCGAGCTGTACGCGGGGGGGAGTTTCACGACGGTGACGAACAGCGGCGGAACCACGGTCACAGTCAACCGAATCGCCCGCTGGGATGGCGTCAATTGGGCGGCGCTGGGGTCGGGGATGAACAGCGCGGTTCACACGCTGGCCGTAATGGACGGCGACCTGTACGCGGGGGGCGCATTCACGACAGCGGGCGGCATCGCGGCCAATCGGATCGCCAAATGGGATGGGGATGAAAGTGCTTGGTTCGCGCTGGCCGACGGGCTTACCAGTGGCGGCCCTAGTTTGCCTTTTGTGAGTGTGCTGGCGGCGTCGGGCGGCAACCTGTACGCGGGGGGCTTGTTCATCGAGGTGAGCGGTGTTCCGGCGAGCTATATCGCCCGTTGGGACGGCGGCGCTTGGTCGGCGCTGGGGTCGGGGATGAACCACCGGGTGTATGCGCTGGCTGTGTCGGGCGACGATCTGTACGCGGGAGGCAGCTTCACAACGGCGGGCGGCAAGGCGGCTGCATACCTTGCCCTGCTGCGGCCGCATGGCGACGGGCCGTCGGACGGGCCGACTGTGGTGAGGCAACCGGAGAGCGTGACGGTCGAGGCCGGGGAGGAGGCGGGTTTTAACGTGGTCGTCGAGGGCGGCGGCCCGTTCCTGTATCAATGGCGGCGCAACGGCGTGAACATTCCGGGGGTAAACGGTCCCACGCTGACGTTTCCATCCGCCGAGACCGCCCACGGCGGCGCCTACACGGTCGTGATCCAGAACGACGACGGGCTGGCCGGCAGCGCCATCGCGACGCTGGAGGTGCTCCTTCCAGATGCCGATGCGAGGGACCATTTCGACGACCGGCAGTTCTTGGCCGGGGACAACGGCCAGGGTGTCGCGCGCAGCGTCAACGCGACCCTGGAGCCCGACGAGCCCGTTCACGGAGGAATCACCAACTCGGCCTCGGTGTGGGCCACCTGGCGGCCTTCGGAGAGCGGCATCGCGACCGTCACCACCGCCGGCAGCGACTTCGACACCGTGCTGGCGATCTACACGGGCGCGACGCTGACGAATTTGGCCGCGGTCGCCTGGGACGACGACTCGGGCGGTTTCCTGGCCAGCAGCAGCCGGTTCAACGTCACCGCGGGCGTCGATTACCAGATCGCGGTGTCCGGCTTCGCGGGGGGGCGGGGCCGCACCGTGTTGAACTGGAACCTCGAGATCACCAACGCCGCGCTGCCCGAGATCGTGTCCCATCCGCAAAGCCTGACCGTGCCGACGGGCGGGAACGTTGTGTTCGACGTCGGCGCCGCGGGCGGGACGCCGCTGACCTACCAATGGTACCGCAACGGCGAGGTGCTGGTGAACCTGACCAACGGCGTGCTGGAGCTGGCTTCGGCGCAGGCCTCCCACGTTGGCCAGTATTTCGTTCGTATGCGCGGGGCCGACGGACGGGAGGTGGACAGCCGGTGGGCCGCGCTCGAACTGGGCGAGAATCCCAACGTCCGGACCGAGAACAAACTCGAGAACTTGCTCACCCTGACAAATCTCGTGCAACTGGCCGGCGCCCAGGGGCGTCCGCGCCCGAGCCGCGCGTTTTCGGTGGGGATGGGATTGCCGGGGAGCCAGGTGTTCTCGACGTTCGGGTCTGCGACGCAGCCGGGGGAGAGGGACAGCGCGCGGGTGATCGGGGGAAGCTCGAGGTGGTTCGAGTTGGAGCTGGAGGAGGGTGGAAGGCTGGTGGTGGACACGGTGGGGAGCGAGTTCGACACGACGCTGGGGCTGTATCGGGGGAGGGGTCTGATGGAGTTGGAGTTGGTGGCGGAGGACGACAACGGGGCGGAGGATGGGGTTCGGAGCCGTGTGGAGGCGTCTGTGAGGGCGGGGAGTTATCTGGTGAAGGTGGACGGGAAAGGGGGGGCGCAGGGGGTGGCGCGGTTGAACTGGATGTTGGAGGGGGAGGACGGTCCACGGTTCGTGGGAATGCCCGAGTTGGTGGACGGGATGGTGAGGCTGGAGGTGAGGGGGTTGGCTGGGAGGGAGACGGTGGTTTGGGCGTCGGAGGATTTGAGGGATTGGACGCCGGTGCATACGGCGCCGGACGGCGGGAGTTTTGTGTTCGAGGCGCCGGTGTTGCCCGGGGAGGCATGGCGTTTCTACAGGGTTGAGGCGAGGTAGTGGGTTGATCGAAATCCGAAATCCGAAATGAATTTGAATGTCGAAATCGAAAACCCGAAACCATGCGGTGTTTCCATCATTCGAATTTTTCCCCGTTCGGCGTAGCTTTTATTCCCCATCTAAAATAAAAATAAAGGGACAGGTCATTTATTTAATGGCGGGGTATATTGATCTGAATCCGGTGCGCGCCGGC
>CAYYSX010000060.1:0-25584 GCA_964474315.1 uncultured Verrucomicrobiota bacterium | reverse complement strand
GCGAAAGCCAGTCCCGGCAGGGACGAAAGAAAAAGGCCCGTCTTTCGGCCGTCCCGGCCGGGACTCGACACCTCTTTCGCTCCACCCAGCGTTGAAACGCTGGGCTATTCCCGAAAAATCCCTGACCGGACTGCGATAAACTGAGATGCGCCCATGGCGCGGGCCAACCCCGAATTCCAGGTGACTCTGGGAGAGCTGTTGGCAAAGTAAACGAACCTGGGGATTCAGGGCTTCGAGTGACCGGGGGCAGCCACGAAAAACGTCACGCGCGTTCCGTTTCCCGGGCGACTGTGAATTTCACAGCGTCCGCCTAATGCAGCGAGCCGCTGTCGCATGTTCGCGATCCCATCGCCGCGTGCTATCCGGTTCGAATCAGGCGGGAGGTTCGCCGCGACGGCCTCTGGATCGAATCCGCGTCCGTCATCCTCCACCGTCAGTGAGAACGCCGCCGGTTCGAGCGCGAGGGAGATCCGAACCTCGGACGCCCCGGCATGCTTGAGCGTGTTATGCAGCGCCTCCTTGAAGGCGAGGAACACGTTGTGACGCATCTCGGCAGTCAGGGGCCAGGGCGGCAAACGCACCGGAACATCCAGCCGGCAGCGCAGACCGGCGGCGGCAACGAAATCCTGCGCGAACCGGCCCAGATAACTCGCCAGACTGTCCAGCGTGTCGTGTCGGGGATTCACCGCCCAGACGATTTCGTCCAGGGTTCGCGTCAATTCCCGGGCGGTGTCATAGATTCGATCGATGTCCTCGGCGGCCCGTCGTGGATCGTCCAGTTCTCCCCGCGCCGATTCACTCAACAAGGTGATTCGCGTCAGACTGGCGCCCAGGTCGTCATGCATGTCCTGGGCAATGCGCGCCCGCTCGCGTTCGACCGCGTGTTGCCGCTCGACGCGCTCGATGCGTCCGCGGGTTCTGCGTCGCGCTCCGTAGAGCACCACTCCGGCGGCCAGACACAATGCGGCCCCGCCCGAAAGTCCGCGGAACCACCACGTCTGCCAGAAAAACGGCAACACCGTGAAGGTCCAACTGGCTCCCGACTCATTCCAGACCCCGTCGTTGTTGCAGGCCTGGACCTGGAAGCGGTAGTGGCCCGGCGGCAGATGACTGTATTCCGCGGAACGTTTCGCTTCCCTTTCCACCCAGTCGGTCTCGAGTCCTTCGAGACGGTATTTGAACCGCATCTTTTCCGGAGCGGAAAAACTCAGGCCGGTATAGCGAAATTCAAAGCGTTGCCGACCGGGCGGGATTCGTCGGGGCGCGGCGGAATCCTCCAGCACTTCCACGGGTTGACCGTCCATCCACACCTCCTCGATCACCACCGGAGGAACCAAGGAATTGGTGGACACCTTGGCGGGATCCACGGTCACCAAGCCGTGGGTGGTGGTGAACCACAGCCGCCCGTCCGGCATTTGGCAACCCGCGGGTTGGAGGCCACCGGAACATTCCAGCGT
The DNA here is from genome assembly GCA_964474315.1 of uncultured Verrucomicrobiota bacterium. Classification (GTDB taxonomy): domain Bacteria; phylum Verrucomicrobiota; class Verrucomicrobiia; order Limisphaerales; family UBA9464; genus UBA9464. Next base: position 24,127 of record CAYYSX010000060.1, on the reverse strand, counting down.
CGGAAGGCCATCGCTCCGCCCGAACGTCTGGCACCGGACCGTGGCGGACCGTCCGTCCGCGCAACGGTTCAACTCGTCCTTGGACACCCGCACCAGTCCACCGTGGGTGCTCATCCATAAGAACCCGTATCCGTCATCCACCAGGTGGCAGATCACGTGATTGGGTAGTCCCTGGCGCGATCCGATCACCGAAAAGCGGTCCCCTCTCATGCGGTTCAGACCGCCATCGGCGGTGCCCACCCACAAGCTGCCGTCCGCATCCGGCAACAGGCACTGAACGAAGTCGCTGGAGAGGCCGTCGCTCTTGCGATACTGGCGGCAGACGCCGTCCTGAAGCCGACCCAGTCCGCCGCCATACATGCCAAACCACACCGTTCCTTCACCGTCCACGGTCACGGCGCGGACATCGGGCGTAGTGAGACCGTTCTGTCTGCCGAACCACGTCACCTCGCCCTCGTCGTAGCGCAGCAAGCCCGCCCCGGTTCCCACCCAGAGCAATCGCCTTTCCGCTCCGCTGAAAAGCGCCGGCATCGGGACGGTGGTGTTCTCCAGTCCGGACGCCCGTTGAAATCGTTCTCCGCGCCGTTCCAACAAACCGCCGCCCCAGGTGCCGGCCCAGAGCCGGCCCTGATTGTCTTCCGCCACCGACCAGACGAACAGATTCGATACGCCGTCGTCTTCGGTGAAGCGCGACCACTGTCCGTCTTGCAGTCGATACAAGCCCGCGCCCTCGGTGCCGACCCAGAGCGCGCCGTCCCGCCCGGCGGCAACGGACAGGACGGCGCGACCCTGCCAGCGGTCGGGTGGGTTGACCGTCACGACCCGCGCGGGCCGCAACGCCACCAGACCACCACTTCCCACCCCGGCCCACAGATTGCCCTCCCGGTCTTCGCACAGGCAGCGGACCCAGTCGTGAGGCAATCCGTTGGAACGGTTGAAGTGAAGCACCCGGCGATTGGGAAACAGCAGATACAGCCCGCGATCCAGCGTGCCGACGGCAAGACAGCCGTTGCGCAACTCCAACACGGTGGTGATCGAGCTCTCTTCCCAGGCACAGCCTCCCCGGTCTTCCACCCACTGCCGTTCCCGCCATTGGCGAACGCGCCCGTCCATCACGACCCATAATCCGTCGTCCTGGCTGGCACCGATACCGAGAACGAACGGACGGTCCACTGACGGGTCCAGGTCCAAGGTTTCCAGGTGATCTCCGGTCGGCTTCCACACTACGCCGCCTCGTGCAAACCAGAGCCCGCTGCGTTCACTGCGGGTGAACGTCACCGAAGTCGCCGATCGATCCGGTGGACATTCCGACACTAACACCTTCCCGTCCTCCAAACGCTTCAGCACCCCATCCTGGTTCACCAGCCAAAGTTTTCCGGTGGAATCCGCGCCGAGACCGGCCACGGGTCTCTGGTTCGGTGCTCCGGGCAACTGGACCGATTGGAAGCGTCCGTGCCGGAACCGCGTCAGATCGCCGGTTTCATGGCCAATCCACAAGTGACGGTCGGCGTCTTCGAACAAGGCGGTCACCCGGCTGTTGTGCAACTCGGGCGTGTTGCCTCCGTCAAAGACCGAGAACCGCACTCCGTCGAATCGGGCCAGACCGCCATAGGTGCCCACCCACAGATAGCCATCCCGAGTCTGCACGATCGCGGTCACGGCGTTTTGGGGCAGGCCATCCTCGGCTTGCCAGACGTTCACCGAATACTCCGGACCTTCCGGTGTCGCCGCCAGAGGTGTCACGAAGAGGGCCGACCCAAGGGCGACCGCCCGCAGCATGGACGCGGCACTAAGCCGTGATGGAATGGCGCGGCCTGGGGGGCATGACATCTTCCGTGTGGTCTTTTCCGACCCTGCCTGCCGCGACGGGCGGGTGCAAGTTTCCCACGGTGGCGGGGTCAAAAGGGTTTATCCCCACCGTCCTTCGTGCAGCGGAGTCTGTCCCACGGGAGCGCGGACGGCTCGTCCGCCCGAGTGACGAAGGGTCCGAGGCCCTGATCCGGGTGCCTCTCCATTCTTGGCCAAGGGGTGTTAGTGGAGCGTCGGGGTGTGCCCAAAACTCCAGAGGACTGGAGTACTCCCCGACGCTTCGCGATCTTCCCGCGCGGGTGAAGTCCGCCAAGTCTTGGACGGCCCCGGCCCTCCGGCGCTTTCGGAGCGCGGCGGCGGTAGGGTACGCCAATGACCGGTGGGGGACCCCAAAAAGTGGAAAGGCGCCTCAAGAAGATCCGTGGGCGAACGTCCAGGCGCCCAAGGCCACCGAAAGGCCCCGCTCTCAGGGACGGTTTGGGTAGCGCGATCGACCCAGGGCAGACGGAGCGGGGTAGCGGTACCTTGGAGCTTAGGGCTTGGCTTTTGGAACTTGAGAAGTGGGGCCTGGCAGCTCTTTGGGGCTCGGCCCACAGCTTAAAAGCCCATTCAAGAGGCGCGGCGGGGGGCATTCCTCAACCTCGTTCTTGACGGACGCGAGGCGCCTTCTCAGTCTCACGACGCTGCTAACCCAGCACCCAATTTCCCCTCGTTTGGCAATGAATTCCGCGTTGTCCGCTACCTCCATGCCGGATTTGAACCGTCGTGGTTTCTTAAAATTGTCCTCGGCCGCAGTCGGCGCTGTGATGGGGACTCATTTCTTGGGATTGGTCATGCCCCGCGCCACGGCGGGCCAACTTCCCTCCCAGAAAAACATCTTACTCTTTATCACGGACCAGGAGCGGAAACCCCAGTGGTTTCCCGAGGGATGGGCTGAGATTCACCTGCCCAACACGCAGCGTCTGAAAAACAACGGCTTGACCTTTGAGAACGCCTTTTGTTCGACCACCATGTGTACCCCGTCGCGGAACACGCTCTTTACCGGCCTGTTCCCGGCGCAGCACCAGTCCAAGGACACGTTGACGGAAGGGATGCAACAGTCGGCGGTCGAACACCAACTCGATCCCACGCTTCCCAACCTGGCCACCAGTCTGAAAGAAGCGGGCTACGAGGTGATTTACCAAGGGAAGTGGCACATGAGCAAGGAAGTGCAGTCCGCCATTCCGGGGCAGTCTATTCAGGACGACATCTCCCGGTATGGCTTTGACGGCTGGGATCCGCCTGATGCCGGCGGCAACACCGACCCCGAACTGTTCGGTGGCGGCACGGCGGACAATGATGGGCGGTTCATCAACGACGCCATCGCCTTTCTTCAGAACCGGCTGGCAAATCCTTCGTCCAAACCGTTCTGCCTGATCGTGTCGCTGGTAAACCCCCACGATGTCCTCGCCTATCCGCAACCCGACCGATTCCTCGGCGGCGGTTATGGCCCGGAATGGCTGGCGCCCACCGTCCCGGCGATCTCGCTGCCCCCGACCGTGGGAGAACCTTTGGTGGAGAACAACAAACCGCTCGCCCAGGAACAGTTCAAGCTGGTATCGGCCGGACTCGGGCCACTGATCACCCCGGAGCTACAACTGAACTATCTCAACTTCTATGCGAACCTGATGATCCTGGCGGATTCGCAGCTCGGGGAACTGCTGCAGGTGTTTGAGGAAGGCGGAGAGGCGGGCCAACAGCTTCTGAAGGACACTCTCATTATCCGTACCTCGGATCACGGCGAGATGGGCATGTGTCATGGCGGGCTCCGTCAGAAGTCGTTCGTCGCCTACGAAGAAGCGCTCCGTGTTCCCATGATCTGGTCCAATCCGGAATTGTTTCCCACGCCGAGAACGACGGAGGCTCTGGTGTCGCACGTCGATCTGCTGCCCACTCTGAGCGAACTGATGGGGGTGCCTGATTGGCGGTCCAAGGGCTTCAAGGGAGTGGATTATAGCAGCCTCATTCTTAATCCGGCAGCGTCCCCGGTGCAGGACTATATCTTGTTCACCTCCGACGACATTTATGCCGGCCAGGATCAAGCCACCTTCCCCAATGGCGTGGCGCACCCCTTCAACCGGATCCAGATGATTCGCACCGCCGATTTCAAGTACGCCCGTTATTATGGTGATTCCGAGGAGGGTGAGCAGGAGGAGTTTTACGACTTGCGTCCGGACGGCGGAGATTATGACCGCACCTACCACCAGCCCCTGGAGATGAAGAATCTGTCCCAGTGGGCGGCCACCCGGCCTAATCCGCCCGTGCTGACCCCGGAACAGGCGGCGGCGCGGGACCGTCTGGCGCAGGACCTGGCCCTGGCCGCCGCGGAGCGGTTGCAACCGCTCCCGCCCAAGCCTCCGGTGCCGCCTGAGAATCTTAAGCTGCAAGTCGTCACCTATCAGGAGGTGGTTGACGGGCAGAAGGTGGACGTCACCCAAGTCCAGATCACGTTCGTATCTCGATTCAACGAGATTTATTTTCTGCAGCGCTCCACCGATCTCATTCGCTGGGACGACGTGCCCACGGTCGCCTGCGGCTCGCCCGAACCTTCCCCGCCGCCGGCCACTCCCGAGCCCGTGGAAGGTAATAACGGTCCGATCGCTCTCTGCACTCCGCTGGTCAACGGCAAGGCCTTTTATCGTCTCGTGTGGGCGGAGAAGCCGACGGAATCGCCATGAATGGGTCGCCCCTCAACTTCCACGTGATGGCCAAGCCCTCCGGGGCGATCTGCAACCTGGAGTGTCGTTACTGCTTTTATCTCGAGAAGGAGTCGTTGTTCCAACCCGGCACGCGCTTCCGGATGAGCGAGGAGGTGCTGGAGGCCTACGTACGCCAACAGTTCGAAAGCCAGCGCGGACCGGAGGTCGTCTTTGCCTGGCAGGGGGGCGAGCCCACGCTGATGGGAATCGAGTTTTTTGAGCGCGCGGTGTCGCTGCAGCGCCAATACGCGCCGGGACGCAAGGTCGCCAACGCCTTTCAAACGAACGGCATCTTGTTGGACGAGGCCTGGGGCGTTTTCCTGAGACGGGAGAATTTTCTGGTGGGATTGAGTCTCGATGGCCCCGCCCCGCTGCATGACTGCCATCGTGTTGACAAAGGGGGAAAGCCAACCTTTGACCGGGTCATGCAAGGCTTAGATATCCTGAAGAAGCATGGCGTCGAGTTCAATACGCTCACCGTCGTACATCGCCAGAATGTCCGCCATCCGCTCGAAGTGTACCGCTTCCTCCAGGGAAGCGGCTCGAAATTTCTCCAGTTTATTCCCCTGGTAGAGCGGGACCCGGAGGGAAAAGAGGCCGGCTCGCGCCGTTTGTCCTCCGTCGCGCCGGCGGATCCGGAGCTGGATGAAGTGACCGTGACCGAGGGGTCGGTTCCGGCGGAGGACTACGGCCAGTTCCTCGTCACCATCTTCGATGAGTGGGTGCGGAAGGATGTCGGCCGGACGTTCGTGCAGCTCTTCGACGTGGCGCTCGGAGTCTGGCTGGGATTGCCCGCGGGCCTCTGTCTGTTCCGCCCCACCTGTGGTGACGGCGTGGCGTTGGAACATAATGGAGACGTATTTTCTTGCGACCACTTCGTTTATCCCGAGTACCGGATTGGCAACTTGCTCAACACGCATCTGGGCGATCTGGTGCGCGGTCCGCGTCAGCGCGCTTTTGGCGAAGCTAAGGCCGCCACGCTACCCGCCTATTGCCGCCGCTGCGACGTTCGCTTCGCTTGCCACGGAGAGTGTCCGAAAAACCGCTTCCTCCGGACCCCCGACGGTGAGCCCGGACTTAACTATCTTTGCGCGGCGTACCAGCGTTTCTTTCGCCACATCCATCCGGCCATGAACACCATGGCCGCCCTGATCCATCACCGTCGGCCGCCGTCTGAGATCATGACGCTGCTGAAGGAGCCACGGAAGCGTTCCCTGGAGGGAGGACCGAGCACGGAAGACGGCAGACGGCCGCCTCCGGTCTGCTGACTCTCCGAGCCTCCTTTCTTTCGTGTTCGCCGCTCCTCCGTAGATCCATCTCGGGAGAGCTGTCCCTCCCTTCGTTTCCTCGCTCGTTTCCCCTGGAAAGGTTTCTGGACAGCACGGACGGGCCACCTTCACTCCAGGTTCTGACGATGAAAAAATGGATTCTCGGAATCGGCGTGGTGGCCGGGTTGGTCGGCCTCGGCGTTTGGTTCCAACGGAGGCCGGACCCGCCCCCGGCCGGCCTGGTCAGTGGCAATGGCCGCATCGAGGCGACGGAGATCGATATCGCCACGAGGATCGCGGGAAGGGTGCAGGAGATTTTCGTCCGCGAAGGAGACTTCGTCACCGAGGGGCAGGTGTTGGCGCGCATTCAATCGGAATCCTTGGAAGCCCAGCTCGCCGAGGCGGAGGCGCGGCATCGGCAGGCGCAGACCGCGGTGCTCAGTGCGGAAGCGCAGGTGGTGGCGCGGGAGAGTGACAAACTGGCTGCCGAAGCGGCGGTCGCCCAAAGGGAAAGCGAACTGCTGGCCGAAAGGCAGCGTTTGGAACGTACCGAGACCTTGGCCCAACGAGGAGCCTTGCCCGCCCAGACGCTGGATGACGACCGAGCCCGAGTGCTAAGCTACGAGGCCGCGCTCAAGGCCGCCCAAGCCCAGGTCGCGGCCGCCGCGGCCGCCATCCGGGCCGCCCAGGCCCAAGTGGACGGAGCGCGATCCACCACGGAAGCGGCGGTTGCCACGGTGGCGCGAGTCAAGTCCGACCTCAACGAATGCACCTTAAAGTCACCGCGGCATGGCCGGGTGCAATACCGTATCACCCAGGTCGGCGAGGTCTTGGGCGTCGGGGGTAAGATCCTGAACTTGGTGGACCTGGGGGATGTGTATATGACCTTTTTTCTGCCGGAAACGGCGGCGGGCCGGGTGGCGTTGGGCAGCGACGTGCGGCTGGTGCTGGATGCGGTTCCGCATTACGTGATTCCCGCCCACGTGTCTTACGTCGCCAGTGTCGCGCAATTCACCCCGAAGACCGTGGAGACGGCGAGCGAGCGACAGAAGCTGATGTTTCGAGTGAAGGCGCAACTTGATCGGGATCTGCTGCAAAAGCACCTGGAGCAGGTGAAAACCGGTCTGCCCGGCGTGGCGTGGTTGAAGCTGGATGCGCAGGCGGAATGGCCCTCCCACCTCCAGGTGAAGGTGCCGGAATGAAGACGGCGCCTGCGACCACGGTCGTCCGACTCAGCCAAGTCTCACTGCGCTATGGCCAGACCTTGGCGTTGGACCAGGTGAATCTCGATCTGCCGGCCGGCTGCCTGGTCGGACTGATCGGCCCGGATGGCGTGGGCAAGTCCAGCCTGCTTTCGCTGGTGGCCGGGGCCCGAGCGCTGCAACAGGGCGAGGCGGAGGTCCTGGGCGGCAGCCTGCGAGACCAAACCCATCGCGCGGCCGTCTGTCCGCGCATTGCCTATATGCCGCAAGGCCTCGGCAAAAACCTCTACCCGACGCTGTCGGTGGAGGAGAATCTGCAATTCTTCGGACGTCTCTTCGGGCATGACAAAGGGGAGCGTCGCCGTCGTATCGATGAACTGACCGCGGGCACGGGAATGAAGCGTTTCCTCGACCGGCCGGCGGGCCAGCTCTCCGGCGGGATGAAACAAAAACTCGGCCTGTGCTGCGCCTTGATCCACGATCCCGACCTGCTGATTCTGGATGAGCCCACCACCGGGGTGGATCCGCTCTCACGCAACCAATTCTGGGAATTGATCGACGGCATCCGCCAGAGCCGTCCCACCATGAGCGTCATGGTCGCCACCGCTTACATGGAGGAGGCGGACCGTTTCCATTGGTTGGTGGCCATGAATGCCGGGAAGATTCTGGCCACCGGAAGCCCGCAGGAACTCCATGAACGAACCGGGACCCCGACGTTGGAAGAGGCGTTCATCCGTCTGCTACCCGAGGAGGCCAGGAGAAACCATCAGCCCGTGGTCCTCACGCCCTTTGTCCCTACCGGTGAGGAAACCATCGCCATTGAAGCTAAGAATCTGACCCGCCGCTTTGGCACCTTTGTGGCGGTGGATCGGGTGAATCTTCGCATTCGACGCGGGGAGATCTTCGGCTTTCTGGGCTCGAACGGCTGCGGTAAGAGCACCACGATGAAAATGCTCACCGGCCTGCTGCCCGCGAGCGAAGGCACGGCCTGGCTGTTTGGCCGGGAAATCGATTCCAATGACCTCAACGTGCGCCGCCGGGTAGGCTATATGTCCCAGGCCTTCTCTCTTTATACGGAGTTGACCGTGGAGCAGAACCTGATTCTCCACGCCCGGTTGTTCCATGTGCCTAAGGAATCCATTCCGGATCGGGTGCAGGAAGTGGTGGAACGCTTTGCTTTGGGTGCGGTGCGGTCCTCCCTTCCGGATCAGCTCCCCCTGGGCATCCGGCAACGGCTGTCCCTCGCCGTGGCCATGGTGCATCAGCCCGAGTTGCTCATCCTCGATGAACCGACCTCCGGAGTGGACCCGATGGCCCGGGACAATTTTTGGAATCTGATGATCGACCTCGCCCGCCAGGACCAGGTGACCATTTTCATTTCCACTCACTTCCTGAACGAAGCCCGGCGTTGCGACCGGATCTCGCTCATGCATGCCGGCAAAGTGTTGGTCAGCGACCAACCCGATGAACTGGTGCGCCGCCGGGGTTCAAGCAACCTCGAAGAGGCCTTTATCTCCTACTTGGAAGAAGCTCAGGCCGACTTGGCAGCCGATGGTGCCGGCCAACCACAGAACGTTCCTTACCCCGCGGCGTCGGCTCGGTCCGTCGCGAATCCGGTGTCGCCGGCCCATCACCGCTTCAGCCTGCGCCGGTCGCTCAGTTATATCTGGCGTGAAGGCCTGGAACTGCGCCGTGATCCGGTCCGCGCCACGCTCGCCTTGCTGGGCACGGTGCTCCTCATGTTCATCATGGGCTATGGCATCAGCATGGATGTGGAAGATCTCTCCTATGCGGTTCTGGACCACGATCAGACGACGCTCAGTCAAAACTATGCGCTGAACCTCTCCGGCTCGCGTTACTTCATCGAAAAACCGCCCCTCCTGGACCACCAGGATCTGGACCGGCGCCTGCGTTCCGGGGAGCTGATGCTCGCTCTGGAAATTCCGCCCGGATTCGCCCGAAACGTTCAGCGGGGTGCGCCGGCTGAGATGGGGGCCTGGGTGGATGGCTCGATGCCGCAGCGGGCGGAAACCGTCCTGGGCTACGTACAAGGGATGCATCAGGGGTGGTTGGCCGAGCTGGCCACTCACCGTCTGGGTCAAACGGTGACGGCTCCGGCCACGATTGAAACCCGCTTCCGCTACAACCCCGATGTAAAGAGTCTGCCCGCCATGGTCCCCGCCGTGATTCCCCTATTGTTGCTCATGATCCCGGCAATACTGACGGCCCTCTCCGTGGTCCGGGAAAAGGAACTAGGTTCCATCATCAATTTCTATGTTACTCCCGTGACCCGGACGGAGTTCCTGCTGGGCAAACAGGTACCTTATATCCTTTTAGGATTATTGAATTTTCTGTTGCTCACCCTGCTGGCGGTCACCCTCTTCGGTGTCCCGGTCAAGGGCAGTTTTGCCACCCTGCTGCTGGCGGCGGTCCTCTACATCATCATTGCCACTTCCATGGGGTTGTTAGCCTCCATTTTCACCCGCAGCCAGATCGCCGCCCTGTTTATCACTCTGATCGGCACCATGATTCCTGCGACGCAGTTCGCTGGCATGTTGACTCCGGTTTCTTCCTTGGAAGGCCTGGGCCAGACCATTGGCCATATTTATCCGGCCACTCATTTCCTCATCATCAGTCGCGGCGTGTTCAGCAAAGCGCTCCACTTCGCCGACTTGCAGGCGTCGTTCTGGCCGCTGTTGCTCGCGGTCCCCGTCCTCTTCGGATTGGCCATTGCCCTGTTGAAAAAACAAGAGACCTGAAATTATGAGGCGCTCCCTCGCCAACATCTACCGCCTCGGCGTCAAGGAACTCTGGAGTCTGGCGCGCGATCCCGCCTTGTTGGTGCTGATTGCCTTCACCTTCACCGTTTCGATCTATGTTTCGGCTACCGCTCTGCCGGACACGCTGCACAAGGCGCCCATCGCCATTGTGGACGAGGATGGCTCGCCCCTTTCCACCCGCATTGTTTCGGGATTCTACCCGCCGCATTTTATCCATCCGGAAATGATCTCGCTGGACCAGATCGATCCAGGCCTGGATGCCGGAAACTATACCTTTGCCATCGATATCCCTCCTAACTTTCAACGCGATGTGCTCGCCGGACGCTCTCCCGCGGTTCAGCTCAATGTGGACGCCACCCGTATGAGCCAGGCCTTCACCGGCAGCGGGTACATCCAACAGATCATCTCCGATGAGATCCGGGAATTCGTGCAGCGCTATCGCGGCCAGGCCGACCCGCCCGTCGCGCTCATCATCCGCAGCCGCTTTAACCCCAATTTGGAACGCTCCTGGTTTGGGGCGCTCATGGAGATCATCAACAACGTAACCTTGCTTTCCATCATTCTCACCGGCGCGGCTCTGATCCGGGAGCGCGAGCATGGCACTATCGAACACTTGTTGGTCATGCCGGTGACCCCGGGTGAAATCATGCTTTCCAAAGTGTGGTCTATGGGAGCCGTCGTGCTCCTGGCCGCCAGCGTCTCCCTGGTCGGAGTCGTCCAAGGCGTGATGAACGTGCCCATTGAAGGATCCCTCCTGCTCTTTCTCATCGGCTCCGCTCTGAACCTGTTTGCCACCACCTCCATGGGGATCTTCCTGGCCACCCTGGCTCGTAGCATGCCGCAGTTCGGGCTGTTGCTCATGCTGGTGCTGCTGCCTCTCGAGATGCTGTCGGGCGGCATGACCCCGCGCGAAAGCATGCCGGAATTCGTACAGACGATCATGCTCCTGGCGCCCACCACTCATTTCGTCGAGCTGGGGCAAGCCATCCTCTACCGCGGTGCCGGGATCGAGGTGGTCTGGAAACCTTTCGTCATCCTCACACTCATCGGGGCCTTCTTCTTCATGGTTTCCTTGGCCCGCTTCCGCAGAACCCTGACGCAAATGGCGTGATCCGGTCACAGGAGGGCGTTCACGATCATGTCCACCGTTTTCTCGAGGCCGCCCTGATTCGCGGCCACAATGGCGGCGGCCCGGCGGCCCACTTCCGCCCGGTGTTCAGGTTCGGCCAGCAGGCGGGCAAGTGACCGTTCCAAATCCGCCTCGTCCCGCACTTCCACCGCCCCGCCTTGGGCCAGGAACTGGGGGACCACCTGCGGGAAGTTCTCCATGTGCGGTCCGAAGATGACCGCTTTGCCGAGTGCCGCCGGTTCGATGGGGTTCTGACCGCCCCCCACCGTGAGGGACTTGCCTACGAACACCACGTCGGCCCGCTCGTAAAAAAACCGAAGTTCGCCGGTCGTGTTCACCAGCAGACAGTCCACCGTGCCCGGTTCACGCCGGGTGGCGGGCGTGATTTCACTCCGGAAGGCGAACTGGACGCCGGCCTTTTCCAGTTCGCGTCCAACTTCGCCGCCGCGTTCGTGATGGCGGGGAACCAGGATGAGGAACAATTCGGGAAAGTGGCTCCGCAGCCGCGTCGTCACCCGGGCCAGAATAGCTTCCTCGCCGGGATGGGTGCTGCCCCCCACGACCACGGGAGCCGCGGCGCGAACACCGAGTTGGACCAGAAGTCCCGGCACATCGAGACGCGCCTTGGGCGTGCTGACGCCGTCAAACTTCAAACTGCCCGCCACTCGAATCACCTCCGGCCGGACGCCCAGTTTGGTCAATCGCTGGGCGTCGGTTTCGTTTTGCACTCCCACGCCGGCAAATCCGGCAAAGAAGTCGCGGAACAAAAATCCTGCCCGCCGATAGCCCCGGAACGAACGGTCGGAGATGCGGGCATTGACGAGGAAGTAGGGAATACGCCGCCGCTGCAGGCCCCAGATCATGTTGGGCCAGATTTCCGCCTCGACGAAGATCATGGCCTCCGGATTGATCAATCCGAGGGCGCGCTGGACGTGCTTCCGGCGATCGATCGGATAGTAGATTTTGGACACCTCGACCGGCAGGCGTTTCTGCAATTCGGCCATGCCGGTGGAGGTGGTGGTGGAGACGACGAACTTGTGCAGCGGCAGGCGGGCGGCCAGATCCTCGACCAGCCGCGCGCAAATGTTGACTTCGCCGACGCTGACGGCGTGGAGCCAGACGGTGCGCCGATTGGTGAGGGCCTGTTTGAGTTTTCCGTCATACTGGCCGAATCGTTGGCCAAATCCGGCGACCCAATTTCCGCGCCGGTGCATCTTGAGGAAATAGAAGGGCGCACTCAGCGCAAACCCGATGTTGAACAACAAGTTGTAAAGGAATCGCATTGCCAGTTTGGGCTGGGAAAAGGTGCTCGAGCCCGCGCCTTCGGCAAAGCAAAAGTCACGCCGAGGTTACAGCGGCCAAGCCGAAATCAAAAAGGGGAGGAAAAAGCTCTGCGGGGAGTGGTGGAGCCGAGGGGATTCGAACCCCTGACCTTCTCATTGCGAACGAGACGCTCTACCAACTGAGCTACGACCCCGTCCCCGAAACCGCCGCGCTAGATGGCAGAGCACCGGGGCGAAGGCAAGCCCGGTTTCACTGCATCAACCGCGCCAATCGGGCCCTTAGGGAATGGGGCCAAGGAGCATGGGGCCCTTGGGGCAGCCAGGGAAGGCGGTGGATTCGCTCCTTGCCGAAAAAGAGGCCCAACGCCAGCGCGTTGCTACGCGTTGAGAAATCCATGCGGTGGGGATCAAACAGGACGATCCGAGCGCGTCGCGCCGCACCCGCTGGCAAGGCCGCCATGACGAGCCGGACTTGGTTGATCGCGCCCAGCCGGTTCGGGCAGACCAGGATCGGAACGGCGCGCACCGCCGTGATCAGTTCCCGCGCCGCAAATCCCTCGCCCAACGGGCTCAAGAGCCCACCGGCGCCTTCTACCAGCAAATCTCCAGAGAGGGGAACGGACTGGCGTAGGAATCGAACGACGGAGTTCAGCCGGGTGCGCCTTCCCTCCGATCGACCGGCCAACCAGGGTGTCAGGGGCTTCCGAAAGTGCCATGGATTGATCTGATCCAGCGGGACAGAGCCCGACTGCGCCTGGAACAACTGCTTCGCGTCCTCCCTTCCACCGGAGCAGAAGGGTTTGAGGGCCCGAACGTTCCGGCTTTGCGCGGCCAGCCAGCGCGTCAAGAGCAGGGTCAGCACCGTCTTGCCCACGCCGGTGTCGGTGCCGGTGATGAACCAGATGCGTGACACGGAACTACCTTTTGGTGGAGGGGGGCTGAAGTCACGCGTCGGTTGCCGCAGATTCCACGAAATGCCTCAGAAAAAGGGAGCCTGACGTGCCCGGCGATTCAGGTCGGCGCGATTTGTGGTTGCCGGTGGTGGAATCTGCGGTTTTCATCGCGGAAATCACTGAAGGACACGAAGTGACAGCAAATCGCAAAAAAATTAAGGCGTTGACTTTTGGACCTCCCTCCCTAGTCTCGCCAACAACTGGTACTCATTCTCCAAAGGGCTTCCCCATGAACTATTTTGGACGCTTTTCACGTATGTTGTGCGTCGGCGCAGTTTTAGCGCTGGCCGTTAACCTTGCCGTCGCAGCTCCGCAGGCTGGTCGGGCGAAAGTTGTTCAGGTAAGCGGTAATGCTTTCCTGGGTGCATCACCGGCCTCGGTAGGTGACGAAGTTGGTCCGGGCACGATCATCAAGACCGGACCGGCCTCAGAGATTCTGTTGAACCTCGGAGCCAATGGTGGCTATACCCGGGTTTTAGAGGACAGCACGGTCACCATCGACGAGTTGACAGTGGACACGGCTGGCCCCGAAACCGTGGTGAACACGCAGCTCGGACTCAAAGCCGGCAAGCTTCAGTCACAAGTCAATCGTCTCTCGAGCAATTCCAAGTACGTCGTCCAGACACCGACCAGCACGGCGGCTATCCGTGGGACGGTCTTTACCACCTACGCCAATGGCGCGGTTCTGGTCTGGGATGGCTGCGTGGACGTCCTGGTACGGGACTCGCAGACCAGCCGCGATGCGAAGTTTACGGTCTGTGCCGGTCAGATGTTCGACCCGAACATCCCGGGAGTCGTTCCCATCCCCTCCACGCTGTCCGCTCCGGTCTTTGTGGTAGGACCCGCTGCGGCGCCTCCGGCCCCGATCGGACCGGCGGTGTTCGTCTCTCCGACCGATGGTTTGCCCACCGTGCCTAACACGGGTGGAAACGGAAACCCGGGAGACTTCTAACCATCACACGAATTCGATTCGGATTCGGTTGCTTCAGATTTGAAGCCCGGGGCAACGAAGGTTGCTCCGGGTTTTTTTTGTTGGTTGGCCGGTTTATTCCTCCCCAAACTCATGCGGCCACGGATTCGCAAGCTCCTGCCTTGGATCGTGGCGCTGGGGGGCATGACGATCGCAGTGCTTCTTTTTGCCCTCAGTCGGGCGCTTGATCAGTGGCAGCCCGACCCTCGTTCTTCTCCCGCTCTCCAGTCACTCCGTAACCACGATCCCATCCAACGCCTGGAGCTCGTGACCTACGATTGGCGGGCGCGCCGCGCCGCGGACAATAGCACGGAATTCTCCCCTTATCTCGGCTTGGTTGCCATCGATGACCACAGCGTGGACGCATTGCTTTATGGCGACCTGATCGGGATTCGCGTTGGTCCCATGTGGCCTCGGTACGTGTATGGGCTGGTTCTCCAGGAGTTGATGCAGCAAGGCGCCGAGGGAGTCGCTTTCGACATCCTGCTTGGCGACCTCCGGCTGGACCATGGAGCCGCTCCGATTGAGGGATTTACCAACCTATCCTCCGATGGCTTCCTAGCCCAACAACTGGCGGAATCAGGGTCCGCCATTCTGGCCTCGTTCACCAATCTACCCCCAGCCTTCCTTTTTCGTCGTGCGGCCTGGGAACTCGGCGAAGCCGCCTCCCCCAAGGACATCGATGGTTCAGCCCGCCGTGTGGATGCCTATGTGGACTATCAACTGCTGCACCCCACGATCGAAAACCAGGCCTCGCTCCAGAAGATGCGGGTGATGCAGGTGACTTCGAACGCGATTGAACTGCGTTCTCTGGAAACCGACGAACTGGTGGAATGGCCCATCGCCACGAATGGTTCGGTGCGAATCCCGCTGGCCCGCGGAGCCACCCGCGTGGATTCAGTGTTCGTTCCCCGACGCGTCTGGCATATGGGAATCGTCCTCGCCGCCCGTCGCCTGGGCCTGGATCTGGATCGGGCGGAGGTCAAACCCGGTTGGATTCGGCTCTCGAGCACCAATGGCTTCGGGCATCGGGATCTTCCCGTCATGGCGGACAACCGTTTTCCAGTGAACTGGAGCGTCACCAGCACCGACTACGACCGTTTCCTGGCACAAGGGTTCATTGGAGTGCTCGCCGACTGGGTGCGACGAGCGAATGACCCCGATGACCCGCCGCCGGCCCGTTGGACCAATGCGCTGGTGGTCATTGGCTCCACCGCCACGGGGAACAACGTCGCGGACCGGGGTTCCACTCCGCTGGCCGCGCTGGATTCCCTGCCGAGCACCTATTTGAACGTCGCCGACTCCGTGCTCCGCGGGCAGTTCGTCAAACCAGCGCCGGCGTGGTTTGGCTACGGATCGGTCGTCGGATTGTCGTTGCTCGCTTCCGTGGCGGCCTGGCGATTGCGTCCCCTGCATGCCAGTCTGGCCGTGGCCCTGCTTGGCCTAGCCTGGATGGCCCTCGCCGACCAAGCCTTTCAACGATCCCGTTGGTGGCTTCCGATTGCGCACCCGCTGTTGGCTGGATTGACGCTGAACTACGCAGCGATGCTCACGTATCGCAGCATCTTTGAGCAATCCGAGCGGCAACGGGTGCGGGGTATCTTCTCCAAGATCGTCTCACCCAACGTCGTCCAGGAGTTGCTCAAGGCCGAGTCCATCGGACTCGGTGGCGCCCGGCGAGAGTTGACGGTCTTTTTCGCCGATGTCCGCGGGTTCACTGAATTGACCGACCGTTCCCAAGCGGCCGCGGAGGAACATGTTCGCGCGACCGGCCTGACGGGTGCCGCGGCGGAAGCCTGCTTCGAGCAACAATCCGCCGAGGTATTGGAAACCGTAAACCTCTACCTGGCCACCATCGCCGATGTGGTTAAGCAGCATCGCGGTACACTCGACAAATACATCGGCGATTGCGTCATGGCGTTTTGGGGAGCGCCTACCCCCAACCCGCGACATGCGGTGGATGCCGTTTGCGCCGCGATCGAAGCCCAGCGGGCCATGCATCGCCTGAACCTCGACCGCGAACGGGAAAGCCGGCGTCGCGAAGAGGAAAACATCCGGCGTGCGGCGGCCCACCAACCGTTACTGCCCCTATTGCCCCAATTGTCCCTCGGTTCCGGAATCAACACGGGATTCATGACGGTGGGATTGATGGGCAGCGACAGCCACATCCTCAACTATACCGTATTCGGTCGCGAAGTGAATCTGGCGGCGCGTCTGGAAGGTGTTTCCGGACGGGGCCGGATCATCATCGGGGAAGCTACCTATCTTGAACTCAAGGAGCTCCTGCCGGAGTTGGCGACCCGTTGCCAACAGCTCGATCCGGTTCAAGTCAAGGGCTTCCGCCAGCCGGTGCCAATCTACGAAGTGCCGTGGCGCGAAAACTCGGTAGGCGAGACCACCTCGGTCTGAAGCCACGGCTTCCGAATTCAGCGACATTTGCGAGATCCAGTCCACGGTCCCCGGGAGCCCCGAGCGGATGAGCCGTCCGTGCTTCCCACGGACCACCGATCGTGATCTTCCCTCGATTGCCCGCATCCAGGTCGCCTCGTACTCTCTCCGACGATGAAGCTGAGGAATCTCCATGTGTCGCCGTCGCCGCTCCGCTGCCGGTTCGTCAGGTTCGTGTCCGGCTTGCTGGGATGCCTCTCCCTGGCCGCGGCCGAACCGCTCTTCACTCAGGATTTCACCCAGATCGAGACCGGAGAAATGCCGGACGATTTCCTGGTGTTGGATGGGCAGTTCTCGGTGAAGGAGGAAGGCGGCAACCGGTTTGTCGAGCTGCCCGGCGCGCCGCTGGAGTCTTTCGGCTTTCTCTTCGGGCCCAATCAAGGCAGCGGCGTGGAGGTGTCCGGACGAGTCTTCGGCACCAAAACCGGCCGGAAATTTCCGACCTTCAGCCTCGGATTGAACGGCGCGAGCGGTTACCGGCTGCAGGTGGCCCCGGCCAAGGGAATGATCGAGATCCTGCGTGGTGACGTCATCGTGGCCAGCACCCCGTTCGTGTGGACGTCGGGCCAATGGACGGAGCTCCGTCTGGCGGTGCGCAAGGTTGCGGACGCCGAGATTCACGTGGAGGGAACGGCGTGGATGAGCGACTCCGAAGCCCCCAAGGATCCGTTGGTGACCTTCACGGATACGAAGCTCCAGCCGGCCGGGAAAGCTTCCGCCTGGGGCATGCCCTTCTCCGGAACCCCCATCCGGTTCGACGATTTGAAGGTGACGCCGTTGAGCGGTTCGTGACCCAGGGAATGACGCCTTCGGGACGAGGCCGTCGCCAAGAGGCGCGGTGAGACCGCGGGCTTCTCCTCCTGATCCTCCCTATATTTAGCGAAGGTCACGGAGCCCTGTTCCTGCCAGGATTCCGCTTGATGAATGGCGCTTTGCAAATTCGGGACCTCGCCCAGGCGGACCGGCCGCGCGAACGGCTCGTGGAACTGGGCCCGCCGTCTCTAAGCCAGGCGGAGCTGCTGGCCATCCTGCTCCGCACCGGCTTGAAGGGCTGCTCGGCCGTCGAGATTGCCCATCGCTTGGTGGCACGTTTTGGCTCCTTGGAAGAACTGGCGCGGGCTCCGTTGGAACATCTGTGCGACATGAAAGGCGTAGGCCGCGACAAGGCGGTCACGCTCAAGGCGGCCTTCGAACTGGCGCGTCGCCTCGCCGTTGAAGCACGGCGGGAAGCCCCGCTGCTCGAAACTCCGGCCGCCGTGGCGGACATTCTGCGCGACGAAATGTCCCGGCTGGAAACGGAACGCTTCGTGGTGGTGTTGCTCAACACGCGTCGTCGCCTGATCCGGATCGAGGAGATCAGCCGGGGCTTGCTCAACACGGTGCTGATCCATGCTCGCGAAGTGTTTCGACCCGCCATCGTCGCCAACGCGTTTGCCTTGATTCTCGCCCACAACCATCCGGGCGGGGACCCGTCCCCCAGCGACGCGGACATCCGGTCCACGCGTGATCTGATCCGCGCCGGCCAATTGCTCAAAATCGAGGTAATGGACCATCTCATTCTCGGCCGCCGGATGGACGGCCAGGCGATGGATTACTGCTCGCTTCGGGAACTCGGACACTTTTATTCCTAGCTGGTCATGGCAATCGGCCTGGGGCTCTTCTTCTTGTTCGGCTGCTTTCTGTTGTTGTTCCTCATGCGGCAATGGCTGCGACGACAGAAGGCCAGTGCAGGCGTGCAGGGTGCCTTCAGCTTGATCGTCATCTTCGGCTCGCTGTTGGGGGTCGGGCTGTCCCTGCGGCTGAACTACCCGGTTTCACCCACCCTCCGATTCGCCGGCGCTCCGCTCCCGTTGGTCATCTATCAATTGCAGGACGGCCAGTGGGTGGACCACCCGCATCCACGACCGGTGATGGCCGTGCTGCTGATGGCCAACGCCGCAGTTTGTTCGGCGGCGTTAGCCGGGCCCTTGATGCTCTGGTTCACCCTGCGCCGTCCTTCCGTGAGTGCCCGCCCATGATTCATCCCACGGCGGTCATCCATCCCCAGGCCCGGATTGGATCCGGATGTTCCATTGGTCCATATGCGGTGATCGATGGCGAGGTGGAACTGGGGGCGGACTGCTGGGTGGGCCCGCATGTCCACCTCACCGGCCGCACGGTCATCGGCGTTCGCAACCGGTTTCACACGGGCTGCGTGGTGGGCGACGCGCCGCAAGATCTCAAGTATGCCGGCGCACCCACCGGCCTGCGGATTGGGGACGACAACACTTTCCGCGAGCAGGTGACCGTTCATCGCTCCAGTCGCGTGGACAACGACACGGAAATCGGGAATGGAAATTTCCTAATGGCCGGCAGCCACGTCGGTCACGACTGCCGGTTGGGTCATGGGAATATCGTGGCCAACACCGCCTTGCTGAGCGGCCATGTCGAGGTTGCTGACCAGGCTTTCATCTCGGGCAGTTGTCTCGTCCATCAATTCTGCCGGGTAGGTCGCCTAGCGATGATGCAGGGCGGCTCGGGCATTTCGAAGGATTTGCCGCCGTTCTGCGTCTCGCGTGGTGATAATGGTCTGGCGGGCCTCAACACGGTGGGTCTGCGCCGCGCCGGAATCGGGGCGGAGGAACGGCTGCAACTCCGCGCCGCGTATCAGGTGCTGTTCCGGTCGGGAACGACCCTGGCGCGAGCCTTGGAGCGGGCTCGGACCGAATTCGCAGACAGCCCGCTGGTCCGGGAGTTGGTGGAATTTGTCGAGGCAGCCCAGCGGGGCGTTTGCGTGGACCCAGGGAGGAGGGGGGCGTAAGACGAAAAGAAATTCTGCAACCAGCAAGTTCTCCCACGGAGCGGGTCAGTCGCGAATCTTTTTCGAGGCAGTCCAGCAGCGGCCCGACCGCCGCCGGCCCCTCCGCGACCAGCGCCTGCATGACCGGATCGTCCCCCCAAGCAAGCCCGCCGGGCTGACCCCGCTGGCGAGTGCCGACTTCCTCCAAGTTGAGGATTAGGGCCGCAATGCGCTGCCCTGGGTCGGGCAGGCGGGCGCGCAGCCCGGCGAGCCAGGGGTTGGCGGCCAGTGGGTCGTCCATGAACGCGAGGGAGGCCTGCGCATGATCTTCCGGCAGGATCGCCGGCCTGATTTTCGGCGCGGTGGCGCGTCGCTCCTGGTCGGCGAGCAATTCCGGCAACGGCCCGAGAAAATAATACAGCGCCGCGCCGCCGTTCGCCGTCCCGTCGGGCCGCGGCCCCCAGCCGTGCGCGCGGGCCGCCGCCTCGATGACCGGACGCAGACCCGTAAGCTGCCGCGCGGTGAGTAGCGCGAGCCGGTCATCGCCGCGCATATGGGCGCACACGGCGCGGTCGAACAGCGCCCAGGCCCAGTCGGACGCGAGCTCCCGTAAGGGGCGGCCCGAATGTAATCGTTGTTGTTGGTGTGGGGCGGCAGACCGGCCGTCCACTCCTGCCACCACTCCGCCGCCAGCCCGGTTTCGCCCAGACGCAGCAGTAGGCAGCCGGGATTCGAAACAGCGCCGGGGGAGGGAAGCGATTGATCGGTTTGTCGTTCATTCCTCGCGGCCTGGCTCCAGGTAGTCCCGTGCCCCGTGGCGAACATGCAGGATGTGAACGGCACCGGATCGGATGGTGAAAAAGATCCGGTATCGGCCAGTACGTCGCCCGTAAATGAGCTGCCGAATCTCCGCCTGGAAGGCGTCGTTCTCCGGGGCGAGCGGACATCGCTTCGGGAACGTTTCGAGTCCCTGAATGGCAATTTGAAGCTCGTTGAACCATTTCACGGCCGCCTCGGGATTGTGTTCGGCGATCCAAAGGAAAGCCGCTTCCATCTCGGCGGACGCCGATGGTTGGATGATGACGCGGAACGTGGTCATTCCCCGGCAATCTTGTGCTTCTTTCGGAGACGGGCGAAGACATCAGCGGCTGCTTCTCCTTCCCCGCGGTTCGTCGAATCGAGGCCCTTTTGAATTCCGGCAATCGCCTCTGCCCGGTCGATGACGTCGAGAATCGCTTGATAGGCAGACGCATCCTGAACCACCAGGGCCGCCTTTCCGTTGATGGTCAGTACAGCCGGGCGACCGGTTTTCTTGAGGTGCTTGACGTGAGTTTTTGCGTCTCGCTGGAACTCGGTCAGCGAATGGATTTCATCGAGCTTGATCATGACGGCAACAGGTAAGCATGTTTTAAGCAGTGAATTAAATGCTATCTGTTGCAGTGACCGAAAGCAAGCGGAGAGTTCAGATGCGCCCCAGGATTGTCGGCAAGACCCGCCCGATTCTCCAACGACGGAATACCCCGCGCAGGAGCTTGATATGCTGGTTGAAGGTGATGGGAAGACGCCCGAGTTCCACAGGTCCGCCGCGTACGATTCGGCGTTGCCTCGGGCGACGTCGTCCCAATGCACCAGACCGGCGGCCTCGGACCAATTCTGGAAGCGACGCCACATGGCCTGGTATCCCTGAAGTGTGCGCGCTTTGATTCTTTGGAAGTATTTGCTGTAGAATGGTGCATCGGGCAGGACTCGAACCTGCAACCTTCTGATCCGAAGTCAGAAGCTCTATCCAATTGAGCTACCGATGCGCGCCGCCATACGGACGCCGTAGAGTCCGATGGACGGCGTTGTGACAGACCGCGACGACTAGCGCAAGAGTCACGCGCATCAGCCAACCGGAGCACGGGTCGCGAGGTACCCGGAAACCGCGGTTGACGTGAGCAGGGAACGGTGAGTGGGTCCAATTAAGATGATGTTGCTGTGGGGACTGTTGCTGGGAGCCGCCCTGCTGGTGGTTGCCGGTTGGTTCATGCATCGGTACGCACAGGAAGGGAACGCCTCGGAAATCATCAACCTTCCCGCCCGGTTGATCGTCACCGTCGTTCTGCTGGGGCTCGTGGTGTTCGTGTACCGCGTCATGGGTCCGATCCTCACGCTGTTCGTGGTGCTGGTCGTCGCTCCCATCATCGGCATCCTGTGGATCCCAACCTTGGTTTCGGTGCTGCTCAATCCCCTGTCCGGCTCATTGACCGGCGGCACCGAGTCCGTGGAAGCGCGTCCTTACTATTCGCGGGCGCTTGGTCTGCAGAAGCGCGGCGAATACGAGGCCGCGCTCGAAGCGGTGCGGGCACAATTGGTCCGATTTCCCGAGGATGCCGAGGGCCGGTTGCTTGTGGCGCAGATTCTCGCAGAAAACTTGAAGCAACCGGAGGCCGCCGCCGATGAACTGCGCCTCATCGCGGATTCCCCGGGACGGCCGCTGGACGAACGCTGCCTCGCCCTCAATCAATTGGCTGATCTGCAGTGGAAGCATTTGAACGATCCTGCCGGCGCCCGGATGACCTGGGAGACGGTGGTGACGGACTTTCCTGATACCACCGCCGCCCACCTCGCGCGTCAGCGACTCGCTCATCTCGGAGGCGGCTCTGCGGAACCTCCGGCCGAGGCCCGCCGGCTCATCGTGAAGGAACACCAGGAACGGCTGGGGTTGACCGATGACTTGGGCGCGAGCCGCACGCCGACCGAAGAAGATCCCAATCTCTCCGCCAGCAAGTTGTTGCAGCATCTCGAGGAGCATTCCCAGGACTGGGAAGCACGGGAACGCCTGGCGCGCCTGTACGCGGAATCGCTAGGACGACTGGATTTGGCCACCGACCAATTGGAACGGCTTCTGTCCGAACCCAACGTGCCCGTGCGCCACGTCGTTCGTTGGTACTATGAATTGGCCGACCTGCAGCTCAAGGCTCCCCATGGGGTGCCCGCCGCGCGTTTGACTCTGGAGCGTCTGGTGGCCCGCTTGCCCGGTACGTCTCATGCCCTCCAAGCAGAAGCGCGGTTGCGGCATTTGGTGTGGGACGAGAGGGCAAAAAAGGCTCCCCGCACCATCAAGCTGGGCCAGTATGAGAAGAATCTAGGACTGCGGCGGAAAGAAGCTGAACCTCCGGATCCAGGAAGCGACGGTACCGCAAGTTGAGAGAGTTCGAGCGGGAGGCTGAGAGCCTGACGGGCGCCTCTTGAATTGGTCCTTCCGGCAGGAAGGGAGCGCGGGCGGCTCGCCCGCCGGCGGGAAACTCCCCGAGGAAGTTCCAAAACCCAAGTTCCAAGCTCCAAAGAAGCTCCAAGATCCAAGCGCCTGGTATCTTCCAGAGCGTGGAAGCTGGCTGTTAGGGACATCTATAGCGCCTCGTCCAACGATCGGGGGAAGAGTTCAGTGGCGTTTCGTTGGGATTTGGCCTTTGGAGCTGGGGCTCGGCCCGCCGCTTAAGGACCAAATCAGGATGCACCCCGAGCCCGACGCACCCTCCGCATAGTCCTTGTCTCAGACGGAACGTTGGCGGAGGCTTTCGGCCTTCACATGTCCATCCTGAACGTGGCCATTGTTGGCACTGGCGGCATCACGCTGCAAAACCATGTCCCGGGACTTGCGCTCTGCCGCGACGTCCGGATCCACGCTCTCTGCGATGCCAATCCGGCGACGCTGGAGGCCGCCCGGAAGCAGACCGGAGCGCCGGTCTGCTCGACTGCTTGGGAGGAAATCGTCACCCGGGACGACATTCATGTGGTGATCATCGCCACGCCGAACTTCCTGCATCCCGACATCGCGGTGGCAGCAGCCCGGCAGGGGAAACACGTCCTGTGCGAAAAGCCGCTTGCGCTCAACGCGGCGGATGCCCAGCGCATGGCCGACGAGGCGGAACGAGCCGGAGTCCGGCACATGACGGCCTTCACGTATCGGTTCGTTCCGGCCCTGCGGTATCTGCGGCACCTGATCGATCAGGGAGAGCTGGGGCAACCCTATCACTATCGTTGTCTCCGACTGCAGGACTGGGGAACGCGTAACCTGGGGTGGCGCCAAGTCCGGAAACTGGCGGGCACGGGGGAGATCGGGGACATGCTCAGCCATCGGATCAACTTCGCGCAACATCTGGTCGGTCCGTTGAAACGTCTCGTGGCTAACCTGCGCAATCTGACTCCGGTGCGGGAGGGTGCGCCGAACGACACGGACGATTGGGTGGCCATTCTCGGCGAATTTGCCAATGGGGCGACCGGCGTGCTGGAGAGCTCGAAGCTGGCAAGCGGGCATAACGAATCGTGGCGCAGTCTCGATTACGTAGAGTTGAACGGCAGTGCAGCCACGTTCCAGTTCACCACCGGCAAGTGGAACGAACTGCAGGCCGGAAAGGTGGGTGGACCCGGGCTGAAGCCGCTGGCGGTACCGCGCGAGTTCTGTGTCTGGCCGGGGAGCCCACGCGATCCAGGAGTGGGAGATCCCTTGGTGGCGTTTCGTTATGACCAGGCGGTGGAATTCATCAATGCCATCCGGGAACAGCGGCCCTGTGCCATTCCATTTCATGACGGTGTAGCGGCCCAGCGGGTCATGGATGCCGCCGTGCGATCAGCGGAATCCGGGCAATGGGTGGACGTTTGATTCGGCTGGGTTCCAATCGGGCATCAGGGCGCATTTTGAAATGGTCCTTAAAGCCGCGGGCCGAGGCCAAAGGACTTCCGTCAGCTCCAAAAGCCAAGTTCCAAACATCTGGGCTCCGCTCGA
>CAYYSX010000059.1:0-25842 GCA_964474315.1 uncultured Verrucomicrobiota bacterium | reverse complement strand
CTTCCGGGAGATTTTCGATTTGCAATTTTCGATCGGCAAACGGACAACCGGACGCCATGAACACGCGTTCCCAATCGCAAATCTAAAATCCAAAATCACAAATAGGATATGAATAGCGCCAGATTTCTCTTCCGCCCGTTATTGAAGAATTCAGGCTGGACGGCCGCTTTCACCCTTTCCTTCGCGCTCCACGCCGCCGACTGGCCGCAGTGGATGGGACCGCAGCGCGACGGCGTGTGGCGCGAAACGGGCATTGTTGAGAAATTCCCCGAGGGCGGGCCGAGAGTGTTGTGGCGCGCGCCAGTTCATGCGGGCTATGTCGGTCCGGCCGTGGCCGGCGGACGCTTGTTCATGCTGGATCGCGAGGCCGGCACGATGCCCGAGCGCAAACCAGGCGATCGCTCGCAGCCGCAGATGCCCGGCAACGAGCGTGTGTTTTGCCTCGATGCCGCTTCCGGTAAGCTATTGTGGGAGCGGACTTATGATTGTCCCTACGCCATCTCCTATCCCGCCGGACCGCGGGCGACGCCGGTGGTCAGCGACGGTCGCGTATTCACGCTGGGGGCCATGGGCGATCTGCGTTGCTTCCAGGCGGAGGACGGCGAACCCGTCTGGGCGCGCAACCTGCCGGCGGAATTTAACACGGAACCACCGGTCTGGGGTTACGCCGCGCATCCGCTGCTGGATGGCGAGCGCTTGATCTGCCTGGTCGGCGGGACCAACAGCGCGGTCGTGGCGTTCCATAAGGATACGGGCCGGGAACTTTGGCGTGCCCTCACCGCTCACGAAATCGGCTACGCGCCGCCGGTGATTCACACGGTGGATGGTACCCGCCAGCTCGTGATCTGGCATCCCGATGCCATTAGCGGACTCGTGCCCGAAACCGGCCAAGTCTTGTGGACCCATCCGTATCCGGTCGAAGGCAAGCCGCAACGGCCCGAGGTGACCATCGCCCGGCCGCGTTTCGACGGCGACCGGGTGTTTCTTACTTCATTCTATCAAGGTTCGCTGTTGCTTCAGATACCGCCGGGAACGGGCGAGGCCAAAGTCGTCTGGAATCGCCGAAGCAAGAAACAGTCAGAGAAGGAGGACGGCTTGCACACGGTCATGGGGACGCCGGTCCTGCGCGACGGTTTTCTTTACGGCTTGTGCGCATTCGGCGAACTACGTTGCCTCGATCTAAAGACCGGTGACCGCCGTTGGGAGAGCCTGGAGTTGTTCGGCGGCCAAGGCGGGTTCTTCGCCAACGCCTTTCTCGTGCCACACGAGGACCGTTGCTTCATTTGGAACGACCACGGCGAATTGCTGATTGGGAAGCTGTCACCGGAACGCTTTGAACTGATCAGCCGCGCCAAGCTGCTGGAACCCTTGGAGAACACCCGCGGACGCGATGTGCTGTGGTGTCATCCGGCGTTCGCCAACCGCTGCGCCTATCTGCACAACGGACGGGAACTCCTCTGTGTCTCCCTGGCGGAGGAGGAGGCATAAAGTCACGCCTCCTCGCTCCAGTCGTGAGTCATCGCGATGGCCGATGGGCGAAGCGAAGGACGCACCACCAGGACGAAACGCATCGTGTGATTGACCACGACCCTCGGAACAAAGACTTATGACGGACCTCCAATTCGCCTGCCGCCAGTTGCGGAAGAACCCCGGCTTCACCGTCGTCGCCGTGCTCACCCTCGCGCTCTGCATTGGCGCGAACAGCGCTATCTTCAGTGTGATCCACGCGGTGTTGCTGCGACCGTTGCCTTATCCGGAGCCGGATCGGCTGGTCAACGTCCACAACAGCTATCCCAAGGCGAACCTGCTCAAAGCCGGTTCATCGATTCCGGATTATCTGGACCGGGTGGCCGGGGCGCCCTCCATCGAGTCGGCCACGTTGATCACCTGGGAGAGTTTCAATCTCGCCGGTGAAGAGCGTCCGACCCGGGTGTTGGGGCTGCGGGCCACTCCTTCGATGTTCACCACGCTGCGGGTGTCACCGGCCTTGGGACGCGCCTTCGACGAAACCGAAGCGCAGTCGGGCAACGAACGCGTGGTCGTGCTGAGTCACGCCTTGTGGAAGGATCATTTTGGCGGCCGGCCGGAACTGATCGGCGAAGCCATTCGTTTGCACGGCATTTCCTACACCGTGATTGGGGTCATGCCTGAGGGGTTCCAATTCCCTCAACCGGAAGTGAAACTTTGGGTGCCGTTTGCCTTCACCGCCGAGCAGCGATCCGACCAGGAGCGAGGTCGGGAGTTCTCTTCCATGTTCGCGCGTCTCAGGCCGGGAGCTACCCCAGAGCAGCTTCGACACGAATGCGCGGCCATCGTCACTCAAAATCTGGAGCGTCTGCCTAATTCCCGCTCCTGGGCCGAGGCGTCTGGATTCACCGCCTTGGTCACACCGGTCCTCGAGGAAACGGTCCGGGAGGTGCAGGCCATGCTCTGGCTCGTGCAAGCCGGGGTGATTGCGGCGCTGCTGATCGGCTGCGTCAACGTCGGCAACCTGCTACTGGCGCGGGTCGTGACGCACCAGCGCGAACTCGCCATCCGCTCCGCGCTGGGCGCGGGACGCTGGCGGATGGTGCGGCAGTTCGGCGTGGAGAGCCTGGTATTGTTCGTGGCGGGCGGCGTGCTGGGATGGTTCGTGGCGTGGGCGGGGTTATCCGCCACCGACGCCCTGGGGGTTGCCAGCTTGCCGCGCGGGGAAACGGTTGGCCTCAATCTAAGCGTCTTTCTCTTCACCTTGGGATCGGTGGGCCTCGCCTCGCTGACCTTCGGCCTGTTGCCGGCCTGGCAGGCAACGCGGGTGGATGCCGCCGAGGCGTTGCGGGAGGGTGGTGGACGCGCCAGCGCGAGCCGGTTACAGCTTCGCTTGCGCCACGGTCTGGTGGTCGCGGAGGTGGCCCTGGCGGTCATCCTACTGACCACCGCGGGACTCCTCTATCATAGCTTCCATCGGCTGCAGAAGCAGAGTCCCGGTTTCGACCCGACGTCAGTGCTTTCCGCCCGTCTCACGTTGCCGCCGGTGAAGTATCCATTGGACGACCAACGGCGCGCCTTTGCCGACCGGGTGGTGGATGAACTGAGCGCCTTGCCAGGAGTCACCGCCGTGGGCTTCACTGATGTGATTCCCTTCGGTTATAGCAATTCGCAGGGCACCTATCACATCGCCGGCCAGGAACCACCGGAAGGCCAGCCGCCTCCGCATGGCCTGATCCGGTCCGTATCGGCGGACTATTTTTCGGCAATGCGGATCCCAGTGCTGCGGGGCCGGGCCTTCACCGCGCAAGACGATCCCCAAGCCGAGCAAGTTGTTATCATCGATCGCGTGCTCGCCGAACGATATTTTCCCGGTCGCGATCCGATCGGACAACAGATTTATCGCGGCGCCAACGAGCCGGAGAATTTCCGCACCATCGTGGGGGTGGTGGCCCCGGTGAAGCATGGCGGTCTCGATGACCCGACCTCCAAGGAGACGCTCTATTTTCCGTACGGTCAGAGACCGGTGGAAAATCTGACGCTGGTCGTCCGCACCGCCTTGCCAACCGATGAACTCATCCCGGCCTTACGTCGGGCGATTCAACGGATCGATCCCGAGCAGCCCCTTTTTAACATCGAAACCCTGGCGGGGCGTATTGACGGCACGCTGCAACGGCAACGCGTGCCGATGCTGTTGTTCGGTCTCTTTGGCGGCATGGCGTTGCTCCTGGCCGCCTTGGGCGTCTATGGCGTGCTGGCGTTCAACGTCGGGCAGCGGACGCAGGAATTCGGCATCCGCACGGCGTTGGGCGCCACGGCGCGCGAGGTGGCGGTTCTCGTAGTGGGGCAAGGTCTCCGGTGGGTGGCGGTGGGGATCGTCCTGGGCTTGGTTGGCTATTTGGCCGTCAGTCGTTTCCTTCGTCATCTGGTCTTCGACATCACGCCGCTGGACCCGGTTTCGTTGCTGGTCGGTCCAGCCGTATTGCTCGCCGTCGCGCTGGCTGCTTGCTGGATTCCGGCGCGTCGCGCGGCCCGCGTGGACCCGATGGTGGCGCTGCGGAATGAATAAGAGCCTGCTTTGGAAGTAGCAGCCAACGTAAGGCTCACTTCGAATGCGGAATGCGGAATGCGGAATGCGGAGCCTCGTCACTTCGACTCCTGCGGGACTTTGAAGGATTTTCCAACGGGTTCTCAGGGGATTGGGGAGTCTCAAGCCGTGGACCGTCGGCTGAATCCGATGGGCGCGGAGACGCCGTTGGTGCTGCCCCGCCGATAGCCGGCGGCATCCACGGTGACATGAAGGTATCCCAGCGCCGACAACTGCTCTGCCACCCGCCCATGGCAGCCCTCCACGAACAGCCGAGCCAGCTCTTCCGCCCCGACTTCAATGCGCGCCAAAGCCCCTTGCTTCAGTTCATGATGCCGCACCCGGACGTCGTGGAATCCCAGATCGCGCAGGACATTCTCCGCCGCCTCGATCTGGGCGAGTTTTTCGGGCGTTACGGCCTCGCCAGTGGGAATCCGCGAACTCAGGCAGGCCATTTGCGGTTTGTCGGCGGTGGGCAGGCCGAGGCGGACACTCAATTCACGGATTTCCGGTTTGGTGAGGCCGGCCTCCTTCAGCGGGGCGCGGATGGAGAACTCGGCAGCGGCCTGAGCTCCGGGACGATGGTCGCCAACATCGCTGGCATTCTCGCCATAGACGATCACGGCGAACCCGCGGAGACGCGCGAAGGGGACCAACTCGGTGAACAACGCGTGTTTGCAGAAGTAACAACGGTTGGTGGGATTGGCGAGGTACTGCGGATCGGAAAATTCGGCGGTCCGGACCACTTCCAACGGGAGGCCAAACCGCCGGGCCAGATCTCGGGCCTCGGCCAGTTCGCGACGGGGCAGGCTGGGAGAATCCGCAATCGCGGCCAGCGCCTGGTCCCCTAGAACGTCATGACTGACCCGCGCCAGAAACACCGAATCGACCCCACCTGAGTAAGCCACGAGGCAGGAACCATACGCGCGGAGGAGTTCCTGAAGCCGGGCGAACTTGTCATCGATCGTCACGAAGCAAACGTGATCTAGCAGGCGGGCAAGTCCAGCCGGACGATGAGCGGAGCGCATCGCAGTTTTCGGGCGAGGCGGTGGTCGCATCAATCGTTGCGTAAGTGCATGCCTGTAGCGTGCGGTGTCCCCACCGCACCACTCGCGTGCCCGCGCCTCAAGCCGTGTGAATATACTTTCGCAACGATTGATAGCGCTTACCCACCCAGGCCGGTTGGATCAACCGTCGGCGAATCCGCCCGTTGCCGCGCGCAGAGACCACTAGCGGCGCGCCGGGCGCGTGGGATGACAAGCAGCCGGGAGACCATGCCCGTCGTTACGCCGCTTCCGCCGCCGTGACAACTTCCAGGCCCTGGCCTTCGGCAAGCTGCGCCTGAACCTCGCCGGCAGTCAGCAACCGTTCACCGAAGTACCGACACAGGTCCCGTCCCGGTTCCTTTCCGGGTTCAGGAGTTCTCCTTACCCGCCATCTGCGGATAGACCACGCCGGCCAGCGCGGCGCCGAGGATGGGTGCGACCCAGAAGAGCCAGAGCTGCTGCAAGGCCCAGCCGCCCACGAACACCGCGGGGCCGGTGCTGCGGGCGGGGTTGACCGACAGGTTGGTCACCGGGATGCCGATCAGGTGGATGAGCGTCAGTCCGAGGCCGATGGCGAGGGGCGCGAAGCCCTGCGGGGCACGCTTATCGGTCGCGCCGAGGATGATGAGCAGGAAAAAGAACGTCAGCACCACCTCGGCCACGAACCCGGCGGCCAGTGTGTACTTTCCGGGCGAATGTTCGCCGAAGCCGTTGGCAGCGAAGCCGGCCGCAGTCGTGAAACCGGCCTGGCCTCCGGCGATGATCGAGAGCACCCACGCACCGGCGACGGCCCCGACGACCTGGGTGACGATGTACGGCAGAAGTTCGCCCCCGCGGAAACGGCCCCCGACGAAGAGGCCAATGGAGACGGCAGGATTCAGGTGGCAGCCCGAGATGTGGCCGATGGCGTAGGCCATGGTCAACACAGTGAGACCGAAGGCCAGCGACACGCCGACCAGGCCGATGCCGAGGTTGATGGGAGTAACGCCTTCCGTGGCGATGAACTTGGCCGCGAGCACGGCGCTGCCGCAGCCGCCAAAGACGAGCCAAAAGGTGCCGAGGAATTCGGCAATGAGTTTGTTTTTCATGGTGCGGGGAGATCGGTGGTTGATTGGCTGGCAATCCAGAAACGCAGGGCGCGATCCAGCCGCCAAGCTGGGCCTACCCGTGATGGCGGAGACTTGCCGCCCCGCCAGGAAATGCCAAGACCATCCTTGCGGGGGAAAACGGGGGGGAAGCTCCAAAAACCAAGTTCCAAGCTCCAAGGAAGCTCCAAGTTCCAACGTCCAAGCGCTCGGGGACGGTTCGAGCGAACCCCGGGTGTTTGGAGCTTGAGTCTTTGGAATTTCTTTGGAGCTTGGAACTTGGTTTTTGGAGCTTCCCTCTGTTGCAGCAAAAACCAATTCAAGCTGCCCCCACCTTGTCTCCACCGCCCAAAAAATTCTTGCACACCTAGCTGACCGATGTATTAAGGGCTCGTGCCTACGCGGGAACTCATCGCCGCCTCGTCCACGCCGCTCGTGCTCTCGATCCTCGCGGAGGGAGACAACTACGGTTACGCCCTCATCCAACGGGTGTTGGAGTTGTCCAACCACGAAATCACCTGGACCGAAGGGATGCTCTACCCGGTCCTGCATCGGTTGGAGGGCGAGGGACAAATTACCTCCGCGTGGCGGCAGGCCGATTCCGGGCGTGAGCGAAAGTATTACCGA
Organism: uncultured Verrucomicrobiota bacterium; assembly: GCA_964474315.1. Taxonomy (GTDB): domain Bacteria; phylum Verrucomicrobiota; class Verrucomicrobiia; order Limisphaerales; family UBA9464; genus UBA9464. Next base: position 19,030 of record CAYYSX010000059.1, on the reverse strand, counting down.
CTGACCCCGAAAGGACGGAAGAAACTGCAAACCGAACAGGCGAACTGGCTCACCGTACATAATGCCCTGGGAAAACTATGGAACCTACAACCCGCTTCAATCTAAACGCCGTCCTCGAGGAATGGCGCCGCGAACTCCGCCATCAACCCGGCTTGGGCGAGGATTCCCTGAAGGAGCTGGAACAACATTTGACCCAGTCGATGGAGGAGCTTCGCGGTCGAGGTCTGGGGGAGGAGGAGGCCTTCCTGGTGGCGCGGCACCGGGTGGGCTCGCCCGCCCGATTGGGCGAGGAGTTTCGTAAGGCGGACCCGACGGCGGTCTGGCGCGGGAGAATGCTGTGGATGGTGGCCGGATGGGGGACCATGACCCTTTGGGGGGCGCTGATTGAACCACTCTGGACCCTGATTGTGGGAATCTTCAACAAGCCGGGAGGAGGCATGGGCGGGCTTGGGGCATTGGCCATGCTGGCATACTTTGTCGTCAAATTGGCTCCCTTGGGAATCGCGGCCCTGATGTCCAGAGGGCGGCTAATCCATTGGGCCGAATGGCTGACCCCTCTATTTCGGTCCCGGTTCCGGGCAGCGGTCGTCGTCACCCTGGGAGCCTTCCTGATCCTCTGGGTCGGTCGGGTTGGCAGCCTCGTCTTCATACGATCGGTCGGGCTGGGAGACTCTCGATTTCCGGGTGCCGACCTGCTTCTTTTATCTGCCCTGGTGGTAGCATTGCAGGGCTTGCTCGGTGGCCTGCTGTTGATCTGGCTGATGCCAACCCGCACGGCACGGGAGACTTGATCAGATTCAGTGTTAGGAAACGTCTCCGTCGCCTAAAGCCGGGGCTCCGAAAAGGAACACTGGCCGGTGTTCTGTTCCTACTCCCGTTGGGTGGCCGATTCTGATTTCATGAGGTCGGCTGGCTCAATCTCGATGCTTCCCCCAGGTTCAGTTCATCGCGGTTGCTTCAGGCGCTCACGAACCAGCTCCGGAAGGTACTTAACCGGCACCGAACCATGGTCCAGGACCGCCTCATGATAGCGTCCCAGTTCGAAGCGGTCGCCGAGTTCGCGTTGAACTTGCTGACGCAGCCGGTAATGGGCCATGCGTCCGACAAAATATGTGCTGAGTTGCGTTGAACTTTGTTTGGCCCGGATGATCTTCAGCCGCGCTTCGCCTTCGGATTGATAGGCATCCTCGACCAACAGCTTTAGGGCTTCGTCGTCGGTCATCGGCGTGCAATGCATCTTATAGTCCAGAATCGCATTGACCACGGCGCGTAGATAAAACTTGAGCTGCATCAGCCGGACCCGGAGGTCACCGTCGGAGTACCCCTGATCCAACATCATCTGCTCCGTATAAACCGCCCAGCCTTCGATCATCACGCCCGATTGGAGCAGCCGCCGAATGAGCGAAGGCGAGCGGTTGGAGTATTCGAGCTGCACGTAGTGGCCGGGATACGCCTCATGGATGGTGAGGATTTGGAGCATGTGTTCGTTGTATTCTTCTAAAAAGCTTTGCACCCGTTCGGCGCTCCAGTCGGACGGGGGCGGGCTGACCGCATAAAAACTGGCCGCGGCCGGTTCCAACGGCGGGGCCGGCTGCAAATAGGCGAGCGAATTGCCGCGCCTGAATTCGGGCATTTCGATGATTTCGCACCGATCCGGTTCCGGAAGACGAAGCAGGTCCCGCTCCCGAATGAAGGTCTTGATGCGAGCGACGGTCGCGCGGGCGTCCTGCACCAACGTTTCCGGCGAGCCATGCTCGCGGCTGACGGCCTCCGTGACCAACGCCACCGTTTGCCGACGCCCGGCGTCGTCATCGGGCGGTAAGGGTTGTTTCGGGAAATAACGGCTCCAAAGCTGTCGGGCGACGAGATACAGTTCACGGTTCACGCGAACGAATTCTGCTTCGGCATCCGCGACGACCTGGTCGGCGGTCATGTTGGCGTCCAACACTCGTTCGAGTTTTTGGGCGAACCGTTCCCGCCCCAGCCGCCAGTCACCGGTCGCCCGCGGCATCAAGTCGCGTTCGAGGAAGAGTTGATAGAGCCGAAGTTTCTCGGCGACCACCGCCGCGGCCTTTTGCAACGCGGCCCGTTGGGGAGTTTCGCCGGCCAGTTCGAAGAGACCCGATTCATAGAACGCGATGGCACCGCGATTTTGGAGCAGGGCGGTCTCCAGGATGGTTTTTGGGGGATGCCGGAGCGTCTGTTGCGCGACGTCGATGATAGCCGGGATGCGCTGCATCCGCGCGATGGCGTTGGTGAGATTGGTCTCTTTGGGGAGGGTGGATTGGGCGAGCAACAGATAGACACTGTCGCTGATGTAATCGCCATAGACGCGGGGATCCTCTTCGAAGGGCCGGGTATTCTCCGCCAGCCAGAGGCTCGTCTCCAGTTCGTGGCGGAAGATTTCATAATCAATTTGTCCAGCGCGGGAGAGCTGGGAGTACTCAACGGCCTGTGGCAGGGCGGTCAGGGTCGATCGAGTGAGGTCCTTCCACTGGCTCCGGGACGCTGCGGAAACGTCCTCCAACTGGTCGTCGAAGCGGTGATCGCCGAGCTGGGTGGCCGCCAGCGGTTCGAGTCGGAACCGCTGGTCGAGATAGAGGCGAACGAACGCGTCGAGCTGACGGTCGGCCTCCTGCGCGCCCAGCCGGTGCGACGAGAGAATCCAACTCAAGCAGATGGCGCCAAGGAGTCCGGTCCATCCGCGGAAGGCCCAGGGAAGTGGGAGAAGGTTCATGATTCAACGCGCCGTCCGTTGTAAGGCCGAGTTTCGCGGCTGTCGCGCCATTCCCTCGTTCGCACCCCAGGTGAAGTCCCGTTGAGTGTGGCACGGAGTTCCGGTTGAACCGGTCTGGGCCCGGACCGCAATCGAGCCCCGAGAAGCGCCCGACGTCCTCTTGGCTGGCGGGAATCAAGGGGCGGGAGCGCGGACGGCTCGTCCGCTCGATCACCGGAGGGAAGCTCTAAATCTCAAATCCCAAGTCCCAAATCCCAAGCTCCAAATTCCAATGGCCAAAGAGCAGCCCGCCTTGGGGGCATGGTTTTATGCCGGGGAGCCTCCAGCGGAAAACTTTGGAGCCTTCCCCCCCCGGTAATCGAGCGGACGAGCCGTCCGCGCTCCTGACGTTGTCGGAATTTTTGCCGACCGGGTGTTATCTGATGACAACGCCATGCACGACACGTCCGACCACGAGTTACTCCGACGTTACGCCGACGAAGGCGCGGAAGACGCGTTCACAGAGCTGGTCCGCCGCCATTGCAACCTGGTCTGGGCCGCGGCGCGACGGGTGAGTGGCAACCCCGACTTGGCGCGGGATGTGGCCCAGACGGTCTTCACGGATTTGGCCCGCAAGGCCAAGCAACTGCCGGCCGGCACCGTCCTGGCGGGATGGCTTTATCGAGCGGCGTGTCAGGCGGCCTCCAACCAGGTCCGCGCTGAAACCCGCCGGGCCCATTGGGAACAGAAGTCCATGTCCAACACCGAACTGCCGTCCGATCCGTCTGCCGAAACCCGGGCCGCCGAAGACCTTCAACCCGTGTTGGACGCGGCCTTGGCGACGTTGCCAGAGCTGGACCGGGACGCGGTAGTGCTCCGGTTTCTGGCCGGCCGGAGCTTCGCCGAAGTGGGCGCAGTTCTGGGAACCACGGATGACGCCGCCCAGAAGCGCGTGAGTCGTGCGCTGGAGAAACTGCGGGACGCCTTCCGCCGGTGCGGCATTGGCGTCAATGGCGGTCTGGTCTCAGCCGCTTTGAGTCTGGCGGGAACCGAGGCGGCCCCAGCGGGACTGGCGACCGCGGTGGCGGGAAGCGCGCTGGCCGGCGCGGGCGTGACTGCTGGGGGAATTTTTTCGGGTCTCACACTAATGAAAACCAAACTGGTCCTGGGAATGGTGGCCGGCGCGGCCGCGGTCGGCACGCTGGTCTGGCAGCAACAGCGGTTCGCCCGCCTGACTGACGAGAACGTCGCACTGCGACAAGAGGTGGTGGCCTTGTCCCGCCCGGCCGAGGTCGCGCAGCCGACAGCGGATTTAGCGGAACTGGAACGTCTTCGTGAGGGACACGCCGAACTGTTGCGCCTGCGGGGCGAAGTGGCGCGATTGCGCCAGGCGGCCGCACCGACTGGCAACGAGCGGCTGCGGGATGCCGAAGCTCGTGTGGCCCAAGCCGAAGCCCAAACGGCGGCGATCAAGGCCGAAGTCGCCTTCCGCGCCCGTCGAACACAGATCATAGAAACTGGCAAGCATCTGGGTTTGGCGGCCCGCATCTTTTCTACCGAGCACGACAATCAGTTCCCGACGACTTTCGATGACCTGCGGACCTACCTGGGGTACCGCGGCAACAAGGATGACCTGCTAGATCACTTTGAGTTTTTCCCCCAACCGCGGGCGGTCAGCGAGTCGGAGCCCCAACTGATTCTGTTTCGCGAGCGCGAGCCTCGGCCCATGCCTGCGGCAGCCTTGTCGGAGGAGGAAGCGGAGGGTTTGGGCTCCCCGGTCAATCTGCAGCCTGGCTGGGAACGAACTTACGTCTTGGCGGATGGTTCGGTGCAATCGTTCCACAGCGTCACCGGCGACTTCAGCCAGTTTGAGCGGGACGGAACCGCCGTCGAGACGGCCGGCGTGGCGCAGCCCTGATGCCGGGCTGTACGGACGGTTTTCAACCTCCCTGTGCCCGCCCCCGGTCGCACTGCCTGCCTCGACTCCACACGGTGAAGCGAGTTGAAGCCTGCGCTCTCGGGAGCGCGGACGGCTCGTCCGCTCGACCCTTGAGGGAAACTCCAAAGTCCAAAACCCAAGCTCCTATGGCCAAGGAGCCCCGCCGCCCGCCTTGGGCGCGTGGTATTATGCGTGAGGTTCCGGCGGGCAAGCTTGGAGCTTCGTTCTTGGGATTTCTTTGGAACTTGGAGCTTGGGTTTTGGAGCTTCTCCCAGGTGATCGAGCGGACGAGCCGTCCGCGCTCCCGAAAAAGAATCCCGCCGCCGCTCCTTTCGCGTTACTCTGGAGGTCGTTGCTGCACCATGAACCTCCAGCTTGAAAACCGAACCGCACTCGTCACCGGCTCCACCAAGGGCATCGGCTTCGCCATCGCCCGCCTTCTGGCCGCGGAAGGCGCCACCGTCATCGTCAACGGCCGCAGTGAAGCGTCCGCCCAAGCCGCCGCCGGCCAACTCGGCGGACGCACCCGTGGCGTGGCGGCGGACGTGTCCACCGCCGCCGGTTGTGCCGACCTGATCCGCCAGGTGCCCGAGGTGGACATCCTGGTGAACAATGCCGGCATCTTTGAGCCCAAACCGTTTGCCGAAATTCCCGATGCCGACTGGCAGCGTCTGCAGGAGGTCAATGTGATGTCCGGCATCCGGCTAACCCGGGCCTACTTCCCCGCCATGCTCCGGCGCAATTGGGGCCGCGTGCTCTTCATCGCTTCGGAAAGCGGCATCCAGATTCCGGAGGAAATGATTCACTATGGGGTCACCAAGGCGGCCCAACTGGCGTTGGTCAATGGCCTGGCCCAGCTCACCCGCGGCACGGAAGTGACGGTCAATGCTGTGCTGCCCGGACCCACGGCGTCCGAAGGGGTGAGCGATTTCGTAGCGAAGCTGGCGACCGACGCCGGGCAGACTTCGGCGGAATTCGAACGGGAGTTTTTTCGCTCGGTCCGCCCGACGTCGCTGCTGCAGCGTTTTGCCACGGTGGAGGAAGTGGCGAATCTGGTGGCCTATCTCAGTTCCCCACTCGCCAGCGCGACCAACGGAGCGGCGGTTCGCGTGGATGGCGGCGTCCTTCGGGCCACGGTATGAGGGGCGGAGCTGCGGTCCGGCGGGAAGACCGGCGGTACGCCTGTAGCGCAGGCCTCCCGGCCTGCTGTACCGCAGGTTTTTAACCTGCCCCCCAGTGCGCCCTTTGCGGTACCACGACTGCCTGCTTGAACCCTCCTTGCCTCTGCCTAGACTCGTTTCATGACGGCTGCCCCAGTTCCACCGTCGCCCGCCTCAGCGCCGCGGTCCCGCTCCGCGATCCCGCCTCTGAACAACGGCGACCGGCTGACCCGGGCCGAATTTGAACGCCGCTACCACGCGATGCCGCACCTCCGCGTGGCTGAACTGGTGGAAGGCGTCGTCTTTATGCCTTCACCCACCCGCATTGATCAGCACGGTGGCCCACAGGCGGATTTGGCCGCTTGGGCTCGCGTTTATGCCGCCGCCACTCCGGGCACCCAGGCGGCCGTGTCGCCCACGCTCCGGTTGGATCAAGACAATGAACCGCAGCCCGACGTTCTCCTCCGTTTGTCTCCCGATCAGGGTGGCCGGAGTACCACCAGCCCCGACGGGTATGTTGAGGGCAGCCCTGAGCTGGCCATCGAGATTACGGCCAGCACGGCTTCTTACGATCTGCACGATAAGAAACGGGCTTACCGTCGCAACGGCGTGCGAGAATACCTGGTCTGGCTGATGGAGGAGGATCGCGTGATTTGGTGGGAACTGCGCGAAGGCGATTACGTCGAGTTGGTGCCCGATGCGCATGGCCGCCTCCATAGCCAAGTCTTTCCCGGACTCTGGCTCGACGTGCCGGCTCTGCTCGCGAGCGATTTCGCGCGCGTCTTGGCCACGCTCCAAGAGGGGCTCGCTTCGCCGGAACGTTCCGCCGGGCTCGCACGGAAAGCCGCCTAATGTTCGATTTCGAGCCATTCCGCCGGACGATGATAGTTCGGCGTTTTCTCTATTTATGCTTCTGGAGCGCCCTGCTCGGAACGGTAGCCGAGTCCAGCGCTGCGGCCGAGCCCCCTCCCCGACGCGTGGTCGCCTACGTCCCCAACTGGGGAAACCTCGAGGCGTTCGTGCCCACGATTGAGTTTAGCCGGCTCACCCATATCAACGTGGCCTTTGAGAATCCGACCAACGCGGCCGGGGACCTGTCATTCAACCGCCGCAATCCCGTGCTGTTGGACGCCGCGCGCGCCCGGAACGTTCCGGTACTGGTTTCCATCGGCGGAGGAGCGGCGGCAGAAAATAAGGAACTGACGGCGCGCTATTTCGACCTGATCTCGGAGGCGAAGCGCGCCGCTTTTGTCGCCACGCTGGCCGATTATTTAACGCGCCACGGCTTCGCCGGGTTGGACGTGGATCTCGAAGGGCCGTCCATCAACGAGGACTACGGAGCGTTCATCCGCGATCTGGCGAAGGCGTTGAAGCCCCAAGGCAAGTTGCTCACGGCGGCGCTCTCCAAGGGCTACGGAGGCGCGAAGGTGCCGGAATCGGTCTTCGAACACTTCGATTTCGTGAACATCATGGCTTACGACGGCACCGGCCCCTGGGCCCCCGATCGACCGGGCCAGCATTCCTCGCTCCCGTTCGCCCGGGACAACGTGGCCTACTGGCTGGGCCGCGGGCTGCCCCGAGAGAAGGCCGTGTTGGGTGTGCCATTCTATGGCCACGGCTTTGGCGAAGCCGCTCGCCGCCGTGGCTATCCCTATTCCGCCATTCTGGCGGAATATCCCGGCGCTGAAGGGAAGGACGAGGTGGGGCAGACGATCTGGTACAACGGAATTCCGACCATCCGGGCCAAGACTCGGTGGGTCGTCGAGGAAGGCTTGGGAGGGGTGATGATCTGGTCGCTGGACTCCGACGTGCCGGACGAACGTTCCCTGCTGAAGGCGATTCATGAAGTCCTGTCGGCATCCCAGCCGGAACCGGAATGAACCGGGGTACGCAGGAGATATGGCTCCTGTCTCCCTTGGCACCTCTTCTGTCCTGACCCCGACGAGGAAGGTGGGAAATCGAAGTCGTTCAGGCCGGCAAAAAAAATCCGCGCCCTTGCCAGGAAGGGCGCGGATTGGGTGCGGATGAGCTCAAGGGCTGACAGCGCGCAGGAAAACCTCGGCGTCGCCCACCTCCAGGGTGAACGGCGGCACCAGCGACGACTGAGGTGTCCAAGGGCCGGAGACGGTGGGCGCGGTCTCTACGACAAAGCCAGCGGGCAGGGACGGAGGATTCGAGGTGATCGTCACGTTGTCGCCGTCCACGGTGATACTTAGCTCCGGCGCTGGAATGACGTCGGGCGGAGGATCGTTGAAGTTCCAATACGCCAGCAACTTGGCGGACGCCGGCAGGGCCGAGGGCAGGGTGCCGCCGGCCAGGCCGGCAACCTCTTGCTCGGTCAAAGCGGTGCCGAAGATGGCAAAATCATCGACCACACCGCGCACGGTGGCGTTGTCCGGCGGGTCAAAACCGATCCAGGCCTCGGTGAAGTCGGCGGGTAGAGGACTGGTGTTGCTGCCTTCCAGGAACAACTGGCCGTCGATCCAGATCTGCTTGCGGTCTCCTTGCTTGGAGAAGACCAGATGGTGCCAGTCCTCCCACCAACTGGGCTCACCGCTGTATCCCGGGAAGTCGGAGATGTTGGCATTGATGCGCTGGGTGCCGCCATCGCAGCAGCCGGCGGTGTCGAAATAGAGGGTGCTGTTGCTCCACGGTGCGTGCGCCGAGAATCCCCGGCTGCTGCCGCTCGAAGAGGGCGAATTTCCCCAGAAGAGCGCGGAGTCGGAGACTTGATGCAGCTTCTGCCAGGCGGCGACGGAAAGTTCGTCCGCGGTGCTGGTAATGGTGTTGATGAAACTGGCGTCAACGATATGCACCGACTGCTGCGCATTGGCCGTCCCCAGGTCAATGGCGTAGTCGCCTGGCTCGCCGCTGCGCCCGCCGCCATCGGGCGTGAACTGAGCGGGTCCCGTCAACAGACCCAGGTGGTTCTCCACCGTGTCCAGGGTATAATCTCCGACCGTGAATGACCACTCGCGGGTGGCGGGTTGTCCGCCGGCGCCCGGATAGGTGAGCAGGGCGGTATGCGAGGAACGGGACGTGAAGATCGGGTTGGGCACATAGTTGACGGTCAGAATTCCGCCTTCGATCTCCACCGTGGCCGCGACCGGATTTCCATCGATAGACAAGGAGACCTGATTGGTATCCCAAGCGGCACTGCCTTGCAGATGGGTCACCCGAATCAGATTGGGAACGCTCGTCACGCTGTTTGGCGGCGGGGCAAAGGAGATGAACAGACCCTCAGCCGGGACATCGTTGAAGTCCCAGTGCGCGATCACGCTCGGATTGCCGGGAACCGCATTCGGCGCCGTGCCCGACGCCAGGGCTTGAATCTGCGCCTCGGTCAACGCGGCGTCGAAGACGGCAAAGTCGTCCATCAGGCCCGCCAGGGGGTTCTCGGTGACGCTGGGTCCCCCGCCCAGTACCAGATTGCTGAAGTCGGTCGGCAGCGGGATTCCATAGCCGCTGTGGACCAATACGCCGTCGATCCATATTTCCTTCACGTCGGCATTCTTGACGAACGCATAATGCCGCCACGTGTACCACCAGGTCACATCGGTGTACTCGGGCACGGTCCCCGAGTTCACGGCCAGGTTGATGCGCGTTTCATCCGCGTTACAGCAGCCCGTGCTATCATAATAAATGTTTTGATCGGACCAGGGCACATGGGCCTGCATGCCGCGACCGGAGCTGGGGCTGGAGGGCGAGTGGAACCAAAATGACGACGCATTCCGCACGGAATGCAGCTTCTGCCAGAACGAAACGGTGAGGGTATCGTCTTCCGCGGCCGGATTGAGGAAACTGCCGTCCGTCACGCTCACGGAACCGGTCGGTCCGACGGGGAAATCCAGGGCCAAATCACCGGGCTGGCCGGTGCGTCCACCCCCATCCGGGGTGAATATCGCTCCCCCTTGCAAGGCGCCGATACGGTCGGCGACGGCATCCTTGGTGTAGGCGCCCACCGTGAACTGCCATTCGACCGTGGCGGTCGATTCTCCTTCCCCCGGATAGCTCAGGGAAGCGGTGTAGGTGGTCTGCGCGGCGAACAGGGGCGCCGGGACGTAACGCAGAGTGACCGTTGCTCCGTCGCGGGCGAAGGTCGGCGTTACCGGAGTTCCATTGACGCGCAGGCTGACGTTGGCCTCGGTCCAAGCCGTGGTTCCGTCGATATGAACAATCTCAATCAAGTCCGGAGCGGCGGTCGTGGCATTGGGGCTCGGTGAAATCCGGGCAAACTGGCCGATGGACGGCGTGTCGTTGAAATCCCAGTAGGCGAGCAGACCCGCGGTGGCCGGTAGGTCCGCCGGTGTGGTTCCACTGAAGAGTTGCTCGATCTGCTCCTGCGTCAGCGCCGTTGAGAAGATCGAAAAATCATCAATCAACCCATGAAACAACACGCCCCCCGCGCTATCGGAGCCGATGAAAAGGTCCGTGATGTCGGTCGGCAGCGGGGCCGTGCTGAACCCGTCGAGGAAATACTGGCCGTCGATCCAAACCTGCTTCGTGTCGGCCTTCTTCGAGAACACGAAGAAATGCCAATCGTCGGTCCACCAGCTCACGTCTCCGGTATAGCCGGCATAGAACTCAATGCTGAGAGCGCTCCGTTGTAGCTCCACGTCGCAGCATCCCGCGGTATCGAAGTAGATGATGTTGTCGCTCCAAGGAACATGCCCGGCGAACGCGCGATCCACGGACGGAGACCGGATCCAAAACGAGGCGCTGTTGGCGAGGTCGTACCTCTTCATCCAGAAGGCGACGGTCAATTCATTCGCGGCCGTGGCGGTATTCAGAAAGGTTCCGTCCGCGATATGCACCGGGCCGGTGCCCAGGCCGAAATCCACGGCGTAGTCCGTGGCCTGGCCGGTGTGTCCGCCTCCGGCGGGAGTGAACAAGGATCCACCGCGAAAGACGCCGGTGCGTCCGGCGATTCGATCTTTCGTTTCCATCACTGGAAGACCTTCGGCGGCGTGCAGTAGCGGGGAGGCGATCGCCCAAGTCGCGGCGATCGCCAGCAGTCCCCGCCAGGGAATGTGAATGGCAGATTTGATTTTCATAGGGGAAGGAGTGAGACGAATCGCACTACGATACGACCACCGATGCTCCTCTCTTTGGAAGCCAGGAGAACTGAGAAACCGACGGACCGCTCGCAGCGCTTGAGCCGAAGACTAAGTGATGCCGTTGGACGGCCGCAATACCTAAATGTCGAAGGGAAGGCGCCTGGGCGTCCGTCTTCAGGAGGTCCGGAGTTGGAGACTATAAGCAAATAGCATAAAAACACTCACCCAACTTGCCCCGGCAGACCGCGGGTCATCTAAAATGGGGTTCATTGTCCCGGTTCCAATACCGGGCGACCTCTTGGCGGCGGGCCGGGTCCTGGTGCAGTTGTCCAATGATATCCCGCCGTCGCTTAGCCTCGACGTGCCCGTCGCAGAAGACAATCGTTGCCCGTCCGGCATGGACCTCCAATGGCCACTGCCGTTCCTCATACATGCCGATGAACCCGCTCCAATCCTGATCGCCCTTCTTTTTGGTGTCCCAGTTGCTGTCGCCGTAGGCAATCATCTCGGAGGGATTGCGGACGGCCGATTCCTTCGTCTCGCCCCAGACCGGATCGCCGAGATAAACCCCGAGTCCGGTGTTCGGCGTCTGACCGGCGAAGGCGCCCCAAACGTTGTAGCCATAGCTCATGAAGGAGACGCCGCCGGGACGCAGCCGTATTTCGTCGTCCAGGTATCCCAGCTTGGCCGGCCGGCCACTGCCGAATTTGGGAATCCACTGAGATTTCGGCGGGGCGGCCGGGCAATGGAATATTGCGGTGTTCTGGCCGCCGTACATGGATCTCCGAAGCAGGGCCGGCCAAATCCAGGTGGGGCCGTCCTGGGGATCGATTCCCACCGGATACACTCCGGTGTCCATGATGTAGCTGGCGGTCGCGAGTCCGAACTGCCGGAGGTTGCTGATGCACTTGGTTCCCTGCGCCTTGGCCTTGGCCTTGGCCAGCGCGGGCAGGAGCATTCCCGCCAGAATCGCAATGATCGCAATGACTACCAGCAGCTCGATGAGCGTGAACGCCGGGGTGCGCGCCGCGGAACGGAACCCCGGACCCGGGATGGGAATTGTCCACCTCATCCGGAAAGCGAACTTGAATTTTGCATCGCATGCAAGCCTGGGAGCCAGTCATGAATTTTTCTCGGGCCTGAAAGAACCCCCCAGTTGCCGAAACAAAGGATCAACTGCGATCGTTATGCTAACTATCAGTTGGTGGAACCGAAGTCGGCTCGTGAGGGCGGGGACTGATAACAGGGGTCGGCCGGCCCAACGGTCTGCTCGGCGAGGTTTTGTCTTCGGGCAGGCCGCGAGACTCAGCGGGTGCCTTTCAATTTTTGACGAGGAGCTGACCGCAACCGGAGCAGGCTCGGCGTCCGTGTTTCTATCCGCTTCGGAACTCCACCGTTCCATCACCGAACAGGCTGTGGCCGCAGAGCACGTGATGCACGAGGTACCCCTTGTCCCGGTACGCGGACTCGCGCAGGAACCCCAGCGTCTCCGCCACGGCAAACTGCTGCGCCTTACCCAAGCTGCCCTGGAGCGGCCACACATCCAGCCAGGGCGCCACATTATGGACTTCCTGGTCGGTCTGATCCCGCTGGGGATGGTAGTGGGCCGGACGTCCGACGCTGCCCTTCACAAAGTTCCAGGCGAGCAGGCATTGGGGGGCGATGACCGCCAGGGCTCCCCGTTCGAGCGAGGTTTCGGCCAGCCCCTTGATCATCGGCAGGGCGTCGTCGTCCACCCATCGGCCCGTGGCGCACGCGGCCAGCTCGACCACATCCGGAAGCGCGGGCAGGCGCGGCGCGCCATTTCTCATGCCGGGCAGATGCTCCAGGTTCGTGCTGGTTCCGTGATCGGTCAGGGAGACGAAGGTCGTGTTGGTCAGGCTGGTCTCGAGGTAGTCCAGCAGCTCCTCGTCGGCGAAATCCGGACCGCGGAAGGCGAACCGCGCATTCTGGCCGGAGGTCAGCAAACCATATCGTTGGCGCCACCGTTCCTGAATTTGCGGTTCGTGGGAATTCGGGTCGGCATTGACGATCAGCATGTTGTTCACCTGCGGCGGCTGCGTCGTGCGCAGGTTCTCCAGGAAGCCGGGGTTGAAGGTAAACACCCGGCTGACCCATTGCGGTTGTCCATACGGGACCGGGTTCTCTTCCAGTTGCCGGGCGATTTCGGCGGCGGAAAGAACGGTTCTGGCCGGGGCATCGAATCCATCGAAGTCCGAACCAAACGGAAGATCCGAGAAGTCCGGTAAGGGACCGCTGTCCGCGCGCGGTTCAAAGGTAAACGGCCGGATCCCGCGTCCACTGAGCACAATGCCCCCGATGTGGCCCGCTACGACCTCCGGATGCTTCCGAATGGCCTGCCGCGTTGCGAAGGGATCCAGATCGGGAACGGCCAGCTCGGTCACGGGGTGGCCATGGTTGGCCATGACCGCGATGAACTCGTCGAGGCTCGGGTCGCGTGCGTCCTGCGGAAACACGACCAGGATGCCCTCGGCGGAAGTGGGTCCGCGTTGCGGCGGTGGAAAGGACGGGCTGGGCGTCGGTCGGGCCGGGTGATTGCGGGGAGGGAGGCGGGGGCCGGTTTTGCTACGGGGCGCGGGTGGCTTGCGGCCGGCTGGTTTTTTCCGAGTGACGGGTTTCCGCGACGTGGAACGGCGGGGGCGTTCTTTCCGACGGGGTGGCATGCCGGAAGTAGGCATGGCTTTGGTGCAGAGCGTCAACCGTGGAACCCGCCAGCGCGGTTGGGTGGGGCGCACCTCCGTTTCTGGGCGGCCATGGGCAGCGCCGCGCCGAAGAACACTCGCTCCACCCGGTCCCCGGTTACGTCGTCGGAGGATCGACGCCGCACTGCGAACCGCCGCGCGACAGTCCTACCGGGTTGGCTTCGTGCTTGGTGCGTTGGATCTCGTTACTGGTGGAGGTCGGCGGCAACAGAGTCGGCCGCGTTCTGGCTGTCGTTCGGCGACGTGGTTGCCGAATCCGGCCAAGTGAAGGCGAAGGTGGCGCCGGCGCCTTCTTTGGATTCTACCCAGAGGCGACCGCCCCGGACCTCCACAATGCGTCGGACCAGGGCCAGCCCGATACCCGTCCCTTCGCCCTGACCGCGGAGCTGGAGTCGCTGAAAAATCTGGAAGATCTTTTCGTGGTATTGGGGCGCAATACCAGGACCGTCATCCTGAACGCGGAACTCCCACGAGGCGGAATGGCGCCGGGCAGTAATTTCAATGATCCCGGCGGGCTGGTCGTGATGCTTGACGGCGTTGTCGAATAAGTTTTGAAAAATCTGGTGAAGCTGTTCTCTCAAGCCGCGCACAGTGGGGAGCGGGACCGGCACCGATACTTTCATGGTCGTGGGGAGCGAGAGCAGCGAAACCACATTCCCGACCAACCAATTCAGGTCGATCTCCATTTCATTCGCCGCCGCTCCTTCGGTTCGGCCCACCTGGGTGTACGCGAGAATTCCGCCGACCAGTTGGTGCATCTGTTGCACGCGGTTTTGGAGGAGTCGAAACATGGCGGTGCCTTCGGTCCCCAACTGGTCCGCATGATCTTTCGCAATCCAGTCGGCGAGCTGGCTCACCCCGCGCAGGGGAGCGCGCAGATCATGCGTCACCGCATAGGCGAACTCCGACAGTTGGGCATTGGCGGCCCGCAATTCGGCCGTCCGGGCGGCGACCCGCTGTTCCAGTTCGTCGTGCGCTTGGCGCAAGGCGTCTTCGGCGGCTCGGCGCGCGGTGATGTCGCGGGCCACCGTTTCAAACACGGTGGCTTCACCCGACCGCTCGACCCGACGGGTGGTGGCCTCCAGCACCACCCGAGTTCCGTCCGGTGTCAGCACCGTCAGTTCGAACGGCGAGAGGTCCTCGTCGCTGGTGGCGCGCTGGCGGAGCCGTTCGCGAACGCGTTCCTGGTCCTCCGGCACGACGGCTTGGAGCACATTCAGGGATCCGGCTGCCCGGTCACGGGGCATGAATCGCTCGACGGCGCGGTTCCAGGTGAGCAATCGGCCTTCGAGGTCGGTGGTGTAGATCAGATCCGCCGCCCGTTCGGTGAGTTCGCGGTAGCGACGCTCCAGGTTGAGCTTGTGCTCCAGTTGTTCCTTCAACCGATCCGACTGCCGCCGCACCTTTCGCTGCAGAAAACCTCCCCAGAGTCCGGCCAGCAGGAAAGCCCCAGCCAGGGTCCCCGCCAGGGTCAAGGCCCGGGTTAGGTTCCACCAGGGACCCGGCTCGACGACGTGGAGGTCTTGGGAAGATTGCACCCAGAGCGTTCGGCTTGCGACGCCGGCCGGCTGGTCGGAGTGGGCCTCGTAAACACCGGTTAGTTGCAGCAGGGACCCGGGAGTGACCGAGCGGTCGAGCGGGGAAATCGCTTGGTCAGACAAGCGCGCGGCCAGGAGACCGTCCGGGTCGTGGATCAGCATCAGAAGGAAATGGCCCTCCTGTGGATGGATGGACTGCAACCGCGCCCGGAGGGTAACCAGCCGGGCATGATGGCGATGCTGGAGTTGGTCGATGGCCAAGGCCTGCGGGGGTGGCCCTGGAGCTGGGGCATCCGGACGAAACCGAGCGTATCGCAAGGTTGGTCCATAAAAACCCGGGCGGGGAAATCCCAGGACTTCGATCGGAGTTCCCACGCGGGGCCGGAGGTCATCCGCCAATTCCACCCGGAGACCATCCGCACCGTCCTGCAGGAAGGTCACGCCGTCGCTCCGGACGTGGGTCACGGTGCCGCGGACTCGCACGCGATGATCGACCGGGTCGTTGGGGTGATACGCCAACAGGTGGGCCGGCTGCCGCACCGGAGTCGCCCACGGATCCACTGGCGGGGGGCGTTCGACGATCACCTGATCTAATCCCGGAATGAGCAGCCTAGGGCTGATGAGTTGCGCCTGTTCGGTAAAGGAGGTGGCGGCGACTCCTTGGAGACGAACGCTCGCATCCAACCATCGCTCCGCGGTCTCGCGGTTGATTCCGGGCCCCAGCAGGGCGTCAAACTCAGCCAGGGGCCCGTGGACCTTGAGCCACAATCCCCCCTCCCCCTCGACGACGTGCTGGACCACCCCGGTCAACTCGATCCACTGGCTGTCGAGCTGACCGCTGCGCCACCGGGTGGGGTCCGGATGGATCGCGGGCGGCCAGGATCCTGCCCCCAGAGCCACCAGTCGCTCCACTTCGACCAGCGGGGCAAATCCTCCCGGCCGGACCCGTCCCTCGATCTCCACCCGGTGTCCGGATGCGGCTTGTTCCGCCACGCCGTCACCGAGCAGGAAGGTTCCCGCTGAACCGTCGTGCAGAAAGACCATCGGCCACCGTGGATCGACGAAGGTCAGAACCCCCTGGAGACGGACCGGATAAGGATGGGTGGCCTCATCACGAGTGAGGGATCGAATGGCGACCACGTTCGTGAGCGTGGTTCCGGGTGCGGGCGCCTCAGCCTGGAGCGCCCCTGTTGACAGCCAACCAGCCAGGACCGGAAGCCAAGGGAGAGAAGTGCGGCAAGGTCTCATGGGTCCACTCGACCGGTGCCGCGCCTCGGCGAACCAGGCCGGGAGCGGCTCAGGCCAGGATGGTGGGCCGGGCATTGCAGCCCCAATACTGGGCCAGCGTGCGGAACAACTGCATGAATTCTCGCGAGGAAGAGGGTTTGACGAAATACCCGGTGACGCCCAGCCGGTAGATGCGCTCTTTGTCCGCTTCGTGCGGCGAACTGGTGAGGACCACCACCGGCACCACGGCCAAGGATGAATCACGGCGCAATTCGGACAAAAACTCCGGTCCGTTCATGCGCGGCAAATTGATGTCGAGCAGGATCAGAAACGGCCGTTGCTGGGCGGGATCACGAAGGTAGGCGAGTGCCTCCTCGCCATTGCCGACCACGGCGACTTGGGTTTCGGCCCGCAGTTCCTTCAAAGCGCGCTTCACGCTTAGAACATCCACCTCATCATCCTCCACCAGCAACAGCGGCCGGCGTTCCCGACAGAAAGCCTGCAACTGGGCCTCGATCCGCTGGTTTTCTTCCCAATGCATGGCGTACCGCATCAGTTCGTGGGTGCCACTAATCCCTAGTTTGTTCCGGATGTTGGCTCGGTGGACATCAACGGTCCGCGAACTGAGAGTCAGCCGGTGGCCGATCTCTTTCGCTTCAAAACCTTGGCCGGTGAGAACGAAGACCTCCCGCTCGCGGTCGGTCAGCGCCATGACTGGGTCGTTACTACTGACCGCAGTCGGGCGGAGGCTGCCCAGCATTTCCGCCATCAACGTTGGACTGAATACCAGTTCCCCCGACGCAATGGCATGGAGGGCGTTGGCCAGGGCGACGGAGTCGCTCGTCACCGGCAGGTAGCCGGTGGCCCCGGCCCGCAAGGCGCGCAGAGCTCCGTCACCCACGGGGCTGTTGGCCACGACCAGCACCCTTAGCCGGGCGGGCGGGCGGCTCCAATGCTGCAGGAGGTCGTCCAACGACTCGGCCCCCACACTCTCGTCCACCACCACCACGTCCGGTAGCTGGACTACCACTTCGGCCCGGGCGCGCACCAAGTCGGCGGTCTCTCCGGCCAGGCTGACTTCCGGCATTTCGACGAGGCAGGATCGCAACCCCGCGCTGAGCAGGGTCGGTGATTGAACCAGATAGACACGGAGGAGTGCGGAAGGAAATTCGCTCGCACGGCGGTTGGTTGCCCTCATGGTAGTATTCAACGGTCGTCCGTAGTTTCGCTTAGGGGTCCTCTGATCTGGCTAAAGAACGCCCCAATTGTGCCGTCCGATGGCCTCAGGCATCAATCTGGAAATCAATGAACGCGAATTCTTGAGGCGCTCGGTCGCCGCCTGAACGGTCGTTCCGGGTCCGCTTGCCATTTTTTATGAAAATTACTTCCAAAATCAGCCTTCCGCGTCCGGCGCTTTCCGGTCGGCGTCGGCGCCTCTGTCGTCGGCGTGAGCGAACTCCAGTCCGTGCCGGCTACGATAGGCGGATTGATGAAGCCACCTTCCTTCCGGCCGGGGCGCTGATCGGTGCGACTCAGACGTGGCTGGACCGTTCCACGGAGGCCTTCCGTCAGTTCGCCCGGCGCTTGGAGCTGGACCTGGTGTTCCTCGGTTCCGGGACGGCACCCGGTGATCCGGTTCGGCTCGGAGACGAAGTGGCCCGGACGCTGCGTTACCCGACTTTGTTTGTGTCTCGCCCGACGGCTGGTTTTCAGGATCCGGTCCTGGCGGAGGTTTTGTGGCGACGGGTTCTGATCGTTCTGGATGTCGGTGTGCAGCGAGAGCCCGCGGTCGGACGGGCCGTGGATCTCGCCGAAAGAATGGGGGTTTCGTCAGGAACGATCGTGGCCTTGCACGAGGGTGCCGGCCCGACGCCTGGCCCATGGCCGGAGGGACTCGGGTGGAATGGGCTGTCTTTGCCGGCTCGGGATGGTGACCTCCGTTCTCTCCTTGCATTTTGCCAGAATCGCGAAGTGGAGCTGATCATCCTAATGGCGCCAAGCCGGAAGCACCTTGCCGGTTCTCCTTTGGGTACGACTGGCCGATTGATGCAGCGCGGTGGAATACCTCTACTGGCGGTGCCGGAAATGTGAGCGGGCTTGGTCCCTTCGTGGATGGACGTTGCCGTGTGACCTCATCGGGGTTGGGCAGGCGTGCGGATGGCGTCATCCGCGGGAGGTGTTTTCCGGTGACGGGGCGGAGGGGTTCCTACGCTTTACCTCGTCGAGTGGAGGCAGTGAGCCTAAAAACGTGAGTTGAACTCCGCTTCATGGAGCACGATCCGCGGGTTTTGTCATCGGCCGATTAGGTAGGATTTCCCGCTCCTCCGTCGTTGAAATCGAGGTGAGGAATATTCTGATCAGATGACGTCTGGGGTTGAGCGGTGCCGCAGTCGGAGGGGGAAGGCGCCGTCGTCGTGCGGGCGCATCTTGAACTGGTCCCGCCGGCGGGAGTCAAGGGGCGGGAGCGCGGACGGCTCGTCCGCTCGATCACCGGGGGGAAGCTCCAAATCCCCAAACCCAAATCCCCAAGAAGCTCCCAAGCCCTCAAGCTCCTGATCCACGCCGCACCTTGTAGAGTCGTCTGTCCCCAGACGACAGTCGTCTCGGGAGAGACGACAGGGGAGAGTTCAGGGCCTCGATTCACGTCCGGATTTTGGAGGTCCAGCCTTC
>CAYYSX010000058.1:0-25923 GCA_964474315.1 uncultured Verrucomicrobiota bacterium | reverse complement strand
TGGATGGACAAAACCCCGCAAACTGAGCAAACACGCTCACCTCAGTCGTTTTCCGGAGCGGTTAGCCACAAACAATCCGGGGGATGGATGCGATTCATTCCATTGGTTCCCAAGGGGTTGACCAAGGAGGCTTCCCTTCCTTGACCCGGCGTGGCATCCTAGGTGCTCCATCAATTTAGTTCATTTATCCAGTGACAATAAATCAAATATTAATTGACATCCATGGCGAAGTATAAACTCGAGTACATCTGGCTGGATGGGTACCAGCCTGTTCCGAACCTTCGGGGCAAGACGCAGATCAAGGAATTCGACAGCTTTCCGAAGCTCGAACAGCTTCCCATCTGGGGCTTCGACGGGAGTTCCACTCGACAGGCGGAAGGGCACAGCTCCGACTGCCTCCTCAAGCCGGTGGCCGTGTATCCCGATTCCACCAAGACGAACGGCGGACTGGTGATGTGCGAGGTCCTGCTGCCCGATGGCAAAACCCCCCATCCGAGCAACTCCCGCGCAACCATCCTGGATGATCCGGATGCGTGGTTCGGTTTCGAACAGGAATACTTCCTCTTCAAAGACGGAGCCCCGCTTGGATTTCCTCCGGGAGGGGGATTCCCACCACCCCAAGGCGAATACTACACCGGCGTGGGTTACCGGAACGTCGGTGACATCGCTCGCGAGATCGTGGACACCCATCTCGACCTGTGCCTGGATGCCGGGATCAACCATGAGGGCATCAATGCCGAGGTCGCCAAGGGCCAGTGGGAGTTTCAAATTTTTGGCAAAGGGTCCCGGACCGCTGCCGACCAGATGTGGATGGCCCGCTATCTCATGCTTCGCCTATGCGAGAAGTACGGTGTGGACGTGAACTTCCACTGTAAGCCGTTGGGGAAGGATGTGGACTGGAATGGTTCCGGCATGCATACGAACTTTTCCACCAAGCACCTGCGGGACGTGGGCGGGAAGGAATATTTCGAAGCGCTGATGGCGGCGTTCGACAAATATAAGAACGAGCACATCGCCGTGTACGGTCCCGATAACCATCTCCGTCTAACGGGTCTGCATGAGACGCAGTCGATCGACAAGTTCAACTACGGCGTGGCCAACCGGGGCGCCTCGGTCCGGGTTCCGCACAGCTTCGTCAACAACGGCTACAAAGGGTACCTGGAGGACCGCCGACCGAACTCACAGGGCGATCCCTACAAGATTGCCAGCCGGATTCTGCAGACCATCGCCACCGTTCCCATCAAGTGAGGGAGGGCGGCTTTTGGCGGGCGGGAATGTCACTTCAGAAAGTGAGCTGAATTCTGGAGGAACCACTCACTTGACCGAACGGCGTGGATTTGAATCCACGCCGTTTTTTTTTTTCGGGCTGGGTCGATCATCCGGCGACGCAACCGGGACGGGCCGTGTGAGCGTTTCTCGACGCGGCGCTGCCAGAGGCCGCCCGGCGGGCGGGAACGGTGGCGTTTGTGGAAGGCTATACCGAATAGTCGAGATAGACCGTTTTGATGCGGCTGTAGAAGTCGAGGCTCGCGACGCCCTGTTCACGAAAGCTGTCGGTCGAGCTCTGCTTCACTCCACCAAAGGGCGCCTGCAACTGGAGGCCGGTGCTGATCTGGTTCACCTTCACCACCCCGCACTCGATGCGGTCGGCATAGTGCAGGGCTTTTTTCAGGTCGCGGGTGACGAGGCTGGCGCTCAAGCCGTAGTTCACGCCGTTCGCAACGGCGATCGCTTCGTCGAAGTTTTCCACCGCCAGGATGGCGACCACGGGACCAAAGACCTCTTCGCGAGCGATTTTCATGGCCGGGGTGACATTACTCAGCACGGCTGGTTCCATGAACCACCCGTGAGCCAGCTCGCCGTCGGTCAGGCGGTGACCGCCCCACACCAGTTCGGCTCCTTCCGATTTGGCTTGGGCTATGGCATCCAAATTCCCCTGAAGTTCGATTTCGCTAACCGCCGGTCCCATCTGGACGCCGGCGGCCAAGCCGGGACCCACCTTCAAAGCTTTCGCCAAGGCGACGAGTTTTTCGGTGAAGGGCTCCAGCACCGATCGTTCGACCATCACCCGGCTGGTGGCGGTACACGCCTGACCGGTGAGGCCGAATCCCGCTATCGCGACCAGTCGGGCGGCCAGATCCAGGTCGGCATCCGCGAGCACCAGGGTGGGGTTTTTGGAACCCATCTCGAGCTGGCAGCGGATCAGGCGGGGAGCGACCGCCTGATAAAGCTGACTGCCCACCGCCTGAGAGCCCGTAAAGCTGAGGGCCTGGACCGCGGGATTCTTGGCGATCTCGGCTCCAAAGGAACGGCCATCGCCGGTGAGCACGTTCAGCACGCCGGGGGGCAGTCCGGCGTCGTGCAGGGCCTGGGCCAGTTCGAACGTGAGCGCGGGGGCGGTGGAGGAGGGTTTGATAACGACCGTGTTTCCGCACACCAGTGCCGGCGCCATCTTCCAAGCGGGAATGGCAATCGGGAAATTCCATGGCGTGATCAACGCCACGACGCCCAACGGTTCCCGCCGGGTGTAAAGCAGGTTGTTCGGCAGTTCATGAGGCAAGGTCTGCCCGCCCAACGTGTAACTCAGGCCGCCATGGAAGCGGAAGATATCCACCGCGCGTTGCACCTCGCCGGTCGCCTCGGCCAACGTTTTCCCTTCTTCGCGAACCAGCAGTTCAGCGAGCTCGGCCTTCTTGCCCTCGAGGATTTGGGACGCCTTGGAAAGAAACCGTCCTCGCGCCACCGGGGTCAGGGCGGCCCATTTGGGAAAGGCGTTGCGCGCGGCGGCGACGGCAGCCGTGCCCTCGGGTGCTCCCCCGAGGGCGTACTCGGCGACGATTTCGCGTTGGTTGGCGGGATTGCGAGTGGTGAAGGTTCGGCCTTCGGCGGCGGGAACCATGTTGCCATTCAGGAAAAGGGAGTAACGCGTCATGCGCTTCGAGGGTACGGTGAGGCGGTGCCCCAGAGGAATCGCAATCGCAAGCTCCAAAAACCAAGCTCCAAGTTCCAAAGAAATTCCCAAGACCTAAGCTCCAACCTCCCGGGTTTCGCTCGAACCATCCCTCGGGAGCGAGGTCTCGTCCGGCGAGCTTGGGCGCTTGGACGTTAGAACTTGGAGCGTCTTTGGACCTTGGAGCTTGGTTTTTGGAGCTTTCTTCTCTCCCTGCCCCATCGCCGTTGGCTACGGGACGGTCGCCGGCGCCAACTCCTCCTTCCAGAGGTTGACGTTGGGAATCCCCAGGCGCAGAGCCTCCTGCTGCACCCGCGCCACCTGGCCCCTGGCCTCGGCTGACTCCGGGTAAATCAGCAATCTCAGATTCGGTTTGGCCGCTTTCATCGAGTTCAACACGTTCGCCAGCTCCGATTCCACGACGTCCCGATGACCAAAACGAAAGTGAGGCTCTTGGGTGCGTGCCCGAACAATCACCGGTTGCGGGCTGGGACGCGGGGACGTCGCCTCCGAATCGGCCTCGGCCGGACGCAGTGTGATAAAGGCAAAGAGGCGCTTCTGAACGATATTGGTCTGCGCGCGACGGAACAGCCAGCCACGCCCCCGAGATATCACCAGGTCATCAACGCGCGCCCCTCGCAAGGCGACCGTTTCTCCCGGACGCGCTACCGCACTGGCTTGGATCTCGCGCACCCGCAGAAGGGGAAGCGGCCGCGTTGCGGTCAGGGGTTTGGCACCGCGTACCTGAACCGTGGGCACATCGCCTTTTCCCGGATCATTATATCCCAGAAATTCATTCACCCGGGCGGTCATCGTCAGATGCCAGTCTTCGGCGACCGCGACCGGAAGAATGTGAACCACCGGACCGACGGGAACCGATTCGACCTGATAGTTGACGGCCGGTGGCAGGTTGGTCGGCACGACGGAAACGGCATCAAAACCGGAAACCCGGGTTTCCCCATCCCCATGCACATGCGCCTCGACGCCCATCACCACGGATCGCACCTGCTGCGCCGCGACTTGAGCCTGACGTCCGGAGTGAGTGGTCACCGGAGGTGTCGTCAGCATGTCAACGCCGATGCGGTTTGTCAGGCGTTCCTGCAACGCCGCGTACTGGACCGCGGTGAGCACGGCCACTTCTCCCTCGCTGCGCATCGTGCGGACCTGTCCGTGGCCGGTTCCGTTCCAGCGATTGGTCTCGGTCCCGGGATTGTCCGATCCAGACCGGCCAAACAACCAGTCGAGTCCGATGTCGTCCGAACTGCTGGCGGTGACTTCGGCGAGTTGGACCTCCAGGGTCACTGCCGGCCCGTTCGACGGCTCACTCACATCCAAGATGGCGAGAAGGCGTCCGACACTATCGAGTTCCGAAAGCGAGGCCCGCACGAAGAGAATGCCTCTACGATCAGCGAAGTAGATAGCCGTGGTCGTCTGGTCCGGCGTTCCTTCTCCCTGAACCACACGCGGGATAAACAGTCCGCACAGGGCCATCATCTGGCGGATCTCATCCTGGACGTCACTCTGCTGAATACCCTCTGTGGCGCGGATCGCCTCGCGAAAACGGGTCGGGTCGAGGCGAAAACTCCGGGTGTGAAGCGCGAGTTGTCCGGGCGTTTCTTCTGACCCATTCGGCTGGGTCGGAAGGTTAACGTTTTCCGCGTCGCTACGGGGTGTGGCGGTGTCCGCTCCCGTGATCGTCGGGACCGCTGCCTGCGCCGAGGGCTGCAACAGAGCGATCACCGAGGAATCGAACCGGCCGGGCCAGGGTACCAAAGCCAGCAGCCCGACGATGCCACCCGCCACCAGCCGGGTTCTCCAACGCTGACGTGCGGCCAACGGGTGCCAGGCCTGGCCCGGTTGCAGCAAGGCGTTCACCCGTCGCGCCAGTTCGGAACGGAACCCTTTGCCGGCCACGCCCAGACTTTGTGCCGGAACCGGTGCGGTCAGTTCTCGCCCCAAACGAACCAGGGCCTCGGCCAGGATGGTTCGGCCTTCCGGCACCAGGGCGCTGGCTTCGTCGGCCGCCTGTTCGCTGGCCGCCCGGAACTGTCCCCGGGCCCACCAGACGGCCGGATGCCACCACGCCAGGGCGCAAACCAGATCCGCCACCAACAACCAGAACGGATCGTGCGCCGCCAGATGCGCCAGCTCATGAGCGAGCATCGTCTCGCGTTGCGCGGCGTTGAATCGGGAACCGAAGTCCGCAGGAACCGCCACCGTCGGACGCATCCACCCGAAGGCGACCGGACCGCGCAGTCCCGGCCAGACTCGGAGTCGGACGTGCTTCAGCCGAAGGGGTCCCCGCAGGCGGGCCAGCATCGCTTGAACTTCGGCGTCGGTGGGGAATTCCGGCCACCGCTTCCCGGCCAACCAACCGCGCGTCAACAGCGCTCGGGTCAGCAGCACAACGGCTCCCGTCAACCAAAGCCACCCTGGCCACCAGACTGATGAATCCGGTCGGGCCGCCGGCTCCGACAGCGACGCTGGCGGCGTCGGCAGGGCTTCAGGCGAAACGGGTGAAGCGGCAACCGAGGGAGCCAAGGTCACCTGGAGCTGCCGCTCGGCAGTCAGAGGTGTTCTGGGAATCCATGAACTCACCGCCCCGCGTAGTCCGAGCGTCTCGACCGCTACGACCACGCCCAGTCCCACCAGTCCGGCCTGCCAGAATGCCCTCCGGACTTGAGGTGCCGCGCTCCGCCGGGCCGCCCAAGCAACGACGACCACTACCAGGGCCAGTTCCGCCGCCAGCCACCCCAGGAACTGGCCCCAGAACGCGAGATCGGGAGTCATTTGGCCCTCCTTTTGGCGTCCTTGATCAGCTTCTCCAACTGGTCCAGCTCCGCCCGGCTGACGGCCCGGGTCGAAAGAAGGTGGCTCACCGCATCCGCCAGGCTGCCCTCGAAGAGCCGTTCCACCAGGTGGGTTCCGACACTTCGGCTTACTTCTTCCGCTCCCACCCGAGCCCGATAAACAAACGTGCGTCCTTCCTCCCGATGAGCGACCAACCCTCGTTCCTCCATCTTGCGCAGCATGGTGGCGATAGTGGTGTAAGCCAGGTTGCGCTCCGGTTGGAGTTCCTGGTGAACGGTAGCCACCGTCCCTTCCTCCCGGGCCCAAAGGACCTGCAGGATGCGCAGTTGAAGATCGCCCAGACGGTGATGGGCTGGTTTGCGCGTGGTCGTGTTTGGTATCATTGGGGAAGGTAGTTGACGTGATCGAGCGTTGCATCGGCGAAGCCCAACTCGACCTGCATGGGCCGCTTCATCTCGGGGGTCCTGAACTCGGCGTGCAAAAGCTCAGGCGAATCCTGGAGAATCTTGGCATTGATCTGCTCCAACTGTTTCACGATGGCCTCGCGCGTCGAACCCGTCGCGAAACCGATGCTCGAGGTTGGCGGTTGCGGCTCTTGTTTTCCGCAGCCGAGCAGCAACAGCGAACCGGTCATGATGGTGAAGGTGGTTTTCATCGGCACGTGACGATGCCCAAGGTAGTACTAACATGGTAGTATTTAGGGCAAGCGGAAAAATGCATGAAATTCTGAGGGAGGGTGTCTCTAGCAGGAGGAAGCCGCACAACGCGGGGGTAGAAGCCGGCGTTGGGGACGGGACGTCTGTCGTTCTCTTTTGAAAATAGCCCACCGTTTCAACGGTGGGTCAATGACGCCAAAAAGGTCCCAGCCCCGGAGGGGCGATCGAATCCGGGTCGCGTGAGCCGCTTCTTCGGTGGCAGGTCGCGCCATCTTCCCTTGGGTCCGATGCAAGGGCTCCACGCGGTGGCGGATGGCCGGAACTTCTCTTACCACCGAATCTGGTCGGGGAAGTACTCGTGAATCAGCTCGTCGTAGAACGGCTTGAGCTTCTCCACGTCCGGCTTGTCGTGGCTCTTGGTGTACAGATCATAGGGATTGAACTTCTGCACCCACGGCAACAACTCCCGGTCCCGGGCATCCATCAGGTAATCGTAAGCGCCGTCCCGATGCCACGAGTAGAAGCTGTGAAACCGCAGCATGGCCAGTCCTTCCGGAGGGAGACAATCCCGGCAGACATGGTAGATGTATTCGTCGTGGCCCCAGGACAGGTCCACGGCATCGAGTCCGCCACCTTCTTCATAAACCCCCAGTCGCGTTTGGTAGGCTGGATTCTGATAATCCGGGTTCGCCTCGAAGAACCGGTGAAACACGATCTGGGGAGAATACCCGCAGCCGGCGGGAAACGTGTCGCCGACGACGGCCCACTGCGGCTCGCCCCACAGGCAAAGAATTTTCCCCAAGTCATGGACGAACCCGGTGAGGATCATCCAGCGCGGCTGGCCGTCCTTGCGGAGTTGTTCCGCCGTCTGCAGCAGGTGCTCGAGCTGCGACATGTCGGTATCCGGATCGCTGTCGTCCACCAGTTGGTTGAGATACTCCGCCGCCTCCCACACCCCCATTTTCATCCGGTTCAAGCCGAGGTACTCGCGCTTCTTGGCCTGAACGAACTCGCGGGTCTGGAACTGGTGGTTCAGCCGGTAAAACTCCCGCACGGTCGGACGAGCGTCGGCTTCGTAATTTCGGAACTCCGACTCCTGCTTGTCTGGCGCGTAGCCGACCGCGGGTTTGGGCTGGGAATCCGGGGCCGCCTCGACGGTCGAGGAGCCGGGGGCGGGAATCCCCGGCAGCGGCTCGGGGTAGCGCTCTTTATAAAACTCTTCCACCTCGTCCAGGCTCTGGAGAGGTTGGTTGGCGGCTAAGGTGACGGCACTCATGGAAGTTCGCTTGGAACGTGGTTGGAGCACAGCCGGTCCGGCCGGGAACGGCAACTGGAAAACCGCGGCCCAGCGAGACGCAGGCGCACCTGGAATGGGTCCTCAAACGGCAGGCCCAACCCAACGCTCCCCCGGCCGAAACCCAAAGACCCATTCGCCACCGAGCGCCTCGCCTTCGATTGGCAGGTGGCGGTTGGCACGTGGATCAAGGGACCGGGATCAGGACAGCGATTGTCGCCCGGCCCCGCCCGGCTAGGTTGTCGAGGTGCGTTCGATTCTCTCCCGCTATCGCGTTGGGTCGGTCCCGTATCTCAACGCCCTGCCGCTGACCGCCGGACTGGAACGGGAGATTCAATTCCTTCCCCCCACCCAACTGGCCCGCGGCTTGGAAGAAAACCGGCTCGATGCGGCGTTGGTCAGTTCGACCGAAGTGTTGTTTTCACCCGGTCTGCGCGCTCTCGATGGCTTCGGCATCGTCTCCCGCGGACCGGTGTTCAGTGTGTTCCTGGCCCATCGAACCCCGCTGGAACGACTGCGGGTGGTTCATCTCGATCCCGCCTCTTCTACCAGCGCCAATCTTCTGCGCGTTCTTCTGGCGGAACGCGGAATTCATCCGGAATTTCGTCCGTTGCTCCGGTATGAGGAGGACTCCCGGCTCGACGACGTGTTGTTGATCGGCAACCCGGCCATCGCTTTCCGGCGTCGCCAGCCTGATCACGCGATTTGGGATCTCGGCGAAGCCTGGCATCAACTCACCGGTCTTCCCTTCGTCTATGCCGTGTGGGCCATTCGCGATGACGTCGATTCGACCGGGTTAGCCCGGGTGTTGACGCTCACTGCGGAGGCCGGGTTGGCCCGCTTGCCCGAACTCATCGCGGCCAGTGAGGAATTCGATTCCGAATTCCGCCGCTCTTATCTCGGCGGCCACGTGCAATATCGCCTCGACGCCCAAGCCAAGGAGGGGTTGGCCCGGTTCGCCCACCTGTTACCGCGCCATTCGGACCGGGTCGTTCATCCGCTCCGTTGGGTCACGGCGGAGGCGACGGAATGGAGCCGGGTATGAAGTCCCTCAATCTCACCGCGGGTTTCGGGTCATTTGATTCCGGCCAACCGGTCGCGCCAGATCTGGTAAAGCTGAACCGTGGCCGCCACATCTCGGAGACAATAGTCGGCAATTTCGCGGTACCGCCCGGACGCGAGCAGATCGTTGACGTCGGATCCGGTCACCCCCTGCGCCTTGGGTGAAGGAATGCCAAAGGCCTTGCAATAGAAGTCGAGGTTGAATCGTCGAGCCGCTCCGTCCCGTCCGCTCACATTGTAGAAGGTGAACTGTTCGGCCAGATCGCAGTGGGGCTCGGTCTGAAAGCGGTAGCCCAACCAGTCCTTGCGGGTGATGGGCACGTTGAGGAGCGCGGAACGCAGGTAGAGGAAGGGAACGTCAAAACCGCGGCCATTGAACGTGACCACCTGATCGTACCGTTTGGCCACGTCCCAGAATGCCGTCAGCAGCTCGCCCTCATCCATCTGCGGGGCGAATTCGATTCCGTCGGCCGGGGCTTCGGATTCCTCCTCAAAATCATCGGCTTGGTAGAGCACCTGACCCTTACCGGAGTCGGCGTTGACCATGGCGATGCAGACGACCTGAGCGGTGAGCGGCCAGAGGTTGAACTGTTGGGTGATTTCCGCCCGGCGCCGGGCGCGATCCGACTCGTCGGGCAGTCGTTCCGCGTCGCGGAACAGATACTCCTGCTGGGAGGCGTCGAACTGCTCGAGCGGAAGGGCGGAGGTTTCGATGTCGAAGACGAGGCGGGCCACGGGAGGTTTGTAGCGCGGCGCACACCGGCGGAACAGTTCCGAGAAGAGGCACGCGCTGGTACGAACCATCGGGGAACAGAAAGCGCACCGGCAGGGTTTCGACCGTCCGGTTCAACGCGCAGGGGCGGAAATCGCCGCCGCGTTGTTCACGCGGTGATGACTCCCGCCCCTGCTCCTTGGATGCTCAACCGCCTTATTTCTTCTTGGCGGCCTTCTTGGGTGCGGCGGCCTTCTTGGCCGGTTTTTTGGCGGCTGGTTTCTTTTTCGCGGGCATTCCTCTCACCTCCCATCCAACGTAAACCGGAAAACACAGATCCGGTATGTTAAAGAAAGTGACCACATTGAGAAGACGCTACGGATTTGTAACTAGACATCGTCTCCTTACGCCAGATTTTTCGTATCGTAACCTCACATTTTTCTTCGCCACCCCCTTCCTTGCCTCATCGGAGAGCTTCCGTAGTCTCACCTGATACGATGGCCGCTGACCGTGAATCGCAGCTCACCCCGATGATGGCGCAGTATCGCCGCATCAAGTCGGGTCTGCCGAAGGATGCGCTGCTGCTATTCCGTCTCGGTGATTTCTACGAAATGTTCTTCGAGGATGCGCAGATCGGCGCGCCGTTGCTCAATCTCGCCCTCACCCAACGCCATGGCGTTCCCATGTGCGGCCTGCCGTACCACGCCGCCAACAGTTACCTCAGCCGCCTCCTGAAACACGGGCGCAAAGTCGCCATCTGCGACCAGACTGAGGAAGCGCGGCCGGGGAAACTGGTCGAACGCGAAGTCACCGCCATTCTCTCGCCCGGCACGCACTTCGATGAACGACTCTTGCAGGCGGAACGAAACAACTTTCTCGCCGCGGTCTTCGCCGGCGGCCATTCCTTTGGCCTCGCTTGTGTCGATCTCACCACCGGCGATTTCCGCGTCACCGAAGTGGAGGCGGGAAAAACGCTCCTGGCCGAGCTCGATCGGTTGCGGCCCGCCGAACTCATCCTGCCCGCCGGCGCCCGTTCGCTCGCCGCGCTCATCGCCGGAACGCCGGATTCCTCCGAGTTCCCAACCGCCTCCCTCTCCGGCGCCCAGGTGGTGTCTTATGAGGACTGGACCTTTCTCGCCGAGACCGCTGTCTTCACGCTGCACGAGCATTTCCGAGTCGCCTCCCTCGACGGCTTCGGCTTGAAGGATCGCAGCGCGGCTACCGGGGCCGCCGGCGCGGTTCTGCACTACCTGATGCATCATCTGCGCCGGGACATTGGGCACTTAACCCGGCTGACGTTCTATCAGGTCGCCGATTTTCTCATCTTGGATGCGGTCTCGTTGCGCAATCTCGAGATCCTGGAGCCGCTGCACCGTGACTCGCCGCGCACGACGACCCTCTTCGGCGCGTTGAACCGTACCGTCACCCCGATGGGCGCCCGCCGCCTGCGCGACTGGCTGACTCAACCGTTGGCGGCCGTCGAAGCGGTCCAGCGACGGCAAGAGGCGGTGAACGCGTGGTTGGGACAGCCGCCGGCGTTGGAAGCCTTTCGCGCCAAGCTGACCGAGGTGCGGGATCTGGAACGAACGATCTCCCGTCTCAGCCTGGGCTCGGGCAACGCGCGCGACGTGGTGGCGCTGCGGTTGGCCTTGGAACAGATCCCAGAACTGCGGCGCAGTGTTAGTTCCGCCGCCGCGATTCCGTCCGAGAGTTCCGCACCGGCTCTGTGGGAGGAGTCCTCCACTCCCGCAGGTTCTCCGGTTCCCCATCTATTGGCGGAATTGTCCGGGCAACTCACGGACCTGCCCGCGTTGGTCGAACTGTTGACGAAGGCCATCACGAATGAACCGCCGCTCGCGCTGAAGGAAGGAGGCCTTATCCGCGACGGTTTTAGTGCCGAGCTGGATGAACTGCGGGACGCCGCTCGGGGAGGCAAGGACTGGATCGCCAAACTGCAACAGGACGAGTCGGCCCGCACCGGAATCCCTTCGCTCAAGGTCGGATTCAACTCGGTCTTTGGCTATTTCATCGAAATCACCAAGGCCAACTTGTCCAAAGTCCCGCCGGACTATGTGCGCAAGCAAACCATCGCCAACGGAGAGCGCTTCATCACGCCCGAGTTGAAGGCGATGGAGTCCAAGATTCTTGGAGCCGAGGAACGCGCCACCAAGCTGGAGTACGAACTTTTCCAACGGGTGCGCGAGGAAGTATTGGTCCACCTGCGCGAAATCCAGCACACCGCCGCGGCCCTGGCCCAGCTCGACGTGCTGGCCACCTTTGCCGAAACCGCCCGTTTGCACGGACACCGACGGCCCGTTGTCGCAGACGAAGGTATCGTGCGCATCCGCGACGGGCGACATCCGGTACTGGAACAAGCGCTGACGGACGAGCGATTCGTCCCCAACGATACCGCGCTCGATCCGCAGGAAGAACAGATCGCGCTCATCACCGGTCCCAATATGGCCGGCAAGAGCACCTACATCCGGCAGGTGGCGCTGCTGGTCTTGCTGGCTCACACCGGAGCCTTCGTGCCCGCCGCCGAAGCCCGCATCGATCTGGTGGACCGCATTTTCACCCGCATTGGCGCCAGTGACGATCTCGCCCGCGGCCAAAGCACCTTCATGGTCGAGATGAGCGAGGCGGCCAACATCCTCAACAACGCCACCCGACGCAGTCTCGTGATCCTCGACGAGATCGGCCGGGGAACGAGCACCTTCGACGGCCTGAGCCTGGCGTGGAGCATCGTCGAGCACCTTCATCATCAAGTGGGTGCCAAGACCTTGTTTGCCACGCACTACCATGAACTGACTGAGCTGGGGAGGGGGGAAGCTCAAAGCTCAAAGCTCAAAGCTCAAAATGAAGGGGCCTCGCCGACGGGGGGAGCGCCTTCGTCCGTGGGTCCGCATTTGTTGCGAGTGCGCAACTACCATGTGGCGGTGCGGGAATGGAACGATCAGTTGGTGTTTCTGCGAAAGGTTCAGCCCGGAGCGACGGACAAGAGCCATGGCATTCAGGTGGCCCGCCTGGCCGGCGTACCGGCGCCGGTGATTGACCGGGCGAAGACCATCCTTCGCGTGCTGGAGGAAGCGGAGCTGAACCTGCAGCACGTGTTGGCGGGCGAATCGGCGTCCGGGGGACAGCCTGCCAGTCGGGCGCGCCGCGAGCGCCGCGAGCGGGAACGGTTGCGGGAACTGGCACCTCCTCCTCAGTTGGATCTGTTTGCGCTGTAGCGCAGGCCTCCCGGCCTGCCGTACCGCAGGTTTTAACCTGCCCGACCCGGTCCACGAGCAGGCTGCAAGCCTGCGGAACAGCAGACCAGAAGGTCTGCGCTACAAGAGCGTAGCGCAGGCTTCCAAGCCTGCTGTGTCGCAGGTTTTTAACCTGCCCCGGGGTGGAAGGGTGCTCGAGCGGGCGAGCCGCCCGCGCTCCCGCTCTGAGTAAAAATAATTAGGACAGAACGGAGATGATGGATTGACCGGCGGGATCTTCTTCCAATAGCTTCTTTTCAATGCATCCCACCGACGAGATCAAGGGCTCTTCCCAACATGCGTAACCCCCGATTCTCCCCTAGGTCGTTCAGTCTTGGCCGGTTGGGCTGCAGACGCCGTTCATGAACTTCCCACCGGGTGGTTGTCCCGGTCTGTAGTACTGAGTAAACCGGTCCCCGAGTCGCGGGGACCGGTTTTTTTTTGGCGCACCTTGAGTTTGTCCTTAAAGACGCGGGCCGAGCCCAAAGAGCGGCCCATCCCCTTCCGCAAGCTCCAAAAGCCAAGGTCCAAGCTCCAAAAAAGCTCCAAGTTCCAGCCTCCAAGCGCCCGAGCCCATCCAAGACCTTGCTTCCCGGGACGGTTCGAGTGGAACCCGGGTGTTGGGAGCTTGGGTCTTTGGAATTTCTTTGGAGCTTGGAGCTTGGAGCTTTCCTCTTCCCCTGTCTCATCGCCGTCGCGGTAAGGACCCATTCAAGATGCGCTCGCTTTTTCTTTCCCCTCGGTCAGCGATTGACCAAGCCCCTCACTTACCGGTTGCCTGAGAACCATGTCACAGGGGCTGCAATGGAGGACCAGCAACCGGCTGGAGACCTTGTCACTCCATCTCGCCAGGGTCGTGCAAGGCAGTCTGCACGACCCGTTTGCGGAGGAGATCATCGTGGTCCAAAGCCTCGGAATGGCGCGATGGCTTCAACTGGAACTAGCCCGGCTGAACGGGATCTGTTCCCGCATCCGATTTCCGTTTCCCCAATCATTCCTGCGTGAGATCTGCCAGGTGGTGGTGCCGGAGGCAGGTGTGGATCAACGGTTTACCCTCGAAACCCTGACCTGGCGCATCTGGGAGTTGTGGCCTAGCGATGGGACGGCTTTCGCCGATCCGTTGCACTACATCGGCGGCGATCCGCGCCGCCGATTTCAACTGGCCCGGCGGGTCGCGGGTCTCTTCGACCAGTATTTCGTTTATCGCCCCCATCTGCCCGCTCGCTGGGCCGCGGGTGAGGAGGAAGGATCCTGGCAAGCTCCGCTCTGGCGGGCGCTCGACGCGACCGGAACGGGCTGGCCTGAATCTCGTCTGCTGACCACGGCCATTCAACGGATGAAAGCCGGCCCGCTCAGCGGTCTTCCCGAGCGGGTGTCGGTGTTTGGTATCTCCGCGCTGCCCCCTCTCTACCTGCAATTCTTGACGACCTTGGGCACCCAGACGGAGGTCACGGTGTATCAGCTCCAGCCCTGTCGCGAGTATTGGGGCGACACGGTCTCCCGGCGTGAGGAACAGCGCGCGCTGAAGCGGATGAACCGCCGTCCCAACGAGGGCGAAGCCCTGAACTTCGCGCGCGGTCACCGGTTGCTGACGTCACTGGGACGGCTGGGCCGAAGCTTCCAGGATCAGATGGCGGAGCAAGGAGGAGGGGCTGAGGAAGAATCATCGTTCATCGAGCCGGGCACCGACTCGCTGCTGCACTGTTTGCAGTCGGACTTACTCCAGTTGGCGGACCGCACCGCGAACGAGGGGGAAGACGGCCGGATCACGCTGCGCCTGGACGATGCGTCCCTCCGGATTCACTCCTGCCACAGCCCCCGACGGGAACTGGAGGTGCTATACGACCAGTTGCTCGACGCATTCGAGGCGGATCCGAGTTTGATGCCGCGCGACGTACTGGTGCTGGCTCCGGATCTGGAGGCGTATGCGCCGTTGATCCAGGCGGTGTTCGGGACGCCGGAAGACGAGCGGCTCCGGTTTCCTTTCACGATTGCGGACCGGGTGCCGCGGGCCGAAGGCGGACTGGCCGAGTCCTTCCTGCATCTGCTACGGCTTCCAGGCGGACGATTTGGCCGGAGCGAGCTCCTGCCGCTCCTGGAAGAACCGGCAGTGCAACAGCGGTTGGGCTTGGCGCCGTCGGATCTGCCCCAGGTGCGTCAGTGGCTGGAGGAATTGCACGTGAGTTGGGGGTTGAATGCCGGGCAGCGCGGCCAGTTGGGTTCACCCGCGTTTCCACAGGGGACCTGGCGACACACCGCCGACCGGATGCTGCTCGGTTACGCCCTGGCCCCCCAGGACGAGCTGGTGCTGGAAGGGGTCAGTCCCTTCCCTGAGGTGGAAGGAGACACGGCGGCGCTGGCGGGACGGTTCGCGGCGTTCGTCGCCCTGATGGAAGGGTTGCCGCTGCGGCTGGCAGAACCCCGTTCCCTACCCACGTGGGCCGACGACTTGGGAACGCTGCTCGACGACGTGTTCGCTCCGAATCACGCCGGGGAGGCCGAACTGGCGTTTCTCCGCGAGACCTTGGGCCGGCTGCGTCAGGTGGGACGGGCCGCGGCGCTGACGGAACCGGCGCCGCTGGCGGCCGTGGTGGAGCAGTTGGATCCCTGGTTGGCGGAAGAACGGCGGGCGGGCGGATTCCTGCGCGGCGGGATCACCTTTGCTGCGCTCCAGCCCATGCGTAGCGTGCCGGCCCGGGTCATGGCGGTGTTGGGGCTCGACGACGGCGCGTTTCCGCGGCGTCCGACCCCGCTGAGTTTCGACCTCATTGCCGCCCATCCGCAGCCCGGCGACGAAGCGCGCGAGTCAGACGACCGCTACCTGTTTCTCGAAACACTGATCTCGGCGCGCGACCGGCTGCATCTCAGCTACCTCGGCCGTTCCCTGCGGGATAATGCCGACCTGCCGCCTTCGGTCGTGCTCAGCGAACTACTGGACCACTTGGCGGCCATGGCGCGGGAAGGAGCGGCAGAAGTGAAGGCCAAGGTGCTGGTGAAGCATCCGCTGCATGCGTTCAGCCCGGACTACTTCGGCGCTTCCACCGACCCGCGGCTGTTCAGCTACTCGCGGGAGAACTCCCACGCGGCCGGCGCGACTCATCAGGACCTGACCACGCCGGAGCCCGACGCGGCGTTCTGCCCAACCCTCCTTCCGCCACCGGACGAAACGGAGAACGAGGTGGATCTGGCCGACCTGGCGTCCTTCCTGGCCAATCCCGCGCGGGCCTTTCTTCGACGGCGTCTTGGGATTCGACTGCCGGAGGCCGGCGCGGTTCCCGACGACCGGGAGCTGTTCACCGTCGATTCGCTCGCCGCCTTCCGACTCAAACAGGAGTGGCTGGAACGACTGCGTCGCTGCACCCCGGCGACCCCGCTCGCCGAACGTCGGATGGCGGAAGGCCGGTTGCCCTTGGGGCCAGCCGGTCCGCTCCGGGCACGGGAGATCGAGACGGCGGTTCGGCAGGTTCTCTCCCAGGTGCCGGAAGACGACTGGGAACCGCAACCCCCGATCCCGTTCAACCTGAACGTGGGGGAATACGTGCTGTCCGGAACGTTGGATCTGCTCACGGTGAATGGCCTCTGCCTGATCCGTCCGGCGAAGTTCAAGGCCGCCGAGTTGCTTCGTTTGTGGCTAAACCAGTTGGTGCTGTCTGCGATGCGCAACGAAAGGCCTCCTCCGGCCCGGCTCACCACCGAAGACGAAAGCTGGAGTGTGTCGGCTCCGGAGGATCCGCCGGCCGTACTGGTCGATTTGCTGGCCTTGCAAGCGGACGGACTTCGCCGGCCACTGCGGTTCTTTCCGACTTCGGCGTGGGCGTTCGCGACCGCGCCAGATGCCGATGCCTTGGACCGCGCCCTGAAGGAATGGAATAGCTCGGGCGAACGCCGCGGGGAATCGGCGGACGCCGCGTTCGAGTTCTGTTTCGGCGCGATCCAGCCGCATCCGCTGGACGAAGAATTCGAAATGCTCGCCCGAAGGATCTGCGGGCCACTGGCCGGCGTGGCGCAGAAAAGAAAGGCCGGTTCATGAGTCCTGTCCCTTTCCAGTTGGATCACACGCCGCTGACCCCGGGTATTACGCTGCTCGAGGCCAGTGCCGGCACCGGCAAGACCTTCACCATCGTGGGGCTTTATCTGCGGCTGCTGCTCGAACGCGGACTGTCCGTTGACCAAATCCTCGTGGTGACCTTCACCGAGGCGGCCACGGCGGAATTGCGGGAACGGATCCGGGGACGTTTGGTGGAAGCCCGGGAGCTGCTTCGGGGCGGTCCCATCGCGGGATCGGCCGGCCTCCCCACGCTGCTGAAGGGAACGGAGGTGGATCGCCAGGAACGACAGGCGCGGATCGAGGCGGCCTTGGAGCAGTTCGACGAGGCGGCGGTGTTCACCATCCATGGCTTCTGTCAGCGCGTGCTCAAGGAACGGGCCTTCGAGAGCCGCGCCTTGTTTGACGCAGAGTTGGCGCCGGACGTGACCTCCTTCCTCCAGGCGGCCGCGGACCAGTTTTGGCGACAACACTTCTACGACGTCCCGGCGCGTCGGGTGTGGTATGCGGCTTACGCCGGAATCTCGGCGGACAGCCTGTTCGACCTGCTTCGCCGGCATACGCGTCAGGCGGGAGTGGAGGTGGTGGCCGGCGCGGCCGATCGACCGTGGCCGGAGGTGCTCGCCGACGTGGAGGCAGCGTTTGAATCGGCAGCCTCCCTATGGCGGAAGGATCGGACCGCGCTCATGGCCTGGTTCGGAGATGCGGGAGGCACCTGGGCCAATCGACCGTATAACTCGACGGCGCTCGTGCAGCCGATGTTGGACGCATTGGACGCGTTGTTTCGGGAAGGCTTGCCCACCGGGGATGGGCTGAAAACGGCGGCCTTGTTTGGGCAATCCGCCCTGCGGGAGAAACAGAAGCGCCGCTCCAAATCTCCACCCGCGGTTCCGGAGCATCCGTTCTTCGCCGCCTGCGACGAACTTATGGCGGCTTTGGACGTCTTCGGAGCCCGCACCCGGCAGGAGTTTCTTCGCCAGGCGGGTCCGGAATTGGCGCGACTGAAGGAGCGCGAGCGGAAGCTGGGCTTCGAGGACCTGCTGGAGCGCGTGGACACCACTCTGGCCAGCCCGGCAGGTCCGGCTCTCGCCGCGGTCCTGCGCCGACGCTATCGCGCAGCGTTGATCGATGAGTTTCAGGACACGGATCCCCAGCAATGGAGGATTTTCGACCGGCTCTTCGGTGACGGTGATTCGCTCCTCTTCCTGGTGGGCGATCCAAAGCAGGCGATCTACAGCTTTCGGGGCGCTGACGTGTTTGCGTATCTGCAGGCCCGCACCCGGGCGGACCGGGAATTCACACTCGGCGAAAACTGGCGCTCGGAACGACGGCTGGTCGAAGGCGTGAACCGGCTGCTCCAAATCAATCCGCAGCCGTTCGTGCTCCCCGAGATTCACTTCCAACCCGTGGCGGCTCGGGGCCGGGCGGACGAAGCCCCGCTCGTGGAGTCCGGGCAGCGTCATCCACCGCTGCGGGTATGGTTTTGGGACGCGCTGGCCGAAGGGATCGAGAACGTTGAACCGCAACGGGAGCGTCTGGCCGAGGCGGTCGCGGAAGAAGTGGTCCGACTGTTGAGCAGCGACGTCCGGTTGGGCGGCCGCCGACTCGCCGCCGGCGACCTCGCGGTTCTGGTGGACCGGCATGAGCAAGCAGAGCTGATGGCGGTGGCGTTGAGTCGGCGTCGCGTGCCCTC
Source organism: uncultured Verrucomicrobiota bacterium (assembly GCA_964474315.1). Classification (GTDB taxonomy): domain Bacteria; phylum Verrucomicrobiota; class Verrucomicrobiia; order Limisphaerales; family UBA9464; genus UBA9464. Next base: position 7,452 of record CAYYSX010000058.1, on the reverse strand, counting down.
GGTCCGCCGCACGCAGCAAAGCGTCTTCGGCACCCGCGAAGCACACGAGGTTCAGGCGTTGCTCACGGCCTTGGTCGAGGGAGCCCGTGAGGCGGAACGCCGCGCGGCCCTCGTCACCCGCCTGGTGGGCTTGTCCGCGGTGGATCTGGATGAGTTGTCCCGAAACCAACCGGCCTGGGAACGTTGGCGGGAAGCTCTTTTCCGGTGGTCCGAACGATGGGCCCGCGACGGCTTTCTCCTGATGTTCGAAACGGTCCTGCGCGAACGGAACACCCGGAGGCGCCTGCTCGCGGCGATCGATGGGGAACGGAGTCTCACCAATTTCCTGCACTTGGGGGACCTGCTGCAGCAAGCCGCCGCCCGGGATCGTCTCGCTCCCGCCGGACTCCTGCACTGGCTGGCCGTTCAACGGGGCCGGGCAGACGAAGAGGGGACCCCGGCGCGCGAAGCCCTGCTCCGCCTTGAACGGGACGCGGCGGCCGTGCAACTGGTCACCCTCCACAGCAGCAAGGGCCTGGAATACCCGGTCGTGTTCTGTCCGTTCCTGATCCGTCGTCAGGCTCGTCCCGCCAAGACCTCCCGAACCGCTCCGACCGTCTTGTTTCATGATCCCGGCGACCGGCTCGCCTTGAAGCACGACGTCGGATCACCGTCCTTCCTGGAAAACCAAAGCCGTGAACAAGGTGAACTCTTCGCCGAGAACCTGCGCTTGCTGTACGTGGCCCTGACGCGGGCCCGCCATCGTTGCTATCTCGGTTGGGGCCTTTTGAAAGGGGGAGAAGGAGCAGCACTCGCCTGGCTGCTGCATCCGCCGCCCGACGTTTCCACCCTGAGTTTGGACGACGCGCGCGGGGCGTTGGAAGGGCACGTGAAACCGTTGGATACCGAAGCCCGCCGGGCGCCGCTCGACGCCTTGGCCGGGGAATCCCTGCAGGTCAGCGAACTCCCGCCGCTCCAGGTCAGTCGCTGGGAGCCGCCCGAGTCGCCGGCTTGGCACCGGTCGGTTCGCACCTTCCGCGGAGAGATTCGTCGGGATTGGGGCATGGCGAGCTTCAGCCTCCTGGCCCACGGCCGAGCCGACGAAGCCCTGGAACGGGAAGCGGCCGAGACCTCGGCATCCCCCCTCCTCGCTCCCGCCCCTTTGGTGGCGTTTCGTGGTCCGCGAGCGGGCATCTGCCTGCACGAAGTCTTCGAGCGTCTGGATTTTGCCCAGGCCGGGCCCGCCGAAATCGAAGGCGTGGTCCGGGACCGACTGCGCGCCCATGGGTATCCGGTAGAGGTACTGGGCGGAGAAGTGACGGCGCTGGTGGCCCGCGTTCTCGAAGCGGAAATCTTCCCCGGAGCCACTTTGCGCGCCGTCCCCGCCTCGGCTTGCTGGCGCGAACTGGAGTTTCTGTTGCCCTTGCGGCGTCTGACTCCGGATCGGCTGCAGGCCGCGTTTGCCGCGGTTCCTCACGGTCCGTTGGGAGAATCCCTGGTGACCTCACTCGGCCGGTTGGGGTTTTCCGGTGTGGAAGGATTCCTCACCGGCATCCTGGATCTGGCCCTGGTGCAGGAGGGCCGGTGGTGGCTGGTGGATTGGAAATCCAACTGGCTGGGCTCATCACCGGAAGACTACGGGCCAGCCGCCCTCGAGCGGGAGATGCTCGCCCAGCAGTACTCGCTCCAATACCACCTCTACCTGCTCGCCTTACATCGTCTGCTCCAAAAGCGGTGGCCGGACTACGACTATGAGCGGCATTTTGGCGGTGTGCGGTACGTGTTCGTTCGTGGCGTGATACCGGGCCGGCCGGAACTGGGCCTCTTTCGCGACCGCCCGCCGCTGGCAACGGTGGAGGAACTGGAGCGACGATTGTTGTCCGAAGCTCGACAGGAGGAAGCACGATGACCGAGCGGGACGATCTGGCCGTTTCGTCCGGACCGGAGTTTTCGGAACTCGACCGACAGTTCGGCTGGCTGATGGAACGTCTCGCTGGAGAAGGGGAGCATCCGGAGCTTCGGCTGGCCGCCGCTCTGGTCAGTCAGCGGCGGACCGAGGGAAATGTGTGTCTCGAGCTGCCCGCGGTGGTGAACCAGGCCTTCGCTCTCACTCCGGGGGGCGTGGTGCGGTCGCCCGATTTGGAAAGCTGGCGGGCTACGCTGCGGGCGGCGTCGCCGGTGGTCGGTTCTCCCGGTGAGGTGAAGCCGCTGATTCTCGATGACCGGGACCGCCTGTATCTCCGCCGGTACTGGTGGTATGAGCAGGAAGTGGCGGCCGCGCTCCGCCAGCGGATCGGCCCGGCGCCCACGCCGCTGGAAGGAGTGGCGGATCGCCTGTCCGGCTTGCTGCACCGCCTGTTTCCCGACGACGGATCCGAGATCAACTGGCAACGAGTGGCGGCGTTTTGCGCCTGGCGCGGACGACTCACCGTGATTTCTGGCGGCCCGGGTACCGGCAAAACGACGACCGTGGTACGGCTGCTGGTGCTGCTGGCGGAACTGGCCTCACCGAAATCCCTCCATTTCGCCATTGCCGCGCCCACCGGCAAGGCCGCCGCCCGCTTGCAGGAATCCTTGCGCCAGCAAAAGGCCGACCTGGCCGCCCGTTTTCCGGCCGCGGCCTCACTTCCCGATGACGTGCGAACCCTTCACCGCCTGCTGGGACCCATCGCGGGTTCAACACGCTTTCGGCACGGACCGGATCATCCCTTGCCCGTCGAAGTGGTGGTGGTGGACGAGGCGAGCATGGTGGACCTGGCCCTGATGGCGAAACTCCTGCGCGCGATTCCCGCCGAAGCCCGGGTGATTTTGCTCGGGGATCAAGACCAGCTCGCGTCCGTCGAGGCCGGCTACGTTCTGGGCGACATCTCGGCCAATCCACAGCCCAACTGCTTTCCCGCCGATTGGGTGCAGGACTTCCAACGGGTGGGCGGTGGTCAGCTACCCCAGCGCACCGGCCCGAGTGCTCCGCTGGCGGCGACCCTGGTCCAGTTGCAGACGAACCATCGCTTCGGACCCGATAGCCGAATTCACCGACTCAGCCAGGCCGTGAACCGCGGAGATGCGGACGCCGTGCTGGCCGGACTGAACGAGCCACCGCTGGGAATACCGGGCGACGTCCTGGGGTGCCTGTTGCCCGACCGGGTCGGGCTCAAGGAGGCCTTGCGGTCACGAGCGGTCCCCGGCTTTCGTCCGGTGTTTCACGCAACCGATCCGGCCGGCGCTTTGGCCGCTCTAAGCCGCTTTCGTCTGCTGGCGGCCGTGCGGGAAGGTCCGTATGGAGTGGGCGCACTGAATGCCCTCACGGAGGAATTGCTCCGCGACGAAGGCTGCCTGGGACGGGGCGGAGACTGGTATATCGGCCGTCCGGTGTTGGTGACGGCCAACGACTACGAAGTGGGGTTGTTCAATGGCGACTTAGGCGTGGTGGGCGTGGATGAGCAGGGCCACCCGGCCGTGTGGTTCTTCGAACCGGGCGGTGGCATCCGTCACGTTGCCCCGGGACAATTGCCTCCTCACGAAACGGCTTATGCCATGACAGTGCATAAGAGTCAGGGCTCCGAGTTCACCGAAGTGCTTTTGATTCTGCCCGATCGTCCCAATCGGGTGTTAACCCGGGAACTGGTGTACACGGGGCTGACCCGTTCCCGGGAACGAACCGAAATCTGGTATCAGGAAGCCGTGCTGCGCGAAGCCATCCGCCACCGGACCGCGCGGATCTCGGGACTGCGCGAACAATTGTGGGGAAGGCGCGGATAAAGACGTACCGCAGACCTCTGAGTCTGCTGTACCGCAGGCTTGCAGCCTGCCCGTGGACCGGGACGGGCAGGTTAAAAACCTGCGGTACAGCAGACTCAGAGGTCTGCTGTACACGTTTCCCTTAGCAACTGGTGGGCACGTGTTGCAGTACCTTCACACAGTGAGGAATGGCGCCCGAGACGAAGCCCAGACACTCCACCGCACCGGACGGCTTGCCGGGCAGACAGAGCACCAGGGTCCGCCCCACCACCGCACCCAGACCGCGGGAAAGCAGGGCGTTGGGCGTGAGGGCGAAGGATTGCATCCGCATGGCTTCACCGAAGCCGGGAATCTCCCGGTCAGCGATTTCCCGCACGGCTTCGGGGGTGACATCCCGCTCCGCCACACCGGTACCGCCGGTGGTCAACACGATCTGGGCGCCTTGGGCAATGTGTTCCCGAATGGCGCGTTGAATGGCGCGTCGCTCATCAGCGACCAGGCTCTCGGCCACGATCTTCCATCCGCTGTGGAGGGCGACCTCTTTCAAGGCCGGTCCACCCAGATCCTCGTATTCGCCGCGGGAGGCGCGGTCGGAAATGGTAATGATACCGCAGTGAAATTCCATGGAGAGAGGCTGTCAGGTTGTTCATTGAAGCTCCAGTTCCGGCCGTTAGCCTCCGTCCATGGCAAAGCCCGCTTCCCCTCGTCCCGGTCGTTTGGGCCAGTTGTGGGCTCGAGTCCGGGACCTCGTCGATGCCGATGCGGTAGCGGACGCGGAAGGCCGCCTCAGCCGGCAGCATCAGTTCGCGCATTTCTGGATCTTGGTGGTGCAAATGTTCGTCAAGAACCGGGGGCCGGTGCGGGCGGCTTCGCTGGCTTACACGACCTTGCTGGCCCTGGTTCCCTTGCTGGCGATTTCCGTCAGTGCTGCCACCCTGTTTCTACCCCGCTCCGAGAAGGAACGTCGGGAGACATTGGTACATTGGATCGAGGAAGGCGTGAGCCGGGCGGCCCCCACTCTGGGGCTATCGGAAGCCGGGGGAGAGGAGCAACGGATCAAATTTGCCAACCAGATCGCCGACTTCGTGGGACGTATTCATTTCAGCACGATTACCGCCACTGCGACCGCGGGTCTGTTCATCGTGGCCATTGGTCTGTTGCGCTCCATCGAGGTGGCTTTCAACGACATTTGGGGGGCAGTCCAAAGCCGGTCCTGGCTGATGAGCATCGTGTTCTACTGGGCGGTGATCACGCTGGGCCCGGCCGTGCTGCTGGTCACGAAAGGGGTCAAGGTCTTGTCCCTCTTGGGAGGCAGCGGCGCGGTCTTGGAGGGGTCGGCGTTCGGTCAGTTCCTGCTGACGTTGGCGGAATTCGCCTCGCCCTTGTTGATGATCCTGGCGTTCGGAGCGCTGTATTTCTGGATGCCCAACACCCGAGTCCACTGGCGGGCGGCCTTGGTCGGCGGCGCCGTGGCGGCGGTGTTGTGGACGGCAAATAACAAGCTGTCCGCCATCTATCATGGCAAGGTCCTTACTTACAATACGATCTATGGGAGCTTGGGGATCCTGCCCATTTTCCTGGTGGGTCTCTATCTGACCTGGCTCATCGTGTTGTTTGGAGCGCAGGTTTCCTATGTATTCCAGAACCGGAAGGCGTATTTGCAGGAGCGGATCGCCGGACGGGTCAACCAGCAGGCCCGCGAGTTCGCCGCCCTGCGTTTGATGACCCGGATTGGTTCCCGTTTTTCGGCCGCGGAAAGTCCTTTGGGCGCCACCGGCCTGGCGGAACAACTCGGCCTGCCCCCGCACCTGGCCAAGGAGCTGTTGCGGATATTGGTGGACGCCCAGTTGCTCAACGAGACGACCGGGCCGGAGACCGGCCATGTGCCCGCCCGACCGCTCCAGCACATCACCGTGGGCGATGTGTTACAGGCGCTGCGTTCTGGTTCCGGCCGAAACCTAGCCACGGCGGTAGATGACCAACGCCCCGTCGTGGCGGCCGTCCTGTCCGACGTTCGTACCGTGGCCGAGGCCAGGGCGAACTCGGTGACCGTGGCCGACCTGGTCCGGTCGGGCGCCGTATCGCCGGCTCCGCAGGCAGGCTGAAAGCCTGCGGTACAGCAGACAGGGAATGTCTGCGGTACAGGCGGTTGTCGTAGCGCAGGCCTCCTGGCCTGCTGTACCGCAGGTTTGTAACCTGCCTTCCCCGGTCCGCAGGCAGGCTGAAAGCCTGCGGTACAGCAGACAGGAATGTCTGCGGTACGGTGGGCTCATCCTTTGAAGCCCAGCAGCTTCCTCTCCTTGATCATCGCGGCGACCTGGAGAGGGACCTTTTCCTCCCAATCCGGCGCATTGGCCTGGATGTCGCGCAACACATTCCGGCTGAAAATACCCATCTGGGTCTCGTCAATGTCCCGCAGCGGCTGGATGAACTTGTTTTCCAGAAGATAATCATACAAATGCTGCAAGTGTGGAGCGACCTGCAGGTTGCCCGCCGTGATGATGGCGCCCGAGCGCACGTCCTTGAGGGGATAACAATAAACTTTCAACTGGTTCCGGAAGAGCCGTCCGAACGATTCCAGAATGCCCCCTTCCAAATCGCAGTAATATTTCTCCTCGAAGAGGTCGCGGAGCGTGGGAACGCCGATGGCGATCCCAATGGGCAGCTTGGTGTAGCGGAACAGATAGCCGGCCAGCCGGAAGAATTCCCCGTAATTGGAGATCAGCACCGGATGGCCAAGGGTTCCTAGCAAATCCACCCGGTCGAGATAGTCCTGGTGGTCGATCTTGCCCTCCACGTTGAGGTTCTTGAGCGTCATTTCGACGAGTACGATCAAATCCTGGCCGCTGACCCTCGGGTCCTGGACCATCTGGGCTTTGGCCGTCGCCAGCATGTCAGCGGTGACCCGGGTGATGGGCCGGAAAGATCCCCGTTCCACCAGGATACATTTCTTATGGAGGGTATCCGCCGGTTGGACCAGCTCACCGGTGGGCATGAACATCGCGGCGTTGGTCAGGCTCCGCTCCACCAGTTGCAAGGCCAGCAGCCGGTTGTCCACCCGCGCGAACTGGGCGCCCCGGAATTGGATCATGTCCACCTCGATGCGGTCGATGGACAGGTTGTCGAGCAGGGCGTTGATAATGGCTTCGGGGTGCCAGTGCTGATACAGGGCCGCGTGGAGCAGGTTGATCCCGAGAATGCCCAGGGCTTCTTGTTGTTGCAGATTCTCCCGGTCCCACATGCGGACGTGCATGATGATGTCGCTGGGACCGGCGCCGGGTTCCGTTTGAAACCGGATACCCATCCAGCCGTGGGTTTCGTCACGACGCTTGAAGCTGCGGGCGGCGACGGTGTCGGCAAAGACAAAGAACCGAGTGTTCCCGCCCCGGGAGGCGGCCAGACGTTCCACCAGAAGCGTGTACTCGCGGTCCAGCATCGCCTCCAGGCGCTCCTGGCTGACATAGCGCGACGTCGAGCCGTAAATGGCGTCGCTCACCACCATATCGTAAGCCGAAATACTCTTGGCGATGGTGCCGCTGGCTCCGCCCACGCGGAAGAACCAGCGGGCCACTTCCTGACCCGCACCGATCTCGGCAAAGACGCCATACTTGGAGGCGTCGAGATTGATCTGTAGCGCCTTCTGGTGGGTATCGAGTTCGTCGTTCATGGCCACCGGCAAAGAACCACACCCCCGGCGCGTCAGCCAGCCGGAAGCCAATTGAAACGGGAAAGACT
>CAYYSX010000057.1:21011-26051 GCA_964474315.1 uncultured Verrucomicrobiota bacterium | reverse complement strand
ACCAGCCGTTGAGCGCGCCTTGGAGGGATTTCTTTGGAACTTGGAATTTGGCTTTTGGAGCTTTACAAGTGTTTGTCCACCAGGACGTCCAGATCGAGAAAGACCTTCCGGCCGAGCATGCGCTCCAGTTCGGGGCGCGCCGCCGTGCCGATCTCCCGGATCTTTTGGGCGCCGGCTCCAATGAGCATCCGCTGGTAGCGTTCATTGGGGGTCAATATCGCGGCCTTGATGTGGAGAAACGGCTGGCCGTCGCGGGTCACTGACTCTTCCACGGCGTCCAGTTCCACGGCGGTGCGATACGGAACTTCCTGGCCGGTGAGCCGGTACACTTGTTCACGAATCAGTTCGGCCAGTTGAAAGTCGCGGTGGGCGTTGGTCCGTTCCTCCGGCGGATAAAGCGGTGGGTGTTCGGGAAGCAGCCCGAACAACAGGGACTTGAATTCGGCCAGTCCGGCGCCCGTGCGTCCTGAGACTTCCGCCACCGCGGCATAGGCGGAACCGCGCTCCAGCCAGGAAGCCCGGGCGGGACGGGTCCGGAGATCCAGCTTGGTGAGACACAACACGCGCGGTGGCTTCACTCCCGCCAGCAGGTCGGTCACCATCTGGTCTTCCGCTCCGATTGCCCGCGAGGGGTCCACCGTGTGAATCACCACATCGATCCCCTCCAGAGCGTCCTTCGCCTTGCGGTGCAGCTCGGTAACGAGCCGGCTGGCCTTGGTCTGGAAGAAGCCCGGCGTATCCACCAGCACCAACTGGGCTCCGGGTCCATTCACCACGCCATGAACGACGTGCCGGGTTGTCTGGGGCTTGGACGTCACAATGGACACCTTCTGCCCCACCAACGCGTTGGTCAGCGTGGACTTTCCGACGTTGGTGCGGCCGAGGAGGACGGCGAGACCGGCGCGAAAGGAAGAAGGGGCTGAATTCAAAATTCAAAGCTCAAAATTCAAAGTTCAAACGAACCTGACCGGATCCCGCTTGGTCACGCCTCACGAACCACGAACCACGCATCACGAAGTTCAAGAGATAAAGGTTTAGGGAGTGCCCTTCAGCAGTTTCTTCAGCTCCGTCCCAGGATCATCCACCAGCTTGGCCGTCACGGAAAACGTTTTCACCCGGCTGGAGGGCAACCGGAACTTGAAATCACGGAACACCCGCTCGCAGACCGTCATGAGGCCGCGCGCCCCGGTCCCTTCGCTCGCCGCCAGCGTGGCCAGGCGCCGCAATCCCTCGTCGCGGAACTCCACCCGGACCCCGTACGCGGCGAAAGCGCGTTCATATTGGTGAATCAAACTACTTTCGCTCTTGCGGAGCACGTCAAACAAGTCGTCCTCGTCCAACCCATGACAGGCGACCCGGACCGGAAGCCGGCCAATGAACTCGGGTTCCAGTCCGTAGCCGATCAGATCGGCGGTCGTGGCCTGGGCGATCAGCCGGTCGAGCGAGAGGTTTTCGTGACGTGCTCCCCGCTGGCCAGACGCGGACGACCCACTCAGCCGGCGACGGATCAGTTGATCGATCCCGGAAAAGGCCCCGCTCACGATGAACAGGATATGACGCGTGTTGAGGGTCTCCTTGGATGGAACACCCCCCCGCATGGCGCTCATGGCGGCCTGCAACTGGCCCGTCATGTCATTCGGCGACACCAGGGGAACCTCCGCATCCTCCATCAGTTTGAGCAGGTTCGTTTGCACCCCGCGTCCGGAAACATCGCGACCGGCTCCCGGCTCTCGGGTGGCCAATTTGTCCACCTCATCGAGATAAATGATCCCGTGCTCGGCCTTCTTTATGTCGTTGCCAGCCCGCCGGTACAGATCCCGCACCAGATCATCCACGTCGCCTCCCACATAGCCCGTCTCGCTGAACTTGGTGGCATCCGCCTTGACGAATGGCACCCCGATCAACTCGGCGGCCGACCGGATCAGGTGCGTTTTGCCGACACCGGTCGGCCCGAGGAGCAGGACGTTCTGTTTCTGGTAAAACGGCGCGGCATTGCCCTCCAAGGTCAGCCGCACGTGCTGGAAATGGTCGCACAAGGCCACGCTAAGGACCTTTTTGGCTTCGGTCTGGCCGATGACGAACCGGCTGAGGTGCCGGGCAATTTCCTGGGGTTTCAGTTGAAATACGAACTCGCTGGAAGGTGCGGCGGTTTGGAGGACTCCGGGTTTGGGCCGTACCTCGATGGAAGGTGACTTTATCGAGCGCAGCCGGCGGGGCACGCCCTGAGTCACCGGTCCGAGGGCATCGGGATGTCCGCTAGGATGTTCAACCATGGGCGGCGAGCGTAGCGACGGCTGCGGATCATGTCAGGGCGGGAGAAGGAAACCGGACGTCCTGGGGCGTTTCTCCGTTTTCGCTGAGCTGGCTCCACCAATGATGGTACAGCCGCTCGAGTGTTTCCTGGGGATCTTCCACCAGCAGCGCCTCCCGAATCTTCGTCGCGTACATGCCGAAGGAGAGCGGGGCCACGTGAGGCACCGGATGCAGCCGCACGGGTTTTTGTTCCGTTTTCAGTTCTTCCAGAAACCGCTGGGCCCCGGGGGCATCGAGGAAGGAGTGGATGGCGTCCCGCCGGGCCTCCCGCAGCAGGACGTGATCGGGTTCGTGTTGTGCGAGGACATTGAAGATCACTTCGGCGGACCAGTGCAGCTTCTTCAGCGATTTTTGTTCGCCGAAATAATTGCGGTACACGAGCAGCCCGGTCTGTGCGGCGTTGCGGAAGTGGTATTTCAGCAGGTCCGACCGCGCGAGCGACGCCTCCAGCTCCGCGGTGAATCCGTCCGGTTGCAACAGCGCCGGGAGATCAGCCGGTTCCAACTTCTGCGTCTCGGCCACGGTCAGCACGAAGCCATAGTCGTCGGGAGACGCGATGGCATTCCCTCCGCGAAGACGCGACAAGCGCAGGGCCACCACGCGACTGAGGGCGTCGTTGGCCGCCCGGCCGATCAGCGAATGGAAGAAGTAATGGCGGGTGACCGGACCGCGGGTGGGAGGCTGCTTGGGGACGAGTCCAAGGCGGAGTTCCTTCTGGCGGGGAGTGTCTCGGGCGGGAGGAGGAGGGAGGGCCACGGCGGGCGCTTCGATCCATTCCTCCACCAGCAGGAAGTCCCGCGTGGGAATCTCGCTCACCTGATGTTGCGTCGCATAAAGGCGAAAAATGACGGCGGCGTTCGGCTCCTGGCATTCCAGCCGTCGCGCGATCCAAGGGATGAGCGAGGGGGTTTGGTTGAAGGGCAGGGATTCGAAGCGCGCGCGCAGTTCGGAACGGAACGCGACGATCTCCTGACCCACCCGGTTCGAGAGGGGCATTTTGTTGGCGCCCCAGCGAGGGACGGTCGGTGTGGCTCCGTCGGCCCGGGTCACCCAGGCCTCCATGGTGCCAACCCGTTCCAGGCGTAAGGCGCGGCCGCCCAGCGAAAAGACATCACCGATCTTCAGGCGCCGGAGGAAGGATTCCTCCACGGTGCCGAGCGGAGAATGGCGGAGGAGAATGCGGACCACCCCGTCGTTGGGAATGGTTCCGATGTTCTGCAGGAAATCGCGTCGTACGGCTCCGGGACGCGCTTCGAAGGTTCCTGCTTCCGGATCGAGAACGATTTTGCCGAACAGTTCGGTGTACTGTTGGCGAAGGGATTGTCCCCCGCCGGCGAGGAAGTCGAGCACCTGGTCGAAGTCCGCCCGCGAAAGATTCCGGTAAGGCCAGGCGCGGCACACCAAGGCGAAGGCCTCGTCGCTGCGGTTTTCCCCGAGACACGCCATGCTCATGAGGTGTTGGGCCAGCACGTCGAGGGGCGCTTCGGGCAGACGGAGCGCATCGAGATGTCCCCGTCGCGCGAGCCGGGCCGTGGCGGTGCATTCGACCAAGTCGTTGACGTTGGTGGCCATCAGCAGTCCGTGGCTGATCTCGCGGATGTTGTGTCCGGCGCGGCCGGTGCGCTGGAGTGCCTTGCTGACGCCTTTGGGGGTGGAGAGCATCACCACCAGGTCGATGGTGCCGATGTCGATGCCGAGTTCGAGGGACGTGGAGCACACCACGCACCGCAATTCGCCCCGCTTGAGCCGGTCTTCCACCTGGAGCCGGACGTCGCGATCGAGGCTGGCATGATGGCATTCGATCTGGTCGGCCAGCTTTGGCAGCTTCTGTTTCAGCCAGCCGGTGGTGAATTCGGCGCCGCTGCGGGTGTTGCTGAAAACCAAGGTGGTACGGCGGGACTGGATGAGCCGGCTCAATTCGTTGATCAGGCGCGCGCCGCTGAATCCGGCCATCGGATAGGGGCTTTTCTGCAACGGCGTGTACACCTGCAGATCGAGCTGTTTGGCGGCAGACACATCGACGATCTCGCAGTTCGCTTCCGTTCCCACGAGGAAGCGGGCGACTTCGGAAAGCGGATGCACCGTGGCGGAGAGACCGAGGCGCTGGAGCGGTGGAGGAGCCTCGTCGGTCTTGGTACCGCGCTTCAAGTCCTCCAGCCGCGCCAGGCTGAGGGACAGGTGGGAACCGCGTTTGTTTTCCGCCAACGCATGAATCTCATCGACGATCACCCAGCGGAGGGAGCGCAAATGGGGAAGCCACCGAGGTTGACTCAGCAGGAGCGCCAGACTCTCCGGAGTGGTCAACAACAGGTGAGGCGGCTGGGCGAACTGGCGCTGGCGTTCGGCGGAATCGGTGTCGCCCGAACGCAGTCCCACCCGGATGGGCGATTGGGAGCCATAAACGGCCCGCAGCGGACCCTGAAGATTCTTCTCCAAATCGTATCCCAAAGCCCGCAACGGCGAGAGGTAAAGGCAATGGATCGTGTCGGTCAGGGTTCCCGCGGCGTGTTCGCGGGCGAGTTGATCGAGCACCTGGAAGAAGGCGGCAAAGGTTTTGCCGGTACCCGTCGGGGACACGATCAGGACGTGGTGTCCGGCCCGGATCAGGGGCCAGGCGGCGGTCTGGGGCGGGGTGGGTTCGCCGAAGGTGCGCGCGAACCACTGCGCCACTGGCGAAGCGGGCGGCACGGGATTCTCTACCGGGTTGGGAGCAGACGGGAGCATGGC
>CAYYSX010000057.1:0-20911 GCA_964474315.1 uncultured Verrucomicrobiota bacterium | reverse complement strand
GGGCTATTCGCACTGGCACAGCCACTCGGGATGCTTGCAGCCCGAACAAATGCTGGCGTCGAAGGTCAACCGGGCCGTGAGGGGCGGTCCATCCGGACTTTCGCGAAGTTGCAGAACGAGCGGATACTCATCCCCTTTGAGAGCCGGGAAGGTGAAGGCATCACCGTCGCGCGTCACCGTTGGTTTCTCCGGCTGGTTCCGATCACCTCCGGCAACGGTGAGGATTCGCGTTCCGGGGGCGAGGGGCTTCAGGTCACGGTCGAGGAGCACCACCCGGAAGACGCCGTTGGTCAGGGTGAGCTCGCCGAGCACGCCGGGGTCCTTGCCGAACTCGAGCAGGCGGCCGCCATTGGGGCCGAGCGCTCCGCCGCCGTGGCCCCAGGATGGAACAGTGAGGAAGATGGAGAGAACGAGGAGGCTGAGGAGTTTCATAGAGTATTATATTATTGTGAGTTAGTCATGGTGGAAAGTGTGAGGCGTGAGGCGTGGAGCGTGAAGGGGATCCAGGTCCGACTGATTCTTCGCTGCCCATTCCGGTCGGCCCAGCAGCCAGAAGACGGCGGGAGTCACCAGCAGATCCAATAGCGTGCTGCTGACCAGTCCGCCGACGATGACGACGGCAACGGGATGGAGGATTTCGGTTCCCGGTTCGTTCGCTGCAAACAGCAGGGGCAGGAGCGCGATGCCCGCACTCAGGGCGGTCATGAGCACCGGCACGAGGCGTTCCTGGGTGCCGCGGATGATCATCGGACGGGAGAACGATTCGCCCTCGTGCCGCATGAGATGAAGGTAATGCGACAGCATCATGATGCCATTGCGCGCCGCGATACCGCCGACGGCGATGAAGCCCACGAGCGTGGCGATGGAGATGTTGCCGACCAGGAGCCAGGTGAGCGCCACCCCACCCATGAGCGCGAGCGGCAGGTTCAACAGGACCTGGAAGGCGAGGGAGACCGACCGGAAATGGCCTGCCAGCAACACCGTCACCAGCCCCAGCACCAACGCAAACAGCAGCCAGATCCGGCGTCCGGCCACCTGCTGCGCCTGATGTTCCCCCTCGAAGGCCACGAAATAACCTTCCGGCAGCTTCACCTCCCGGCGGACGCGTTCTTCCAGGGATTCCGCGAGAGCAGACAGATTGCCGGAGGCGGTATTGATGCCGAGGACGATCCGGCGCTGACCATTCTCGCGGTTGATGACATTGGGTCCGGTGGCGAATTCGATGTCGGCCAGCAGCCGCAAGGGAATGCGCCGTCCGTCCGGTAGTTCAATGGGCAGGTTCTTGAGCTTCTCCGGCGAATCCCTCCAACCGGGTGGCAGACGAAGAACCAGGTCCACCGGCCGCTGTTCGTCCAGCAACTGCAGCAGGGTCCGGCCGCCGACCAGGGTGGCCACCTGCTCGTTCAGCGCGCCCGGCTGCAATCCATACGCTTGCGCTGCCTCGCGCCGGACCTGGATGCGGAGCTGAGGCAGCGGGATCTGGCGTTCGAGGTTTACGTCGGTGAGTTCCGGAAGGTCGCGTGCGATCCGTTCGACCTGCTCCCCGAGGTGGCGCAGCACCTCGAGGTCGGGGCCGAAGAGTTTCACGGCGATCCGGGCGGAAACACCGGAGAGCATGTGCGACAGACGATGGGCAAGCGGCTGGCCGAGGAGGACGAAGGTCCCCGGAATGGAACCCAGCTTCTCCCGAATCTCGGCGAACACTTCGGCCCGCGGCCGGCCCTGGCGGTGGAACTCGACGTCAAATTCGTTCACCGACACGGGCATGACATGATCGTCGCGTTCCGCGCGGCCGGTGCGGCGTCCCACGCTTTTCACTTCCGGAATGGAGAGGAGCAGCCGCACGCCGATGTCGCCCAATTCGCTCGCCTGACTGAGGGAAGTTCCCGGGGCCGTGGCCAGGGAAATGGTGGCGCTGCTTTCGTTGAAGGGTGGAAGGAAATTCCGGCCCAGACGCGGGTAGAGCAGGAGGGTGGCGATGAGCAGCATCCCGACGGCCGCGAGGACCAGCCACGGCGCTCCCAGAGCCACGCGTAGAAAGGTGTGCCGGACCATCGTCTTCAAGCCCCGCACGAGCGGACCGTCCCGGTGAACCACGCCCACTCGCGGCCGTAGCAACAGCGAACACAGCACGGGAATCACGGTGAGCGAGACCACGAACGACGCCGCCATGCTGACGATGGTCGCTACCGCGATGGGGGCGAAGAGTTGGCCCGCGAGACCGGGCAGACCGAGCAACGGCAGGAAGACCAGGATGATCAGCAGTGTCGCATACAGGATGCTGTTGCGCACTTCGCTGGAGGCGGAGGCCACCACGGCCAGGGGCGGACGCGGCTGCGGGGACGAGGCGTTTTCCTTCAAGCGCCGCAGCACGTTCTCGACATCCACGATGGCGTCATCCACGACCAGTCCGATGGCCACGGCGAGACCGCCCAGAGTCATCGCGTTCACGCTGAGGTCAAAGGCCCGGAACGTCAGCAGCGTCGTGGCGAAGCTGAGCGGAAGCGCGGTCAGGGTGATGAAGGTGGTGCGGAGGTTGAGCAGGAAAAGGAGCAACACCACGGTGACCATGATCGCTCCATCGCGGATGGCTTCGCGCAGGTTGCCCAACGCGTGTTCAATGAAGTCTCCCTGACGGAACAGCACTTCCAGACTCACTCCGGGAGGCAGGGTAGGTCCGAGTTCCGCCAGCGCCTGTTCCACGGCGACAGTGACCTGGAGCGTGTCGAATCCCGGCGCTTTATCGACGCTGAGAATCACTCCGACCGTGCCATTGACGCTGGCGTCGCCGCGCCTGGGCTGGACGTCGGGAACCACGCGCGCGACTTCGCGCAACAGGATGGGCCGGCCTTCGCGCAGCGTGATGACTGTGCCTTCGAGTTCCTCCGGATCGGAGGTCTGCCCGAGGTTGCGCACCATGAGTTCACGCGGCCCGGCTTGGAGATAGCCGCTGGTGGCGTTGCCAGCGGCGGTGGCAATGGCGCGCTCCAAGTCGTCGAGCGGGATGTCCAGGGCGGCCAACCGGTGCGGATCGGGCTGGACCTGGAACTGGCGCACGCCGCCGCCAATGGCCAGGACTTCTGCGACGCCGGGAATGGCCTGAAGACGCCGCCGCACCGTCCAATCGGCCAGCGTCCGCAGTTCCGTGGGGGACACCGTGCCATTCGTGCTGCGGATTCCCACCAGCAGGATTTCCCCCATCAACGACGACACCGGCGCCAGGTCGGCCTGGACTCCCGCTGGCAGCGCGGAGCGGACGGTCTGCAACCGTTCCTGGACCTGTTGCCGCGCGCGGTAGATGTCGGTGCCCCAGTTGAACTCGGCGAACACGAGCGACAGGCCCACGTCCGAGCTAGAGCGCAGGCGGTCCAGCCCACTCACCCCTTGTACGGCTGATTCAATGGGCACGGTTACCAGCGCCTCGACTTCTTCCGGAGCGAGGCCAGGAGCTTCGGTGAGGAGAGTGACCGTGGGCTTGGTGAGGTCGGGCAAGACCTCGAGGGGAAGCTGCCGGCCCGCCTGGTAGCCGAACACGAGGACGAGAATCCCCAGGGCCAGAACCAGCGCCCGATGCCGCAGCGAAGCCTGGATCAATCGGTCAAGCATGCGGTGGCGTTTGCTCCGGGGACGCGGAGGGGCGGCGCAGGGTTTGGGCCACCAGCAATCCCAGGAGCAGGGCACTGGTGGCGGCAAAGAACCAGGTCAGGGGCGTGAAGGCTCCGGACGCCTGGCCCGGCGCGTGACCGTGGTCCTCGGACTGATTCCCGGTGATCTCCGAGCCGTCTTCGTTGTGCGGATGCCCGTGGGCGGCATCCAATGCTTCCTTGAGCGACACCGTTCCCCGGCCGGCGTAAGCCAGCGGATAGGCCCCGCGAGTCACCACTTCGTCGCCGGCAAACAGGCCCTGCTTCACCTCGGTGAACTGGTCGTTCTCGTCGCCCACCACGATGGGCGTCTTGGCGAAGGTGTGGGGGAGTTCCTCGTCGGTACGGAAGACAAACCGCTGTGCTCCCTCCCCCTGCACGGCCGAGCGGGGAACGCTCAGAACGTTGGGACGCGAGCGGGTGACGAACTGGAACTCCGCGCGCATGCCAGGTCGCAACCAGGTGCCCTCATTGTTGACGTGGGAGACGGCTTCGATGGTACCGGAAGCGGGATCGGCCAACGCGCCGAGGTGTTCCACGCGGGTCTTCCAGACTTCCCCCGGCCAGCCCGGAGAAGTGACGCGGACGGTCTGACCTTGAAGGATCTGGTCGGTGAACTGTTCCGGCACCCGGGCGATCGCGTGGACCACGGACAAATCGACAATGGCCAGCAGGGGGCGGTCGGGGCTGACCGGTTCGCCCGGAACGGCGATCAGTTCGGTGATCAGGCCGTCCATGGGAGCGGTCAGCGTGACTTCCGGCGGCGGATCACCCGGTTGGCGGCTTTCGATGATCACCAGTGGATCGCCCTTCTTCACTGCCTGGTCGGGATAGGTGAGGACCTTCGCTACGCGGCCGGGAATGCGGCTGGTCACCACGGCGCGTTTGCCGGGCAGGACGTCGATGCGACCCAGGGAGAATAAGGTTTCCTCGAACGGACGTTCCTCCACCTCGGCCGTTTCGATGCCGAGATTCTTCACGGCGATGGCGTCGAGGATGACGGTGTTGGCCTGGCGTTGGGTGGCGGTGTCGGAGGGCTTTGATTCGGCGGCGTGTAAGAGGCCCAGGACCAGGAGAGGGGATAGCCAACGGATGAGTTGGTGGGCGAGGATTGGGCCCTTGCGGGTGCATCGATGTAACCGCTCGGTCGTGGGAGCATGCTCATCCGCCGTGACTCCAGGTGGTGAAGCGGGCGAAAGCCCACGGTCCCAGGGGATTCGAGCGGACGAGCCGTCCGCGCTCCGGAACGGGCAGAAACGTTTCATGGTGTCGGTAACAGGATCTGCCCGGTGGCCGCCTGCCAGCGGACGCGGGCCACATGATAGTCGCGAAGAGCATCCATCTGGGCGCCCTCCAGTTCGAACCGCTTTTCCCGGGCGCGCTGAAGCGGAGTGAAGACCTCCTGTCCTTCGGCGCGGAAGCGGGCTAGTTGTTCCTCCAAACGGAGCGCGGCGGGCAGGAGTTCTCCGGAAATCTCCGCCTCCAGCCCGGCCGCCGCGTTCATCGCCTGGTGGGAGGAGGCGGCTTCCGAACGGATCTGGGCCGCCAGGGCTTCGGTGGCCAACACTTCGCGTTGCGCGGCCGCCTTCGCTTCCCGGATGCGTCCTTCCTGCCGATTCCAGAAAGGCAGGGGCAGCGACACTTGCAATCCAACGTACTCGTCCCGGACCACGCCAACGGGAGCATCTTGCCGACGCTCCCATTCTCCGAAAATGCCTACCCCTAGATCCTCCCAACGCCGGGCGCGGGCGAGAGCGGTGGCTTCCTCGGCGGCCGCCGTGCGTTCCTGGGCCGACTGGTAATCGCCTCGCTGAGCGAGGATGACTTCGGCGGGGGGACCGGCTCCGGGAGGGGGCAAGGGCTCTTCGATGGTCAGCGGTACGTCGTCCGGAAGCGCCAGCAGCAGTCGCAGGCGGTTCAGGGCGGTGACGACGTCGCCTTCCAGGCGCTTTTGAGCCAACCGCAATTGGCCCATCTCCAGGGTGACTTGGTCACGCTCCCACCCAGGCACTTCGCCGACCGCTGTGCTGCGCGCGAGTTGTTCCGACCAGGAACGAAGCGCTTCGATTTGCCGCTGGACCAAGGCGCGCCGGGCATCGAGGGCGGCGGCGCCCACCACGGCCAGACTCACTTCGGCGGCGAGACGGCGCTCGGCATCCCGGACTTCGGCGTGGGCGGCGGCGAGTTGACGTTGAGACACGGACCGTTCGAGGCGCAAACGGGAGGTCAACGGGAATTGTTGGGCCACCCCGACTCGAAAGACGCCCTGCTGGCCTTGAAGGTTGGGTTTGAACTCGGAGGTCAGGTCGGGATTGGCCAGCAGACCCGCCTGATCGAGCCGACCCTGGGCTTCGGTGAGTGTGAGGCGGGCGGCGGCCAACCCCGGATTGTGAGCCAACGCCCGCGCCACGGCGGTTTCCACCGTGAACGATTCCGCGGCCAGACACGCGGGCAGGAATAAAAGAAAGACAAGAAAACGCATGACAGTGAACGGTTGAGATCCATCCGGGAAGGTATCCCGGACATCGGCATCCGCTGCTCCCCAGCCAGGGGCAGCGCGGAGCCGGATCTCAAACCAGGAGCACTGTCGAGTGGGCCACCAGGAGAACGATGGGAGGACTCTCGTCGGGAAGACCGGCGGTGGACAGTCGGACGCCCGGATCAGGTTCGATCTGAGGCGCTTCCATCCAGGTCACGACGGATGCGGGAGGTTCAACCCGTTCCGCGGGCAGGCCGGAGGTCGCTTTACTGCCGGCGTCGCGCAGCTCGAGATGGCGATGCGAATGAGCGGATTCCTCCGTCGTGGCACAGCCATCCGCATGCTCATGGTCGGGATGACACACCGTGCCTTCGCACTCGGCCCACGCCACGGAGCGGACCTCGGGCGTGCAGGGGCAGAGATACGCCTGCACCCAACCAAACACCTGCGTCTGCCCGAGTGCGAGCAGCACCAGCAGGCTGGTCAGGAATTGGGCGGTGCGGAGCACATTGGAAAGTTATCGCGGCGCGGCGGCGCGGCAATCGCCAAATCGCGGGAGCGCGGGCGACGGGGTGCCTCTCCGTTTGTGGGAAGTGGCGAGGCACGGTGTAGCGTCGGCTGTCCCCAGCCGACCCCTGGCCGTCGAAAGCATCCGGCGCCTTCTTCTCCACGTCCATGCGTTCCCGTGGTCCCCAGGCGACTCCACCCGCCCGGTCGGCTGAGGACAGCCGACGCTACAGGCTTTCCGCTTCGGTCCTCTGTCCTCTGTCCCCGGCTCCACCACCGTGCCAAAACGGAGATGCGTCCGCGGCGACAGACTCATCTCCGTTTTTGGCGGGTCACGGGTGCCCTGGATCGCTGGTCGGGGCTGCCGCGTTGGCGGCGGCCGTTCACAGTGATGGATCGATCGTCCGGCGCCGGCCTTTCCCCTTTGAGCCGGAAGATTCTCTCCGCACCCTCCCGGTCACATGGACTTGACGGTTGAACTTCTCCAGCGCCTGCGACGAGTGAAGCTGTTTCTCTGTGATGTCGATGGCGTGCTGACCGATGGGACGGTGATCATGGGCGCCGGAGGAAACGAACTGAAACGCTTCGATATCCGGGATGGGTTCGGACTCCGGCTGTTGCAGGATGGAGGACTCCGGGTGGGGTGGGTTTCCGCCCGTCCTTCCACCGCCACCACCGAACGCGCCAACGACCTGAAGGTGGATCACCTGCGGCAATCGTCCGCACCCAAGGTGGAAACCATTGGAGCGCTCCTGGAAGAGGTCGGCCTGAGTTGGGACGAGATCGCGTATATCGGTGATGACGTTGTCGATGTCGGGGCACTGCGGCGGGCGGGATTCTCCGCCGCGCCGGCTGACGCCCGACTGGAAGCGCAACAGGCGGCTCATTACGTTTGTCAGGCCGGCGGTGGACGAGGCGCCGTGCGGGAGGTGGTGGAATTGGTGCTGAAAGCACAGAACCGCTGGGAAACGGTCGTCGCCCGATTCATCGCGTGAGCCTGGGATTTGGAAATTCGCCCTATGTCTCCGGCACCGGTCCTGTGCTTAATTCCCCGCGCCACAGCGTGAATGCCCCGCTCGTCATCTCTCTCGCCTTTGCCGCCAGCGTGGTGGGCATCGCTTGGGCTCAGAACGGCTCCGCCAATGCGCCGGCCCGGCCCCGCAGTTTTTCCCTGCCCTACAAAAAGGACGGAAAAACCGTGCTGCTGATCACCGGAGCGGAGCAGAAACCGCTCTCGCTGACCCTGGTGCAGATCCAGGACTTCCAACTGGAGACCTACCACCCGGACGGAACGCCCAATCTCCGGGGATCGGCCCCGGAATGTGTCCTCGACCTCCGGTCGTACCAAGTCACGTCCGATGGGCCCCTCACACTGACCCAGGCAGGCGGCGCTTTCACGTTGAAGGGGGTCGGGTTCGCTTGGGACCAGAGTTCCGAACGGCTCCGGCTTTCCAATCGGGTGGAGGCCACCTTTCGTCTCAAACCGTCTGCTGCTCCCATTTTGACCCGTCCATGAGATTCCGAATTCCCCTCCTTGCCGCCGGCCTGACGGCTCTGGCTCTGACCGCCGCCGAACAACAAATCGGGGAAGGTAAACTCAACGCCGACGAAGGTGAGTTCGACCTCCGCGAAGGGTTCCACCATTTCTGGGGTAACGTGCAGTTCCGCTATCCTGGGGTTCTCGATCTGGACTGCGACGACCTCAAGATTCGCTTGTTGCCCGGTGGAAATCAGATCGACCAGCTCGTGGCCAGCAACCGGGTGGTCATGCTTATTGTGGACCGCCCCTCCACCAATGCCACCGCCCCATTGCGCACCGTGACCACCAACCGCGTCCATGCCGCTCTCGCCGTCTATACCGGCACCAATGACCTGGTCACTCTCACCGGTTCGCCCGAGTCGGGACAGCCGTGGGTGGAACGGATCGAGGGATCCTTCAAAGCAGACGAAATCACCTTCGACCGGGCCAATGACCGCCTGGGCGCCAAAGGTAATTTTCAGATGATCATCCATCCCGGCTCCCTGCCCAAGGACAGTCCGCTCGCTCCGCGCCCCAAGCCCGAAGCACCCCTCCAGTGAACGGATCGCCATGGATGAGGAACAACGCCTGCTGACCGTCCAGGGCTTGGCCAAGGCTTACCGGGGCCGCCGGGTCGTCAACAACGTCTCCATCCACGTCAACGCCGGCGAAATCGTCGCCCTCCTCGGACCCAACGGCGCGGGCAAGACGACCAGCTTCAACATGATCGTCGGCGCGGTCCGGCCGGATGCCGGCGACGTGGCCTTTGTGGGAAAGGAAATCACCCGCCTCCCCATGCACCAACGGGCCCGCTTGGGGATTGGCTATCTCACCCAGGAACCCAGCGTGTTTCGCAAGCTTACCGTCGAGCAGAACCTCCTCGCCATCCTGGAAACCTGCGAAGGAAACGCCGAGGAACGGGCCACCCGATTGCGCTATTTGCTCGACGAACTCGACCTGGCGCCGCTGGCCAAGAGTTACGCGTACCAACTCAGTGGCGGCGAGAAGCGCCGTCTGGAAATCACGCGGGCGCTCGTCACCAGTCCGCAGCTCATGCTCTTCGATGAGCCGTTTGCGGGCATTGATCCGATTGCTGTGTACGAAGTGCAGAAGATCGTGCGCCGGCTCAAGGACCGGGGCCTGGGAATTCTCATCACCGATCACAACGTCCGCGAGACGCTCAAGCTGATCGACCGGGGCTATATCATTCACAAGGGTGAAGTACTCTGCGAAGGCTCGGCCGAGTTCCTGGCGAATGATCCGAAGGCGCGGGAGATCTACCTCGGACCGGATTTCAACGTGTAGCTCCGGTCTCGCGTCGCCAGACTCATCCGCCGCTGGGCGGATACCGGAAGGTTAGTCGGGCTTGCCTTGATTCTGGAAAAAGCAGTTGGAACCGCAGATTTCGGGGATCACAGAGCCGACGGCGCGCCCGCCCCTACGTCACCGGCTGCACCAAAGCCCGATCCACCGGCGCCGGTGCCGGACGGGTCCGACGCGCGAAATACATCGCACTGGCGATCAGGCAGACCACACCCAACACCGACATGAACCAGGTGAAGGCCGTGAAAAACCCAAATCGCGACACCGAGCCGGCCGCCAAGTCTTTGTACAATTGCACGCCTACCGAGCCCGTGTAGCCGATGGCGTCCGCCAGGTAGATGGCGAAAACCGCCGTGCCCATCACCCGCGTCGAGGCCATCAGCCGTTCGAACAGCACCGACCCGTAGGGCACGTAGGCCAGGTACGATCCGAGTCCGGTCAGGGTCATCCACCAGAAACCGCTGATCATTCCCGCCTGGAGCAGCGCCGTGGAACCACCCAGCAGGATCACCCCCCCGGTCATGATGCCGAAGGCACAGAGCAGCCCGCGCCGATTGTCCTTCACCAGGTTTAATAACCCCAGGACTCCCATCACGCCGAACGT
The DNA here is from genome assembly GCA_964474315.1 of uncultured Verrucomicrobiota bacterium. Taxonomy (GTDB): domain Bacteria; phylum Verrucomicrobiota; class Verrucomicrobiia; order Limisphaerales; family UBA9464; genus UBA9464. Next base: position 10,835 of record CAYYSX010000057.1, on the reverse strand, counting down.
CACGATCATCTCGGCCCGGGAAATGATGGTCTTGTTGTTCTGATACGGGTAGCCGAGGCCGTCAAAGATCTCGACCTGGTAGTTGTCGCGGAAGTCGCGGTAAGCGGTCAGGAAGAAGTAGGCAACGCACAACAGGGCCAGGCCGAAGGCAAACTGCTTCACAAAGGCGAGCCGGTCCGCCGCGCGCATGGGCTCACGCTCGGCCCGGGCCGCGACGTCGGCGACGCTCGGACGAGGCAACTGATTGAGGAGCCAGACTGCGCCGAGGAAGATCGGCAGGAAATGGAATCCCGCGACGGCCGGCATCCAACCTTCGCTGACCTTGCCCATTCGGCTGAGGAGGCCCCCGACCACGGGGATGGCGGCCCACCAGGTTGCGGCGGTGCCCTCGAGCAGGGCGCGTCCGAAATCCTTCACCACCCCGCTGGCCAGGATGAAGGACAGGCTCAGGCCGGCCAGCAGCAGTTCGGAGGTGCGCCGGCCTTCGAGATACCAAACCACGAGTCCCCAGATCATGCCCAGCGGGAGGCCGTTGAGAAAGATAGCGAGGACCTTCCAGTCATTCGGTAGCAGGCCGTAGAGCACGAGTGCGCCTTGGGCCAAGCCCACCAAGCTGACCAGAAGGACGGCGCGGCGGGCCGGGGTGACCTCGGAACAGACCTTGATGCCGATGTATTTCGAGAGCGCGTAGCCGATGATCTGACTGATCACAATGGCGGTTTTGAGGGCGACCGCGGTGCCGAGAAAGAACTGTCCCTCAAACGTCGCGGCGGCGAACGGCTTGCGAAAGGCATACATCGCAAAGTAGGTCGAGAAGGAGGCGGCAATGGCCACGGCGACGAACAACGGGGCGGGGGCTTGTTCGAGCCAGCGCGTCACGCGCGAGGGGCGTCGGGACTCCGGGGACGGAAGCGACATGGCGGAAGGGTCAAAGGACAAAGTTCAAAGTTCAAAGCTCAAAGCCCGGGTCCCGTCCACAATGTTGCCGCCTTGACCACTCGGCGTAACCTCGCTTCGTGGTTTACGATCCTTCGCTAGACGGATTGAAGCAGAAGGTCTGGGACGGTGGGCGCATCGACCCGGTCGAGGCCCGGCGTCTCTACGCCCTGCCGCTCAGCGAATTGGGCGTCCTGGCGGACCGGCGCCGGCAGTTGCATCGCGCATCCGCCCACGACGGGCGCGGCAACGAAATCATCACCTACATCGTCGATCGCAACGTCAACTACACCAACGTCTGCAACGTCTATTGCAAGTTCTGCGCGTTTTGGCGCACCGAGCGGGACACTGATTCCTACGTGATCACGCACGAGGAAATGGACCGCAAGATCGAGGAGACCCTCGCTCTCGGAGGGACGCAGATCCTGATGCAGGGCGGCCATCATCCGAAACTGACGAAGCAGTGGTATCTCGACCTCCTCCGACATATCCGGGACCGATTTCCCGGATTCAATGTGCATGGTTTCAGTCCCAGCGAATTCATTCACTTCCGCGACGTTTTCGGTGAACCGGTGGAAGACTTGCTGCGGGAATTTGTGGCGGCGGGACTGGGCAGCGTGCCCGGTGGAGGTGGGGAAATACTCGTGGACCGCGTCCGCCAGCGCATCGCTCCACTCAAGGCCAGCACCGCGGATTGGATGGGGGTGATGGACACCGCGCATGCGTTGGGTTTGCCCAGTTCGGTGACGATGATGTTCGGGCATGTCGAGACCCTGGCCGACCGCATCGATCACCTCGAAGTCGTCCGCTCCCAGCAGGACCGTTCCCTGGCTCGTCTTGCGGCCCGGCATCCCGAGATGCCGGACCTGGGCGCATCCGAACCGATGGTTCGGGCGCAGGCGTACGCGGGGGCGTTGGAGGCGGGCACCCTGGCTGGCGGCGCCTTCACGGCCTTCATTTGCTGGACCTTCCAACCGGACAACGCCGTGTTGAAGGCACCCACGGTCGGCGCGCACGAATACCTGCGCACCCAAGCCCTTAGCCGGATCTATCTCGACAACCTTCCCAGTATCCAAAGTTCGTGGGTGACCCAAGGTTTGGAGGTGGGGCAGGTGGCGTTGAAGTACGGGGCCAACGATCTCGGCTCCATCATGATCGAGGAAAACGTCGTGAGCGCCGCTGGAACAACCTTCCGGATGACCGTGGCGGACATGCAACGGTTGATCCGTGACCTAGGCTGCGAACCGCGCCAGAGGAACAACGCCTATCAGTTGGTGGGGTGAGGTTCCCGTTGCCGGAACCCCTTCGGTGCGCGTCCGGCCAACGGCACGGCAACACCGGTTTCTCCACCCGCAAGCGCAAGCGATCCCGTTGGGGGCGCACCTTGATTTTGTCCCTAAGCGGCGGGCCGAGCCCAAGCTCCAAAGGCCAAAACCCAAATCCCCCAAGAGGCTCCCCAATCCCACTCGAAACGCCACTGAACCCTTCCTCCGATCATTGGACGAGGCGCGACAGATGTCCTGTCCCCAACGCCCCGCTTCCAGGGCAGTTCTGGCAGAAACCAAGCGCTTGGAGCTGGGAACTTCTTTGGAGCTTGGACCTTGGGTTTTGGAGCTTCCCGGGGGAGCTTCCCGCCAGCGGACGAGCCGCTCGCCTCCTGTCTCCTGCCGGAAGGACCCATTTCAGACGCGCCCCATCCCGTGGGGGGCGGAAAAATCCCGCTGGCTTGACGGTTCCCGGGGCCGTTACGGTGCGCGCCCGTTTGGGCGGTTCCACCGCCTGTTCACATGAGTACACCTACCGGCGACATCGCAGTAATCGGCCTGGCCGTCATGGGCCAGAACCTCATCCTCAACATGAACGACCACGGCTTCACCGTCGTGGCCTACAACCGCACCACCTCCAAGGTGGACGAGTTCCTGGCGCATGAGGCCAAGGACACCCGGATTCTCGGCGCCCGTTCGGTTCCTGAGCTGGTCGGCCTGCTGAAGAAGCCGCGTCGAGTCATGTTGATGGTCAAGGCGGGCGCACCGGTGGATGAGTTTATCGAACAACTCCTGCCTCACCTCGAGCCGGGCGATATCGTGATCGACGGGGGCAATTCCCTTTACGGGGACACGGACCGGCGGGTGAAGCGGCTGGAATCGCAGGGCTTGCTGTATGTCGGCACGGGCGTTTCCGGGGGCGAGGAAGGCGCGCGACACGGTCCCAGCATTATGCCCGGCGGCAGCGCCGCGGCCTGGCCACAAGTGAAAGAGATTTTCCAGGGAATCTCCGCCAAGGTGGACGGCGACACTCCCTGCTGCGACTGGGTCGGCGACGGCGGCTCGGGCCACTACGTCAAGATGGTCCACAACGGCATCGAGTACGGCGACATGCAGTTGATCGGCGAGGCCTACAACCTGATGCGCGACGGTCTGGGCCTGGGCGCCGAGGAAATGTCCGCGGTGTTCTCGGACTGGAACCGCGGAGAACTCGACAGCTTCCTGATCGAGATCACCGGAGAGATTCTCGCCAAGAAGGATGAAGACGGCCTGCCGCTGGTGGATAAGATTCTGGATGCTGCCGGACAAAAAGGCACCGGAAAATGGACGGTCATCGATTCCGCCAACCTGGCCCAGCCCGTCACCCTGATCGCCGAGGCGGTTTTCGCCCGTTGCGTCAGCGCCATGAAGGAGGAACGCGTCAAGGCGGCGCGTAAGCTGAAGGGCCCTCGGCCGGCTCTGTCCCAGGCGAAGGACCCGGAAAAGAAGAAGGCGCTGATCGCCGACATCCGGAGTGCGCTCTATGCCTCGAAGATCGTGAGCTATGCCCAGGGGTATATGTTGATGCGCGCGGCGGCCAAGGAGCACGGGTGGAGCCTTAACTACGGGGGCATCGCCTTGATGTGGCGGGGCGGCTGCATCATTCGTTCCCGCTTCCTGGGCAAGATCAAGGAGGCCTACGACAAGAACCCCAAGCTCACCAATCTCCTGCTCGACGACTACTTCCGCGGCGAGATCAAGCAGGCGCAGAAAGGTTGGCGGAACGTCGTGGCCTTGGCGGTGAAGAAGGGCCTTCCCGTGCCTGCGTTCAGCACCGCCCTGGCCTTCTACGACAGCTACCGCAACCCCCGCCTGCCGGCCAATCTGCTCCAGGCCCAGCGCGACTATTTCGGCGCCCATACCTATGAACGCGTGGACCGGCCGCGTGGTGAGTTCTTCCACACCAACTGGACCGGCACCGGCGGGCGGGTGAGCTCGAGCACCTACAACGCGTAGGCCGGGTTCACGGGCGCATCTCGAATGGGTCCTTTACTGGGACCGCGATCGAGAACAAGGAGTGAAAGCTCCAGGGGAAGCTCCAAAAGCCAAGCTCCAAGCTCCAAAGAAGCTCCAAGGACCAACTTTCAAACGCTTCGTCAGTTCCCAGATTGGTGATGCCGCCCCACGGGCAGGGACGACCGAAGCGCTGGGCCCCAACGTCTGCTTCGCTGCAATCCGGACGGGATCCGGGAGCTTGGGGCTTGGAGCTTGGGATTTCTTTGGAGCTTCCCTTGGAGTTATCCTGCGGGCGAGCCGCCCGCGCTCCTGCCGGTAAGGACAATTCCAAGATGCGTCTCCTGTCCGTCATTCTTCAGTAAGTCGGTGGACAAAACGGGGCAATCCGGACTAGATTGGAGTGTGGGCAGAATCGTTTCGCCAGGTGGAACCGGGAGACGGGTCGCGCGTGGCGTTCCAATGATGGTTCATACTACGGTGACCCGGTCATAACGACGGGCGACCCGAACCCGAGGCGAGGCGACTGCCGACGATGGGCTATAACAGGAATCGACCGACGATCTATTATGATTCATCAGGGATTTTCGGTTTGGCTTCTGCTCGTCGTGGTGAGTTGTCTGTGGGTTCGGTTGGCCCAGGCCGAGCCCGTGATCTCCGAATTTGTCGCCAGCAACCAACTCGGCCCGCGGGATGAGGACGGGGATCGGAATGACTGGATAGAGATTTTCAACCCGGACCTGGAGGAGGTGAATCTGGCCGGGTGGTATCTGACGGACGAGGCCATGAACCAATGGAAATGGGCATTTCCCGCCGTGACGATTCCGGCTCAGGGGTACCTGCTGGTATGGGCTTCCGACAAAAACAAGACGTCCCCAGCCGGTCCATTGCATACCAATTTTCGCCTGAGTGCCGAGGGCGAATACCTGGCCTTGATCCGTCCCAACTTGACGGTGGCACACGAGTTTTCCCCGGCCTATCCACCGCAGCCTCAGGACGTGAGCTATGGGGTGCCCATGCTCATGCTTCCAGATGAATCCAACGTGGTGATCGCGGATCTAAGTCGCCAGGTGTACTTTCTCGAACCGACACCCAACGCCTTCAATGGCCTTGGTTCGGAGGACCTGGGCCCTTTGATAACGGAGGCCTCCGATTCGCTGGCGGTAGCGGCGGGGCAGGAGATCGTGGTGACGGCCACCGTCCGCCCCACTCTGCGGCCGGTTGAGGCGGTGCGACTCTCTTATCGAGTGAATTTTGGCGGGGAGACGGAAGTGCCCATGTTCGATGATGGTGTCCATCAGGATGGTCTGCCGAAGGATGGCGTCTATGCCGTGACGATACCTGCCGACGCCGGAGGGGCCGGCGATATGCTCCGCTGGCGGATTCGGGCGGTGGACCAGGGGAATCAATCGAGTACGAGCCCATCCTTTCCTGATCCCCTCAATTCTCCGGAATATTGGGGCACGGTGCGGGCCGTGCCCAATCCGGTCCCGGGAGGGCAGCTTCCGGTGCTCCATTGGTTCATCGAGCGGCCCAATGCGGCCAACAACCCCACTGGCACCCGCTGCTCTTTGATGTATCAGGGACAATTCTTCGACAATGTGGGAGTGAATCTCCATGGCCAGGGTTCCCGGAATTTTCCCAAGAAGAGTTATGATTTCGATCTGAACACCTCCTACAAGCTCCACTGGGATGCGGCGATGCCGAGTATCAATAGTTTTAATCTTCTGACCACCTATACGGACAAAAGCTATCTCCGGAACATTCTGGCGTATGAACTGATCCGTCAGGCCGGAGTGGAAGGGCACTGGGCCTTTCCGGTGCAGGTACGACAAAACAATGCGTTTTACAGCGTGGCCCACCTAGTGGAGGACGGTGACCAGGACTACCTGGAACGAGGAGTCACCCTGGATGAGCGGGGAGCGCTGTACAAGATGTATAACGACTTAACGAATCCCGATCCTCCTGGCGCGGAGAAAAAGAGCCGGAAAACGGAAGGCCATGAAGACTTGGCCGCTTTCATAAACGGGTTGTCCAAACGGGGAGCCGCCCGGGAGCGGTTTCTCTACGATCACGCCGGAATTCCCGAAACCGTGAACTTTCTGGTCGCGCAAACGCTCACTGGAAACGTGGACTATGGCCACAAGAATTACTACGTTTACCGGGACAGTGAAGGGAATCAGGAGTGGCGGTTATTGCCTTGGGATGTCGATCTCTCCTTGGGCCGGGTTTGGAGCCGGGGACCGTCGTATTATGATGACACGCTCTACGCCGATACCTCCCTTTACATCATCAAGGGAAACCGGTTCATCGCTCCGTTCCTGGACAATTCCCTTCCGGTACTTCGTCAGATGTATCTGCGCCGGCTGCGGACGTTGGCGGATACGGTCCTCCAGGCGGAGTCGGTGCCCGAGTCGCAACGGTGGTTGGAGGGCAGAATCAACTATTGGAAGGAGCGGATCGAACCGGAGGTGCTGTTCGAAAGAGCCTATGCTTCGTGGGGTACGTGGGGTGTGCCGCAGACGCTGGATGAGGCGGTAGCGTTGCTACGAGACTCCTATCTACCGGCCCGGCGTGCGTTCATTTTCAATCATCCGGATTTGCCGCCCGCCCAGTCGCCTACGGTGGTGGTGAATTGGGGGGCGATGGAGTTCAACCCGGACGGTGGCGAGGGGGAGGAGGAATATGTTACGCTCATCAATACCAACGCCGTGGCCGTGGATGTCTCTGGTTGGACCATTGACGGTGCCATTACTCACCAGCTTAAACCTGGTACGGTGATTCCGGCGAGTGGAACGCTCTATCTATCACTCAAGGTAACGGCCTTTCGAGGGCGCGCCGTCAGTCCGCGAGGCGATGAGCGATTGTTGGTTCAAGGTGACTATGCTGGGAGACTGGCCCATGGCCAGATGCTTACGCTCCGGGACGGTGTCCGCTTGGTGAATACACTGACTTATGCTGGCGCCCTTCCTTCCCTGGCGCAACGTCATCTGCGCCTTACGGAACTCATGTATCATCCGGCTGCCCGGGAGCGCGATGCGTTTCCTTCCGGGGAGTACGAATATCTCGAACTGCGCAATACGGGTCCGGTGCCGTTCAATCTGGAGGGCGTGAAGTTTAGCCAAGGCATTGATTTCGTTTTTGGCAGCCAAATCCTCGATCCGGGATCGTATGTGGTGTTGGTTCGCAATGCCGGCGCGTTCGCGGAACGCTATCCCGGGATCGCCATCGCCGGAACCTACCGTGGCGCCCTGGATAACGCGGGCGAACGCCTTCAATTGGTGGACCCCCGGGAGGAAGTCATTCTGGACTTCGCTTATAGCGACTCCTGGTATCCGGAGACGGATGGACCAGGGTACAGTCTCGAGGTGGTCGATGAGTTGGCCGATCCCTGGGCGTGGAGGGAAAAGGCCCAGTGGCGTCCTTCCGCCACCGTCCATGGCACGCCAGGAAAAGCGGTGGACTCGTGGTCGGTGGGCTTCGCGACCTACCGCGGGGAGACGGGTATGGTCGCTTCGTTCCCCGGTCGGGGAGGCCAGACCTATACGGTTCAATATTCGGACACGCTCTGGCCGGCGAACTGGCAGAGGCTTTCCGACCATCTGCCGGCGACCGATGGTGCGGTGGAATTCACGGATGCCGGTGCCATGCCGATGCCGCGCCGCTTTTATCGAGTCGTCTCGCCTCGGCTGCCCTGACCCGGAAGGCACCGGGGTGCCAGCTCCAGTCCGGGCTCGATCCGCCGCAGGCCCGGATCTTCCGGTGCCCGAGCCAGCAACTCGGCCACGGTGTCCCGTTGGCCAGGAAGGATGAAGTCCGGCGCCAGTTCCGCCAAGGGCGCCAGCACGAACCGCCGTTCCGTGGCCCGCGGATGCGGTAGAACCAGCCGGGCTGATTCCCGCCGCTCCGTGCCCCAGGCAATCAGGTCGAGATCGAGCGGGCGCGCTTCATTGATTCTTTGTTTGGGAAGGCGTCCCAAGGTGGTTTCCAGCGTCTGCAGTCGTTCCAACAAGGTTTCCGGTGTTTCGCCGGGGCGCGGAGTGAAGTGGGCCACGGCATTGATAAAGGTGGGCGAATCGGGCGGACAGTCCACGGGGGTGCTGATCCAGAGTGAGGATGCCCGCACCGGTCCGGCGGCCAGGACCGTGAGTTCAACCAAAGCGGCCCGTACCTGCGCTGCGGGATCTCCCAGGTTCGCTCCCAAGGCAACGAAGACGGCAGGCGGCGCGGTGAAGGGCATTCAGTGGAGTCCCAGCACGTCCTGCATGGAATAGATTCCGGGCGGACGTCCCACCACCCATTTGGCGGCGCGGAGGGCTCCCTGAGCGAAGGTGTCGCGGCTGCTGGCTTTATGGGTCAGTTCCACCCGCTCGCCGTGGGCGGCGAAGATGACCGTGTGATCGCCCACCACGTCCCCACCTCGCAACGCATGGACGCCGATTTCCGTTGCGGTTCGTTCACCCGTGATGCCGTGCCGTCCGTGCCGGAGTGCCTCGGATAACTGGATCTGACGCACGTCGGCCAGGATTTCCAGGAGTGTGGTCGCGGTCCCGCTGGGAGCATCCTTCTTAAGGCGGTGGTGCATCTCCACTACCTCCAGATCGAAGGAAGGTCCGAGAATTTCCGCCGCGCGTCGCGTCAGCCAGAACAAGGTATTGACGCCGGTGGAGTAGTTGGAGGCCCAGACGAGGGGGACTTGGGACGCGGCGTGGCGGATGACGTCCTTCTCGGCGTCGGTGTGTCCGGTGGTGCCGATGACCAGAGCCCGGCCGTTTTGAGCACAGAGCTGGGCGACGGCGGGCGTGACCGGGTGAAAGGAGAATTCGATCACGACATCGGTTCCTCCCATGAGGGCGGCGAGATCGTCGCCTTGATCGATGGCCCCGGCCACGGCCAGTTCCGGGTCCTGAGCGGCCCCGACGAGCAGGGCTTGGCCCATGCGTCCTCGGGCGCCGTTGATGATCACGCGCGTCATGCGGGTTCCCCTTACCAGCTCGAGGGCTCTGGCTGAAGGCGAATCATCTCGGACGACAGCCGGTTATCCGAGCCATTATGAGCCATTGACGCCGGAACCTTTTCAGTTGATTGCTTGCAGGTGCAAGGCGCATTCACCCAATCAAAAACCGCCCTATGAAGCCTACTTCACTCCTCCTTGTTTTTCTGGTCGCCGGCCTGATAGCGGGCTGCCACAGCACCGGTTCCTCCACCGCGGACGGCGCCTCCAAGAGCCGCGCGGCCTCCAAGACCGCTCCTCCGACCAACCTCGCGGGGCTTGATACCACCAAGCTCGTCGAAGCGTTTCGCACGGCCGATACCGACACCGTGCAATTGGTGCAGAATACGGTTTCTGCCATCCGGGGCCGGGACTGGTCTGGTGCCCTTAGCACGTTGGAAAAGATTCGTCGCATTCCGGGCCTCACCGCCGCCCAGGCCGACGCCGTCAACAGTCTGTTGACCGGTCTGGGCGCCAAGACCAGTTAAACCTGCCCGCCCCGTTTCGTTGGCTCCCAGCCCCACCTTTACCGGTGGGGCTTTTTTTAAGCCAGACCTGCGGCCGAGGTGTCCCCCCTAGTTCAACCGACTCCCGATGCGGGTGGCTCAGCTCAGCAATCCCACCTGGTGGAGGGTTTTCCTGAGCAGAACTTCGGTTTCCTTCTGAGCGGGCACCAGGGGCAGGCGCACTTCGGCGTCCATCTGGCCCAACAGGGCCAGCGCGGTCTTCACCGGCACCGGGTTCGTTTCAATGAAAAGGTTGCGGAAGAGCGGAAAGAGCTTCGCGTGCAGCCGTCGCGCCGCCCGCGCATCACCGTCCAGATATACCGAGACCATTTTGGAAACGGCGCGTGGGGCGAGGTTCGAGGCGACACTGACGACGCCCGCGGCGCCTACCGACATGAACGGCAGGGTCAATGAATCGTCTCCGCTCAAGATCGTGAATTTCCCCGGCAGAGCCGCACGAAGCTGGCTAACCCGGTCGCACGAACCGCCGGCTTCTTTGAGGGACACGACCGTCGGGCAGTCGGTCGCCAAGCGGATGACCGTGTCCACCGCGATTTCCACCCCGCAGCGTCCGGGAATGCTGTAGAGCATGACGGGTAATCCGGTGTTTTCCGCGATAGCCCTGAAGTGTTGGTAAAGACCTTCCTGGCTGGGTTTGTTGTAGTAAGGAGCTACCTGGAGGGTCGCATTGGCCCCCACGGCTTGGGCGCGGCGGGTGAGGTCGATGGCTTCGCGGGTGGAATTCGCGCCGGTGCCGGCAATGACCGGGATGCGCCCGTCGGCAAACTGAACCGCAAGCTCGATCACCCGGATGTGTTCATCGCAGTCGAGAGTGGGGGATTCGCCGGTGGTTCCGACGGGAACGATCCCGTTGACCCCGCCTTTGATCTGGGCACGGATGAGTTTGGCGAAGGCCTCCTCGTCCACTTTCCCTTGGCGGAACGGGGTGACCAGGGCGGTAAAGGTTCCGGTGAACATGTGCGAAACGAACGCAGCCTTCGCGAAATGACCGGGGGAAGGGAAGGGATTTCTGGATGAAGTGGTCCCCGGAGGCGCCTCTTGAAATGGTCCTTAAAGCCGCGGACCGAGCTCCCCTGTAGAGTCGTCTCTCCCGAGACGACTGTCGTCTGGGGACAGACGACT
>CAYYSX010000056.1:0-26182 GCA_964474315.1 uncultured Verrucomicrobiota bacterium | reverse complement strand
AGAGCCAGCCGCTCATGGTTGAGTTGAAAAACCGCCTCGTCCAGATCCGCCAGGAAGTCACCCCGGCCAGTGCTTTGGCCAAAGCCTGCGATTACGCCCTGGGACAATGGGGCCGTATGGAAGAATACCTGAAGGACGGGCAGATCGAGATCGACAACAACTGGTGCGAAGGCGCCATGCGACCCATCGCGATCGGCCGAAAAAACTGGCTTCATGTCGGCGACGAGAGCGCCGGGCCCAAAATCGCCGCCCTCATCTCCATCGTCGAGACCTGCCGCCGCCTCGATATCAAACTCCGCGCATATCTCCACGACATCCTGCCCAAACTTGGCGATTGGCCCCTCAAACGGGTCGCTGAGTTGACCCCCAGCGCCTGGAAATCCGCGCAGCATTCCTGACATCCAAGCAATCTACCCCCATCTCGCCCTCCCCGCCTAGACGCCGTTGCTAAGACGGATACATTTCATCCTCGGCGTGGAGAACGCTTCGAGTTGATTGAGGTTGATCAACGGTGGTGGCGTTGGCGCGTCCACTATTTCACCGACGACCACACCATGGGCGTATTTCCAGCGAGTTGGACCGATAGCGGTCGTCGTCTTTCCGGTGCCAGGGGCACCAGCAATTACGATGAATCGGTGGATGGGTAGGCGCCAAATGTTTCCTTGGGCGTTGTCAACCACGGGAATACCTGCAAGTGAAAAAGTCTCGGCCAATCGTCGTCGTAGTGGCTTGCCCACGTCGGCGACAATTTCCTCATGGGTTCGGGCGATCCACCGTCGCAATGCCTGGATGAACAGCGTTCCATCGGGAAATGTGATTTGGTTCTCAAACGCTTCCAAAACATCTTGGATGGATTTCAGACGGAATACATTCCTGGATAAAACCGTGTAGGTGGTTTCGTGGAACTGGCCAGGAATGGCTCGCAGCCCGACACATTTTGGGACGCGCACCACGGATTCATCTCCTGGTTTGGTCTCTGCGATGCGGCCAAGGGGGAGGCGATACCGGACGTACTGGACATTTGCCGACGATTCTGGGCGAACCGGATGCCCGTCGCCGCGGGTAATGAAGACGTGCTCGAAATCCTCTGGGCCGGTCACATTGACGTAGGCAACGAAAGGAGCACCTCGCCCAAAGTGGTCAATCTCGCACACGACCCTCTCTGCCAGCTTCAGGAGCTTATCGCTATTGGGCATACTCGCTCACGTTGGAATTTGGCATCGCTTCTGTCGAGTTTCGGTGCCCGAAGCGCTGAAATAGGGGGTAAGAGGTAGGCCATTGCGGGACTACTAGAGGCAATTCCGCTTCCCACCTGTATCGGCTCCCTTCAACACTCGCGCGTGGCCGAGAACGGGAACACGGGTGCGAATAGGGCTCGAGCCCAAGGCTTGTTTACGATGACTCACTGGGCCTCGTTCGCCGTGCACAGAACGATTCGGTGGCCGCCCTAAACTCCTTGTTCCAGAGTTGCCGCGACCCCCGCCGTAGTCTGGCTACGTGCGCGGATTTCACGCTGCACGATTACGAGGACTTCGTGCACGGCTGTTTTGCGGGTCTGTTACGCCATGATTTTCTCAAGGGCATTGGTCGCGACAAGGGTAGGTTCCGAACGTTTCTTCTCACTTCCCTCAAGAACCAGGTCAGGAACGAGTTGGACAAAGTGAATGCGGCGTAGCGCGGCACCAGCAGGATACGCGCCTCACTTCAGGAGACAGACGACGAAGCCAACTGATCCACGATCCCGCCGTACCCTGCACTTTCTCGCAAGCGCGGAGGCGATCACACTGACAGGAAAGCCATGTTGGCGGATCTCACCTGGAAACCTGGCTCGTCGCCCCACAGGAGGCTTCCGCCAACACTTTCCTGGCCTTCGGCGGTAGGCGCAGGGTCTCGACCGAGTCCGACCAAGATGACGAGCCAGGAGATGCAAAGCCAATGTTTAGCATCTCCGCACCAAAACTTCTGCGCCTCCATTCCACGAAGTCCGTCCAGAAGACGAACCCTCGCAACGCCGGGAAGCAGGGACTGCGGAACCACTGCCTCGCGGTTGAGTAAGAAATGCCCGCGAGCACAGCAAATTCCTTGGCATTCAGGGCCTGATCCAGAGCTCGCTTTTCGAGCACATCTTCCAAACGAACTCCCGCCAGTTGTTTGTCGGCTCGTGACGACGACTGGAAATGGCGGAATTGTTCTTCCACTCCGGGGATCGCAACAGGCTCGTCCGCTTGCATTCACCCAGCGTATTATTTCGAGACGCTTACCAGCCACGAGGCTAGTGCGGAGTTCGGCCAAGTTTCCCTGATTCATCATTTGGCGGAGCTTCCAGATCTTGAAGGGCGGGCAGAGAGATCACGTACCGCCGAGTCGGAAGTATCGTTGGAACTGACGGACCCGGAACGGGCCACCACTTTGGAACGTTTGTCCTTGTGGTAGTCAGAGCCTCGACTTTCAAGGTGCCTCTGTCCCGGAGCGGCGGGCCTGCAGGAGTTGATCTGAGGCCTCCCGAAGAAGGTCGTTGGCGCAACTGAGGTGAGTTGCGGAGCGACCTGGGGGCGTCGAGTTCAGGACACTGGTGATGCCATCCAATGCCTCGGTGAGACGGTCCTGATCGGCAGCGCACATCGTCACGGTATCCCACCGGTCCAGTTCGCCGGAGGCGCGCAACGCAGTCCGAAGGGCGCCTTCGGAGACATGACCTTCCATCCACGCGGTGAAGACTTCGGCGACCCATTCATTGTGCCGACTATCGAGGACGCTTTTCAGTCCCCACAGGTTGAGAGCGTGGTGTCCGTTGAAGAGGGACCAAAGGAAACGACGAAGGTGCGGGCCGCAGTGGGTGTCGGGGTTTTCGCGGATGCTCCCGGCAAGATTCCGCAACGCCTCTTGTCCCTGCCGCTCCCGACCCGCACGGCGATCCAGCTCCGCCTGTGAAAGGAAGGAGGGTGAGGCCAGGATGGTGTCGAGGAGCTGGCGGACCGCCTTGGGCGGAGCCTGATTGAGCTCAGAGCGCCACACCTTGGTGCCGTCGGCCGGGATCGCGATCAGGACTGTGCCCTCAAGGCGGAGGGAGGCTCGGCCATTGGTGAACGTGGCGGCGGCGGAAGGGCGAAAGCCCCAGTCGCGCAGGATCTCCTTCAACCAGGGTTGCTCGGCAAGAGTGGGACGTGTGACTTCAGGATTCATCCATCGCTTCTACCATGATTCCCACCGAATCCGAAAGCCCGGTTCACCTGACCCCGAACTACTCCGGCAGAACCCGGTCGAATCCGCTCGGCCCTCTGGGAGCATGACCTTCAAGGGCACCCCAACCCACGGGCCCGAGCGGGTATCCAGTAATCCGCCGGGCTCGGCGGTGTACCGGCCCGTTGCCGTCACAACATTTCAAACGGGCGGATTGAGCAGCAGAAAGTCAGATGAACGACGGGGTAGCTTCGCAACCGCTTCCGAGGACTCTGCGAGCGGGTGCGCGCAAACAGTACGTGCTGCGCGTTCGCGAGCTAGCTGGAGATGTATTCGGATTTGCTTGCGCAAGGCGGCGGGAGTCCGTGGTGTCGGCCTCACTTCCGGCGCGGGGAGTGGCCCGTCAGCAAGTTCCGCGACTGGAAGGAGGGCCGGGGGAATTCGAATCGGACCCTGGCACTCGACAGAGATCAGCCGGAATTCGGATGGGCGAAACACGACAATCGCCGAAGGGAAGGGCGCCGGGTATTTGCCACCCTCAAACGTCAGCCGTCCCCGGAGCAACCGGATTTCGCCGCGCATCACGTAGTCGTGCCACCAACGGGTATCCGTCCGGGCGGGAAGCAAACAGACTACCAGGGCTCCCTGCCGCGCTGATACGTAGGCCTTCTTCACCCAATGCCCAATCAAGCGTCCATAGGGCGGGTTCATGAAGACGGCGTCCCGACTCCAATCCTGGCGCAACCCATCGTCGACGCGCGTGAAGAATCGAGCGCACTTGGCGTTGGCCCGGGTGGCGCAGGGATCCAAGGTAAAGCCAAACTCGGTGTGTAAGGCGTCAAACAACCACCGGGGCGTGGGCCATTCATCGGTGAGTGAGGAGAACAACGGGGTGAGATTATTATTAGGCACGGACTACAGGCTATGATGTCCAGAAGTGCCCTGACTAAGGAGCGGTAGCGGAGTAGATCAGAGTTCTCGCGAGCACGGTGCGCTCACCCCGCCGCGAAACCCAAACTCGTCGTTTATTCGTTCGCTTCCAGGCCCCGCAGCGCGAATTCGTCGAGCAGTTTCTGGCGGGTGGCGTCGGCCAGCGATCCCCCGCCCTCAAGCAGGGTTTGCTCGAAGGCGGAGGCCAGGCCAAGGGCCTCCGCTTCGAGGCCCGGACGTTCCTCATCCGAGAAAGTGCTCCAAAAGCCGGCAATCACCTCTCGCCGCTGCTGAAGTTTTAATTCTTCCCGGCACCGCTGCCGTTCGACCTTGGCGAGGCGTTTGACCTCTCGTTCCACTGCGTTTGCCGTGGCCACCGCCTTCTGCTGCCGGCTTTCGAAATCGCGGGGCGGCACGTACTCCCCGCGGATGGCGCTGACCAGAAACCCGGCCGGACTCCGGCGGATGCGGGGCTCCCTCTGGCTCACGAGCCAATCGAACACCTCCAATTGCTGTTGGATCCGTTCCGGGGAGAATTTCCCTACCAACTCAACGGCGGTCGATAGGGTCACCCCGCGGGCGATCAGGGCCTGAGACAACGGCTCATCTGCGGGCGGTGGCGCCTCGGATTTGGTCCCTCCGCGACCGGCCCGTTCGAACACGACCCGCCACTCTCCCGATCGCACCTTGCGGAAGCGCTCCGCATCCGGTAGTTCGCGAATGAAGTGGTTCCGTTCCAATTCGGCGATAGCGGGACGAAGCTTCCGCTTCAGGTTGGCGGCATCGTACGAGCGGGCCAGCCCGACGTGTTCCCAGCACAGCTCCTGCAGGTTGAATTCCCAGCGCGGGCGATGGAAAAGGCGCTTGTCGAGGAACCGGTACAACCGCTTGGCCACCGCACTTTCGAGCCGCCGGTAGAAGTCGAAGTCGAGGCTCTTCAGGTTGCCCGCCCGGAAGCTGCGGAAGACCACCTCGTTCCAGGTGAAGCTGGAGATGGGCAGAGCGGATTGGGTCGCCCGGTCCCGGGCCATCCGCTCACGGTCATACAGGGTCACGTTGTCGAGTAGATGGAACTTCTCATCCACCCAGCACGCATTCTCCCGGTCCCGCCAGGCGTTCTGGTAGTACAGGGTGACGCCGATCCAACGGTTCAGGGAAGTCTCAATGCGCTCGTAGCTTTTGCCCTCGTCGCGCCAACCCAGCAACTGGATCAGCTGATAGCGCGTGAATTGGACCCGGCGCTCGGCGAATCCCTGAAGCCGCGACAGCTGGACCAGGCCCAGGATGACCTCGTCGTCGAGAGCGGTGGGCAGGCCGTATTCGTCCGCGGCCGTGATGAGGAGCTTCCGGGTGATGCTTTCGCCGCGGCTGCGGTCCCAGATGCGATCCTCGAACACCATGGTCTTCTGGTCGGGATTGTGACGGTCGGCGATGGCCGAAAGGGGGAACTCCGCCAGATTCAGCTCATCCTTTCCCTCCAAGTGCTTCGATAGTTCGGTCTGCTCCTCTTCCAATTCCAACTCCCCTTCCCAAAGACAACAACCCGCGCTGTTGTTGTTATTTATACGTTTATTTCAACAGTTAGAAGTTATACCGCGGGATCGCGTGCCAGATCAAGGGGTTGACTGATCATTCCCTGTCCCGTTTCCCGTCCTTTTATGTCCGGCTTCCCGTGAGCCTGCTGTCTGGCTTCCCGGCAATTCCTGTCTCCATTCCCCGTACGCGCCTGTCCCGGTTCCCGGTCCATTGCGGTCTCAATTCCCGGTATGGATTGATTGCTGGCAGACGTCCAGGCGGGCGTACCGGAAGGTCCGCAAGCCAGCCTGCATGCATGCAAGCAAGCAAACCGGCGGCCCCGCGGGCGCGCGGGCCCACCAGACCGCCCGGCAGCCAGCTCACCTGGCGGCTAACCCGCAAACCCGCCGTCCGTCACCGAAGCCCTCTTGCGAGAGTGTGGGCGAGCGTGATAGCCAGTAAGCATGGGAAAAGTGTTGGCGTTCACAAATTCGAAGGGAGGGGTGGGGAAGTCCACTCTGTCGGTTCATATGGCAGTCCATTTGCGCGAGCAGGGCCGGAAAGTGGTGCTGGTGGACGCCGATGTGCAGGGTTCGTCGTCCAAGTGGATTCACGAGGCGTCGCCGGAGACCGACCAGCTTCGTCTTCAAACGCCGGACGACCTGCTGGAACAGATTCCCGTACTGCGGGAACAGTTCGAGTTTCTGGTGATTGACGGTCCGGCCGGCTTGTCCGAGGTCACGCGGGCGGCCTTGTTTGTGAGTGACGCCACGTTTCTGCCGTGCGGCCCCTCGGCGCTGGACCTCTGGGCGGCCGGGGAGGCGGTGCGGGTGGTTCGCCAAGCCCAGACCATCCGGAAGGGGCCCCCGGCGGCGTTCCTGATTCCCAACAAACTGCAGGTCCGGCATCGGCTGAGCCGGGAACTTCTGGAGACCGGCCGTTCGCTCGGAATTCCGGTCACCCATGGTCTGCGGCTGCTCCAGGCCTATGCGGACGCCGCTGGCCAAGGCAGGGTGGTGTGGCACATGGGGTCGGACGCGGCGGCCGCGGCCAAGGAGATGAAGACATTGTTGGAGGAACTGTTGCATGACGAGTCAGCGGAGATCATTGAGCCAGGCGTTGCAGAACGCCGATTTGCCGGTGGAAGCACTGGCGGTCATCGAGGCGGGGAAGGTACGGCCCATACGGGAACGGAGCTCACCCTCGCGGAGCGTTGAAGGGAAAGTCCGCGAGGATAGAGTCCCGCCCTCTGATCCGGTTGCGCCGTCGGAGATGGCACGGCCAGTGGCCGAAACGCAGGCACCGGCACCGCGGGGCCTGGTTTCGCTGTCCGTCCGCGTGCAGGCCAGCTTGGCGGATTGCCTGCTCAAGGTGGCCTTTGAACGCCGACTGCAACGCCAGGAACCTCATTCGCAGCAGGACATAGTGACCCAGGCCGTCCGCCAGTGGCTCAAGCGGAATGGGTATCCGACGGGTGAGGAATGAAAAGGGCGGCCGCAATCGGACCTAAACACGGCGCTTCGGCGAACTCCGCCATGACTCGGCTCAACTCCGTAACCGCTTGGTCACCGGAGGGCCGCCCCCACGGCTAGGATTTGGGAGTGATGGCGCAATTGCGGGCACACAACGACCGCCAGGTCAGTGGACCTCCGCGCAACCCTGAACTTCATAACACCCATGTCTAACTACGAATCTCTCATCGACGGCACGGACTTTCGAACCGTGGTGCAGTACCTCAACAATCCGCAGTCCCCGATTCGGACTCTCCTGCATGTCCGCCAGGAAAAGGACCTGGCGAAAGTGGCCGAAGTATTGGCGGGGGATTGGCAACGACCGTACGTCCAGATGGGCGGTGTACCGGATTCGTTGAAACCAATGCTGGCGAAAGGAGATTTGAAGGTCACCCACCGCGGCGCCTTTCCCAACTCCCCAAAGGAGTCCTCGGTGGACGCGAATCAGGTGCGCGGTTCGGCTGGCTGCAGGGTCCTCTACGCGCCGCCATTCTACCTGGTTCACACCCCGGGTCTATTTGAGTGGCACAACCAACAGAATCAGAAGAATTCACCGGCCCAGCAAGATCCGCGAAACCCCCAACAGCAACCGGGCCAGCAGAATCCCACGAACACCCCGGCAGGTGGGCCAGGGGCGGATGGGAACAAACAAGCGGCGGAACAGCAGCAAAGGACGCAGCGGAGAAGCCGGGAGAACTCGCGGTGAACCGGGGCGGTAGGGACGATCGAGAGCGAAACAGCGTCACCAATGTCGGTCGCCGGTCAGAGAAACGCCCCGGAAAGCATTGTCCTGCGGCCAGCCGAGCAGGCCAACCGCAATTAGCCTCTACCGAAGTCCAACTTCGCCGTGGTAGAGTGGCCGGCGGAGGACGGTCAGAGTGGACAGATTGGACGCGGGCCGGCATTCGCGCCGGGCGCCGGGAAACTCCGAAGGATTGGCCGATTTGCGACCGCCGCGGCGGGATGTCTTTGAAGCGGTCACGGAGCAGATTCTGGCAAAACTGGAACAGGGAGTGGTTCCCTGGCAGTCGCCGTCCGTGGCCCGAGTCGGTCTGCCGCGAAACTTCTCCACGGGCAAAACGTATCGCGGAATCAACGTCTTTCTGCTCGGCGCCCATGAATTCCAATCTCCCTTCTTCCTGACATTCCTGCAGGCGCGTGAGCTGGGTGGAACCGTTCGTCGCGGCGAGCACGGGATGCCGATCGTAAAGATGGGCACCTGGAAGCGCGACGCCGAGGGCACCGGAAGCGGCGGTGAATCCAATCCGGAGACGCCGGCCCGGCGTTTTCTCAAGCTCTATACGGTTTTCAATGCCTGTCAGATTGAAGGTATCGAATTCCCTCAGCCGCCCCAGCCAGAGACGTTCACGGTGAGCGCCATGGCCGAGAAGGCGAAGGCGATTGTCGCGGGGATGCCCAACCTGCCGGTGATCCACGAAGGACGGAAGGCCTACCCACACTACCTTCCCAATGAGGATATCGTCGAGATGCCCGACCGCCGGACGTTTCGCGCTGAATGGCGATTCTATAAATCACTTTTTCATGAACTTTCCCATGCCAGCGGCCACTCGTCGCGGCTCAACCGGAAATCGCTCATCGAGAATCGGGGCATAGATGCTTCCGGGACCGCCCAGAAAATCTACTGCCAGGAGGAATTGGTCGCGGAAATGGCGGCCGCCTTCCTCGGCATTCAGGCCGGCATCATCGAGGACGACCTCGACAATTCGGCCGCCTATCTCAAGGGCTGGCTGGATGTCCTCCGAGTATCGGATCATCGGACTTGGTTGATCCGGGCGGCCAGCGATGCCCAGCGAGCGGCGAATTACATCTTGGGAGAAGCTCAAGACTCCGAGGCCGGGCCAGAAGGTACCCTCAATACTCCACCTTAAAGGTCGGTGAGTCTTCGGGCCGGTGACGACGCTTGTCGTACAGTTGGGTGGTCGAAATGGTGCTGTGCCCGAGCCAGTCGCGGACCTTGGCAATGTCGGCCCCATGCTCCAACGCATTGGTGGCAGCAGTGGCCCGTAAACAGTGTGGACGAATGGACCGCACCGGGATTTGCGCCACCAGAGCATGGTGTTTGACGACATTTTGGTAAATGGCCTGCCCGGTCAGGCACTTTTCCAACGTGCCCCCGGGATTCTGGACCGGTCGGAAAAGGGCTCCCTCCGCATCCTCACGATGACCCACGGCATCGAGGTAGTCTTCGATCAGGGCAGCGGCGACCGGGTGAACGGGCAGGTACCGAAGTCGCGAGCCTTTGCCTTGGACGACCAAGGTGGGCACGCCGCGACGGACTTCGTAGTCCTTGCCCCGAAGCCGACAGAGTTCGCTCCGGCGAAGTGCATGGTACAGCAAGACCGCCAGGATGGCCCGGTCGCGTTTTCCCTTGAGCGTGGACGGGTCAGGCGCGTTCAGGAGCCGTTTGGCCTGGGCGTCGGAGATGGCTGCGGTCTTGCCCTCATTGGCGCCTTCCTTAGGGCGCCGGACGCCGTTTACGGGGTTCCGGGCGATGCTGTTCTCTTCGCAGAGGAACTCGAACAACTCGGAGACCGCCGAAAGGCGTCGGCGAATCGTCGCCGGTTGCAGCGCCTGCCGTTCGAGATCCTTCCGCCAGGCGATCAGGTGAGCCCGCGTCACCGAGGCGAAGTCCTCTGGTTGAGCCAGGCCCACGAAGCGCATGAAACAAACCAAATCGGCTTGATACGCGCGCCGGGTATTGGGGTTGGCCAGGTTGGCGAGCCATTCCAGGAAGTGGGGGATTCGATTGAGCGCCTGAAATTCTGGCCGCGTCAGCCGGCGGTCGCCCGATTCGTCTACTGTGATTACCTGTGTCTCCGGTGCGCCCATTCCATTCTCCCAAGACTATCCTCTCACGAACGGTGAAGTCTTCGCCAGGGGCTAACCGGTCCACCCCTTGTGTTTCGACCCTCTCTTGTGATATGAGATAAGTAGGAGGATCCAGAATGGCCGCACCTGATATGAACAACCCCGGGCGCGAACCGTCCGCCGTGCCGCCGAACGGCTCGATCGACCAGTTGCGATTCGTTCCACGGGCACGACTTCCGGGAGTTCCGCTGGGCCAGATCGTGGCGACTCCAAATGCGCTATCCCAAGTTTCCGCGGAGGAAATCCTCCAAGGGCTGCAACGTCACCGGAACCGGGATTGGGGAAACGTGGATCCTTCAGACCGCGCGGCCAACGACCAGGCCCTCCAGGAAGGAACGCGTATCTTGTCGGCGTACCAGACTCAGGCTGGCGTGACTTACTGGATCATCACAGAGGCCGACCGGAGCGTGACCACAATCTTGCTGCCAGAGGATTACTAAAGCGTCCGGTTCATTCGGCACCGAGCATCACTCCACCACCGCAATTCCTAGAGGCGAGAATTCGGCGGAGCGAACGGGGTCAAGGTGGAGGCGAGGCCCCGAGCACGACCTTGACGCCGGTAGCGGAGCCGTAAACTTTTCGCCCGTGGATTGCGGGAAGTGTCAATTCCGGAGAGAGGGAAGCCAGAACGTTGTGGACAACTTTGAGCCCACCTTGCATGGGCTGCTTTGATCGTGCTATAAATGTTCTTGAAGCGTATGATTTCTAAGAGCGCCTCGACCGAAGCAGCCATATTTGAACGGGTCATCCAACCTGATCGGCCAAACTGGTCGAAGGCTGCTGCGGAGTCGATTCTGGGATTTCAGTTTCCCGAGTCAGACCTCGAACGGATGAACGAGCTTGCGGCCATTGCCCGGGCGGGAACTGCCACGCCCGAGGAGCAGACGGAGATGGAGAATTACATGCGGGTTGGGCGTTTGCTGGAGCTTTTTCAGTCCAAAGCGCGCCTTTCACTCCAGGCCGCCCCGATGGCATGAGCTTGGAATGATCGAAAGTGGGGCGGGTTTCATTTACGTCGGAGTGAGGAACGCTCAAGGTTCATGTCCTCGGCCTGGAAGGGACGCTGCGCTTGGCGCCGGTCCAAAAACTCCTCGGTTTGCCAGCGGTCCAGTCCCAGGAGTTGACCGACCTCATGACGGGTTAAGCGCTCGTTCCGGTAGGAGTCGGCGGCATAAGCCTCCAGGAACTCGCGGGACAACATCTCCGGCTGGGGCAGCAGGAAGGCCAGGTTGTCGGGGATTTGCAGGGTGATTTCCATGGCCGTGACATCTCTCCGCTTCGACTCTGTTCATTTTACCAGGAGATAACCGCGCTTCGCAACCGGCAGTCGAAAGCTTCGCCGGAAGTAGGCGTTGCCGACGATGGCGAAACCGACCCTCAGACCCGGGCCATAGCCGTGTCCCCTACCAGCTCAAGCAGTTGTGGTAAAATAGGTTACCACAACTGGAGTTTGCAAAATGGGAGTCATAGCGGCCAGTTGGCAGGAGTCCGTCAGGCTGGCTCGAAGCGGGTCACGTCCTTAAACTTGTCGAGGTCGCGGTCGAACGACGCAACGGGAACGCCTTCATCCGCGCCGCCCGCCGCCAGGAAGGCGTCGGCGAAACCGACATTGAACTTCTGAAGTCGTTCAAGGGCGCCGAACACTGGTTCCGCCTCCCGAACCTTGACGCCACGCCGTCGGAGGAGTGCGGTGAGTTTCACGGCCGCATCCACCCGGTCGACTTTGTAGAACGACACCAGCGTGTTCATGGCTTCGGCCACGATGACCGGCGAGACTTCCAGCGAAGCGTTCCCGGCTGCTGCCGCCTCGAAGAGCCGTTTGGCCGCTTCGGCCTGTTTCGGCGGCTCACCGGAGAGAAAGCGGAGCAGGACATTGGTGTCGACCAGGTAGCGCGTGCTCATGGAGTTTCCTTTCCGGCCGCGTTCCGGGCGATTGCCTCCCGCGCCGCCTGTTTCTCCTCGCGGGCGGTGGCTACGGGGCGCCGCAGCTTTAAGCTGCCGAACAGTTCGTCAAGCGCGGGTTCCGGGCGAACCACCACAGAACCGTCCGTCCGAACCTCGTAGGACAGACGCTGCCTCGGCTTGAGGTGAAGCGCCTCCCTCACTTCACGCGGAATGGTCGTCTGGAATTTGTCAGTGATCGTGGATTGCGTCATGAAATCATCCTACCACAGACATGCGCCTTGTTGCAATAGGTGGCATTGCGCAGTGAATTGGCATTCCATCGAAGTCCACACCTTCTGTCGCTTCCTCGGTCAATCTCGCCCCCTTGACGAAGGGGTCCGCAGTTGTGGTATGTGACAGGTTAGGGAAAACCGTCCGTCCGGGACGCTGCTCCCCACAACCATCCAAGGGAGGAATTCATGGCCACTCAACCCACCACTCAGCCCGCGCGCGCTCGCCCGGTCCACGAGGTCCGACTCGGCGCCATTCGGGCGTCGATCTGGGCCAACGAAACCGAGAATGGGCTACGCCACAACGTCACGTTCGACCGGACCTACCGGGACGGCGAAACCTGGAAATCGACCACCTCGTTCGGTCGCGATGATCTGCTCGTCCTGGCCAAAGCCGCCGACCAAGCGCACACGTGGATCATCAGTCAACCGCGGGACCATCCGGACGCCAGCGGCACGCAGGAACTCAACCAATCGCGTCGGTCCACGGGTTCGCTAGCGAAGGCCACCCTCCCCTCCCAGCGGCAATAGGAGGCCAGCTTCGTGCAAGGTCCAACCCACGATTCCCAACACCCCAAGGCTGCGGGCAGTCGGGGTTGGCCTTCCGAGCAGCTCGAATTTCCGCAACTGACGGAGCGACCCGGGCACCGCCGCCGTGGGAATGATCCGGTTGAGTACAAGGTGGTCACCCTACGCGACTGCCCGCTCCCCGAATGTTTACTGGAATGCGATAACCCCCAGAAGGCGGCCGATTACTGGCGTTTACACGTAGCCACCGCCCCGAACTTCAACCCGGACGTGGAAACCTTCGTCGCCCTCCTTTTGAACACGCGTCGCCGCGTTCGGGGGCACCATGTCGTCGCCACTGGAACCTTGGATACCGTCATCACTCACAGTCGCGAGGTGTTTAGAGCCGCGATCATTTCCGCATCGTCGGCGGTGGTCCTGGCACATAACCATCCCTCAGGCGACGCTAGCCCATCGGAAGCGGACATCCGGGTGACGAAAGATCTAATTCGTGCCGGACAACTCCTGAAAATAGAGGTACTCGATCACGTTATCGTCGGTGCTGGCCGGCACACTTCATTGCGGGAATTGGGCTTGTGGTACCAGTAGGCCCGGGAGGTCAGCACCGCATCTCAAGCGGCAGCGACTCCAGAACTTTCGGGTTAGACGCTCTGTGGTATGTCACTCCGTGCTCGGACGAGCGTGTGACGGGGGATTTGCACGATTCGCTCTTGCGCTCCACACCCGGAACCCAGGGGAAGGTAACTTGAAGCGGTGCTGGTGATGTCAGTGCCGATCACGGCGAAATCACCGGATGTCAATTCAAGGATGTCGGGACATCCGTGTCCGCCCGAGCACAAAGGGGTGCCAGGCGCTAAAGGAGAACCAAGTCGGCGAAGGAACATAGGAGGAGAGTTATGCTTTTACGCATATATCCCGTCAAGCCCGATTTGGCGTAGGTAGGCGGCGTGACGAAAGTCGAACGGCGGGCAGCGGTTGCGGCGGAGATTGTCCGGCGCCTTCGGGAGGCGCGGGAGGCCCAAGGGCTTTCGATGAATGTCTTGGCGGCCAAAGCGGGTCTTAACCAATCGATGATCAGCCGCTTGGAGAATCTCGAAGGAAACCCCACCTTGGATTCGCTCCTCCGGATTTCCGAGGTTCTCCAGATTGGGCTCGGTAAAGTGATCGCTGGGGCAGAGAAATCGGTGGATCGGTGACTGTGAAGATCCTGAAATGCGGGTATTCATGGGTGATTACGGTCGGGATTCGCGCGTTTTCGGTCGCCATTTCAAGCCAAGTTCACGGGTGAAGCCAGCGGGGCCTGGTTGACAAAGGCGAACTTCACCAGCCACAATGGCTACAACAGTTACTTTGTAAGGGTATTTTATGGCGAGCACTTCAATGGTCATCAGCATGCGGTTACCCATGGCCAGCGGCGAACGGTTGAAGCGGATGGCTAGCCGTATGGGCTGGACGCCCAGTGACACCAGCGCCCGGTTGGTGGAAGAAGGAATTCGGCGGTCCGAGTTCGCCTTTATCGATTTTCGGGACTCAGGCCGAGGCCGGCAGGCCTGTATACAGGGTAGTTCTCTGGGCGTTTGGGAGGTTATGGCGATCGCCCGCGATTACCAATTGGACCGAGGTGCCGTCGCCCGACATCTCTCTTGGCCGGAGACCAAGGTTCAGGCGGCGTTCAACTATGCTGAGGCCTTCCCGGAGGAAATCGCGGCGGCGATTCAGGACAACGACGCGGTGGACTTTGAGTCCCTCAAGCGAATGCTACCGCAGGCGACCGAGTTCGTCGCCGGTGCGAAGCGCAAGAAGACGTAGCCATGCTGCGCCTCCTCCTCGACGAGCAAATTTCGACCGACGTGGCGAGTGGGCTGCGGCGAAAGGACCAGAATCTTTGGGTGCGCTCTCTGGCGGAGTGGGAAGAAGGACGGTTCCTGGCCGAACCAGATTGGCAGGTCCTACAAGACGCAGCCAAGCAGAGGCTGACTCTGGTCACTTATGATCGGTCGACCATTCCACCCCTCCTCAAGACCTGGGGAGAACAAGGTCGAAGGCACGGCGGAGTGATTTTTGTGGATCAAAGGACGATCTCTTCGTCCGATTTCGGCGGACAGATCCGTGCCCTGATCAAACTCCATGAAGAAGCTTCGGCTTGGGACTGGCAGGACCGGATCGTCATCCTGCGACGATGACACGTGGACCGGCGGAATGCCTATTTCAAGTCTGACGCTTAAACGGCACCGCCCGTGCCGCTTGAGGTCCCGAGAAAGGGCGAGCCAGCGGACTTGTGGCCACTGAAACGATGCCCCCAATTCTTTCGTCTGGCCGGCGCGTGACTGCCAATAGACTCTTTCCTAACGGCCGCCTTGGCGACTTTGCGGCCCGACCCCGCCTCCGCCAGCGTTCCCCAAGGCGGTCTTCAGCACTTCTCCGGCATCCATCCCCAGGGCCTCGGAGATTCGTAGCAACGTGTCGATCGTCGGGTTGGCGGGTTGCGATTCGAACATGCTGATGAAGGACTGGCTGAGTCCTGACTTCGCCGCCAAAGCGTTCATGGAAACGCCCTGCTTCTTGCGTTCAGTAGAAAGTAGCCGAACGACTTCGCTGCAAACGAGGGTCCGCTGATTCCGGGTAGCCACACCGAAGCGATACGCGAACTCTGGCTTGACGACGCATATCAGTATATTGATAATCCCCTCGCCATGTTCCTCCGCAGCCTCCTCTACTCCCCCGTTGGAAACTCTCTCCGCCCATGTTCGGGCGGTCACGGATGTCCTGACATCCTCGAAATGGAATCCGGTGACTTTGCCGTGATCGGCAAGGACATCACGGCCACTGCCAGCCCGAAACTCCCGACTCACGCTGGGTGTGGTCCGGAAGAACGGATTGTCCAGGTGCCGCGCGAAATCTTGACCCGCGCCCGCTCGGAGATTCCGGTCGCGCCTTGAGCCGGGTTTACAGCGTTTACAAACCGCTACCTGCTCAACGCCAATTCCAGCTCCGGCCCAGCCGCCACCAAATCGCTGGCGAGTTCCTTCGGCTGGCTGCGCGCCATACGATCCGCAGTCCGCTGAAGGTCCTCCGTTCCGATAAAAAACTGGGTGTCGCCCCGGGCTCGTGACGCTTGGACGTAGGTTTGTTCTCGATTCTGCATGGGTCCGGCCAGAACGAACGAGTGCTCGGTGGTCATTCCCTGGGCTTTGTGTGTCGTCAGGGCGTAGCCCAAACGCAAATGGGGGTATTCGTGCGTGTTTACCGACACCGCTCGCCCGTTTTCCATCACCACAGTGAGCTGAGTTCCTTGGCGATCCGTGACGGTTCCCACTTCCCCATTGAAGATGCCGAGGACCTGGCTGTTCCGCGTGAAGAGAATACGGTCGTTGACATAGACGCGCTCGTCGCCGACCGAGATCGGCTCACCGTAAACAGTTCCTGCGGCGAGTCGCTGTTGCTGGGCGAGCGCGTTGAGGCGAGTGACTTCCGAATTGGTGCCGGCCAAGATGATCTGGTCCGAATGATTGGGCGGAGCGGAAGTCTTCCACCGGGCGATTAGCGCGACTTCGGCCTTTTCCGGCTCGTTCTCACGGTGGAGCAATCCGCGGCATTCGTAGGCATCCAGGGCTTGGTCGGATCGGCCCGCGGCAAAGTCCTTCACGGCCGCTCGGGCCCACTCTTCTCGCTGCCGCTGAATCTCGGTCAGGGTGCTGGCGCCGAATTCTTTGATCAGGGCCGCGAATCCCCCACCCGCCTCCACCGACTGGAGTTGGCCGACATCACCGGCCAGCACGAGTTTGGCCCGGGCCGCAAGACACCGGGTCGTCAGTTCCAAAAGTTGACGTGTGCCGACCATGGCGGCCTCATCGACCAAGACCACCGAGCGGGCGCTGAGCGGGGTGACGCCGTTGGCAATTCCCCACAAGAGCCGATGTAGCGTCTGGCTGGGAATTTTGCTGCCGTCCTGCAATCCGGCGGCGGCCTTGCCACTCAAGCATCCGCCAAGAACTTCCAAGCCCTGCGCTTCCCAGATCTCCTTTCCGACCCCGAAGGCAAATGACTTCCCCGTGCCGGCCATTCCGGTCACGAGCTGGAGTCCGCCCTGCGACCCCGTCACGGCGACGACCGCCGCGCGTTGTTCGTCAGACAATGTCGGGTGATGGTCCAAGAGGGGCTCCTGAAGCGAATGGACCTTGGTGACGAGGCGGGCGTCGCCTTGAAGCTGCCGGGACGCCGCCAGAAACCGTCGCTCGATTTCGAGCATCTCCGGAGTTGTAAACCGAGCTTCCCGGTCTTTCTGTCCGATCAGGATCACTTTCCGAGTTTGCAGGATGGCATCCCGGAGGGCGTAAACATCCTGAGCGCCCAACCCTCGTCCCTGCGCCTCGTCCGCCAAGGCGCGGGTCAGGTCCCGCCAGGCAAAATGGCTGTCGTGTAACGTCAGCCGATTCAGCGATTCAACCTCCGTGCGTTGATATTCCTTGGCGCGATTCCGCGGACCCAGGGGCGCCCGGATCAATTCTTCGACCTGCTCGGTGCTCCAGCCGTGTTGCAGACCGATCTTCCGCCACGCCGTAAACAGGGTCTGACGATCGACCGCCTTCTTGTTCGTCCGAGTTTCGAAGGCCACGATCTCGGAGGCCTTGGCTCCGGAAAGTCCGCGTTCGGCCAGCACGGCAGCGATCTCCTGGCGCCGTTTGGAGAACGCGGCCATGAGCTGACGGTCGACCCCGGAAAGTTCGAAGGCGCGACCTTCGCGCTCCGCCAGGAGACCCAAGCGTTGTTCCAACTGGGCGGCGAGTTCCGCGCGGAAGAGGGCGTCTGCGGCATGCTGGTGGCGGAAGAGTTCCTTGGGATCAATCGTGCCGGTGGATCCGTTGGGGCGGACGGCCAGGTTCATCAAGATCGTATGTACATGCAATTGAGGATCTTGAAGACGACTGGTCGAATGGGGGAAGGCAGCGAAGATGAGTCTCGCCTGATCCCGAATGACCCCGTCCACGCCTCGTCGCGAGACCATCCCAATCGTTTCGAGGTAACCGACTCCCTCCCCGACGGCCGCGTTGACGGCGGCCTCGATTTGTTGACGCACACTTTCCGTTGCTTGGGACCACACGGTGGACACCGATTTAGGAACGCTCCAGGTCACATCCCAACCGGTCCGGCGCCTCGGTGAACCAGCGTTACGAACGAGAGCCATTGTCCCGTCCGGGCTAAGACCGCGAAACAGATTGCGAAAGTCCTCTGGGTCGACGAGCCCGGTGAGTCCGAGTTCTTGGGCGCCCTTGCCGAGCCAGAATCCCGGCGGCTCCTTGCCGTCGAGGTAGTAATCATCCACCGAAGCGAGGGAGAGGTAATACTCACCCTGGTCAAATCCTCGGATTGGCTTCGAAATCGACAGCAACTCCTATCTCCATAATAGAAAGCAGTTTAATGCGTGGTGTGTGGATCGGGATCTTTGGAAAAAAGGAACTGATCTCCCGGTCATTTCCAGCCCTCTCTGAAACTCGAATCGACTTTAGCGGGGACCTCCGAAAGACCAAACAGGATGGAATCGTTGTCGTCCCACGGTCGGAGGTATTGGTCGCTCTCTGGCCGAGGGATACAATCGGGTACCCGTCGATCGGGAGGAATCAGGTGGGTCCGGATCCAGTCACCGGGAAGATGGTCGCGAAACCCACCGGTAATCGGATTGAGGAAGTAGGCACTGAGTCCCCTTTCCGGGGTCGGTTCCGGCAGGTCGAGAAACTCCGATTCCAAAACGACGTCTCGTTTGGTAATGCCGTTGGAGATGGCTTCACCGCTGCTGGCCGAGGAATCCAAACCCAGATTCCGGGAAGAACGGCTGCGGTTGAGGTTACGCGACCGTTCCAGCACTTCCCGGGTACCGAACAGTTGCGAGGCCCATTTGGCCGTCCCCGGACTGTTGAGCCGGAGAATCACCTTGGAATTGCACTGACCCAAAAGTTCTTCAGCCACATCGCGACCGTAAACGTTGTGCAAGCCCGCCACATCCTGGAACCCGAGCACGGCCGCCACCCCTTTACTGCGCCCTTTGGTGAGGAGCCTCGAAAGTCCCTCCAGACGCCCCATCTCCCGGACTTCATCCAAGAACAGCCACGTCTGCCGGGGATTGGCCCCGTTCACCTCACTCTGCCCGAGGATCAATTCGGTGAGCCGCTGAAAGACCATCCGGTTCAAGGTGTCGATAGCCACCCGATTGGCCTCGTCGTTCCCGAGAATCAAAATGGACTCCTCCTGCAACCACGCGCGGAGACCCAGCCGACTCTCAGACCGGTCCCACGCGGCGGCGACAATCTCGTACGGCCCGATGTAGGTGAGCAGGGTCGAAACAATATTCTGAAACGTCCCTTCGTGAGCGCAGTACTGGAGCAAATGCCGAGTCTCCCGGGACAAGTCCAAAATGCGCCGAAGCAACTGGGTATCTCGCAGGACCAACAGCACCTGTCGGAAAGACCACAGACTAGGAGCGCGAAGAATGCATTGAATCAGAACACCAAAAAGGAGATGCCGCGCCGCATTCGTGAAGAACGGATTCGTATCCCGGTCGGAGCGCGGAATCAGCAAGCTCGCCGCCTGCAAGGCCGACGCGGGCGAAGTGATGTCCGCGGCCATATCCCAAGCCGTCGCCCGGGTGTCGAGCGGATGAAACAGCCGGACCGGACAGGTCAATCTCAAGCCAGCGAGGATCGACACCAAATCCTGCTTGGCGTCGTAGATGAGCGCCCGGCATCCCCGACCGCGCCCGACCTCCGGAAGTGCTGACTGCATCAACAGTCGCTGCAACATCGTCTTACCACTGCCCGTGGCTCCCACACACGCGAAATGGCCATGGGCGATTCGCCCAGGAAACAGGAATCGGCCCAGTCGAATATTTCGAGTTTCAGATTGGGTCTCTAAGACGGTCTCAATCTCGTCCACTCGTCGAAGTGAGCGACCCCGGAGATGGGCACTGGAAACCGGCATTTGCGATCGTCTGGAAAGCCGCCACAGCGCTGCGGCAATCGCCGCGGCACTCATGCCGCCAAAGAGAACACACAAGTCACTGGAAAAGAACACGCCCCCCTCTCGATTGTCACACAAACGGGAACAGCTTTGACCAACCTAAACCAATCAACGAGAACACGAAAGCCACTCCCGCAAGCGAGCGACTCGTGATAAAATGGAGGTGTGGCGAACCTCCCCCCGTTTCTCGAAAGCAATTGGTTCAACCTCGTGCAAAGCGCGGGGATTGTAGCGAGCCTGCTATTCGCGGCGGTCACCATTCGCCGGGAGGCACGCGCCCACCAGATGACCGCGCTTCTGGCGCTGGACCAGCAACACCGGGATTTGTGGAGCGAACTGCATCGGCGCCCGGAGTTGGAGCGAATTCTCGCGCCTGAAGTCGATCTCGTGGGAAAACCCGTCACCACCGCCGAATCGGAATTCCTGAACACCGTTTTCGTTCATTTCTGCACCGGATGGCGGCTGGCTTCTGAACACCGAATTCTTTCCGAGAGCGATCTATGGAGGGACATCGCAAGCATTCTGGCGAATCCAATCCCACGTGAGGTCTGGCGGGAAACAAAAGGCATCCGCGAAAAGCGGTTTGTCGCTTTCGTTGAAAAGGACCGCGGGAAAGCCAACTCAACCTGAGTCCGCGCGACAAGTGGTCTGCGGTCGAGGAATACATCGACCTCGCTGGGCACCTCTCGATCTCCCTCCGTCAACTCTACGACAAACGCGCTTCGCGCCCGCCGCTGTTCAATGACTGTTTGGAAATGAGATCTGGAAAAAGCAGGACCTGTCCGGTTCGAACTGTCGGGGCGGCGGCCGGGGACTATTGTTCTGTATTCTGTTTCACTCCAAATACTTATCATGTTTCACGCCGCCGCTTCCTACCTTTTGGTGATAAATCCGGGCTAGGGGTAAATTCCAATCCCTGTTAGGATTCGACCGTAAGTGAAACATTACCAATAAGCGGGGTTCGGGCGCCGAGGCTGGAGCGCCCTGCAGAGGTACGGACCGGTCGAGCTACCGCCAGCCCTCGGCAAAAGTCCCTCAGCCTGCGTGATTAATCTCGTTCAACTGGGTCCAAACTTATGAAAGTGTTTCTCCAATCAGTTTATTCCCGAAATCAATGAACCTCCACCCTCCGACTTTGACTGGCCCAGGCCGACCGTCTGCGATTGCCTTCACACTCGTGGAACTGCTGACCGTCGTGGCGATCATCGGTATCCTGGCTGGATTGGGAGTAGTGGCTATTTCGGGCACCGGTCGGCGGGCCAAGGATGCCCTCTGTCAGAACAACCTAAAGCAACTCTCGACCGCCTTGATCTCTTACGTGGGAAGTCACGGTCAGTATCCGCAGCGGGTTAATCCCGAAGTGGTTGAGGGTAAGACGAACCATTGGGTCTGGTGTAATGTTCTGGAACGGGAGATGACTTCGGATGACCGCTTCCCTCCGCCTCGCTTTTTCAACGGGTTGAAGCAGTCGGTCTGGGAGTGTCCCGCCAAGCGAACCTCGGCGCCTATGGGAGATAGCGGATACGGATACAATA
The DNA here is from genome assembly GCA_964474315.1 of uncultured Verrucomicrobiota bacterium. GTDB lineage: Bacteria > Verrucomicrobiota > Verrucomicrobiia > Limisphaerales > UBA9464 > UBA9464. The sequence continues at coordinate 4,909 of CAYYSX010000056.1, read as the reverse complement.
CCTGGGGCTTTTCCTCCAGTTTCCTCCAAGAACCTTTAGGATTGGCTGGAAAAGTGCGCGGATTGAATGTGGAAGGGTTTCCCGTACCGCCACGAATACCTGTAAAGGACGGCGATGTGGTGAGCCCATCGCGGATGCTCTCGATAGCCGATGATGTTTCGGGTTGGGCCGATTCCTATTGGGTATCGATGGACTTCATTCGCATGAAGCCGATCGGAGCTTCCCAGCACGATGTCCCCTTCGATGTGTCGCGCCATCGGCGGCGGGTCAACGCGGCATTTGCCGACGGTCACGTCGAAACCATTCCCCTCCAGACGCTGTTTTCCGACCCATCGGACGAGGCTCTGAGCCTCTGGAATCGGGACAACCAGCCGCATCGGGAGCGCATGGATCAATAGCGGACGAGTACAGAACCCAGGTTCAGGATCCCGTCTCATCTCGCCCTTCTAGCCGTGCTTATCCGGGGCGGGAATCTGGCCAGGCTCTTTGCCAGTTCAAATGCAGCCGATAAACCCTCAGAAGTAGAACTGGCTTTTCGCCTTCCCCAGTTCCACCCGTGCCGCGAGAAATGTGGATTCCGGAGCCCGAACTCCGCCCTAGCGGCCCCGGTGTAGTTTATAAATTGCCGCGGCGTCATCTTGAGGCGTCGGGCCAGTTCGGCTGCTGACAGGCCTCCCGTCGTCCCAACGCCGGAAGTCAGTGACCCGGCCCAGAAAGGGTAACGATTGGAAGCGGGACGCCAAGGCCGGGTTCACTGGAGTGATCTTGTTCGGCATTTCCGGTTCATTTCGATTTGGGTAGTTCGGCATTCTTCTTTTGAGGCAAAACCTTCCGGAGTTCGTAACGATTCGGAGCGGCGTCAAAGCCACTCGGCGTCTCTTCGGCATCGTCAACTATCGTGGCCAAGGTCAATGTCCCGTCCTCAATTTCGAAGAAGGCTCGGACAACCTGGCCGATGCTACTAGCCTGGGGGCATTCTTTGATTGTGGCGTGTAACTGCTTTGGAGCTTTGCATGCGGGCAGTGTAATTGTTGTCTCAAACCAAAAGTTCGTGTCCCGGTGAAAGTGGAATGAATTGCCGGCGATCAAGATGGTGATTTTTTGGTGTGCGTTGTCGCCCACCATGACTCCCTCCCATGTTCCCTGGAGACGTTGCAGTTCTACAGCGGTTGGTTGTTTTCCATCGCATTTGGCGTTAGCGGTGAGTTGCTCGCCTGCGTTAGCGATGAAACTGGCGACGATGCAAACAACGGCGATGATATTTCGAAATAGTTTCATGGCTCCAAGTGCCAGACAGCTGGCTGCGTACGGTGTCAGAAATTCCTAAAGAGATGGTAAATTGTTCGTTCATACGGGGTCCGAGGAAGCGCCGAACGATTGAGGTCACCGACCGCCGCCGGAAGCGGGCGCTGGCAGCGAATCCTGGGGCCGATGAACCTGAGTGCCGGACCTCGAAACGTGGAGCGGCGGTTCCGGTGGAGCGATTTTGTTATGCGGCTCCTCCATATTTGATATTAGCAAAGAGTGAGTAAATAGAAAATGCCGCCGCGATCCAAATCAGTGCGTAAGAGAAAGCTCCGAACTCAAGTCCGACCATCAGCAGATAACTCACGGCGTAGAGCAGCAACACAACCCCAACAACAGCGCAAACGGCTCGGGCCCACCGTTGGCGACGGAAAACGCCGTAGCCGGCAAAAGCGGCAACGACGCAAAAGGCCAATGAGATGATGTCGCTCGTAATCGCGCTCGCGAAGGAGTCTGACGCGATGTTCCCAGCGAGGTCGAAAACCGACGCGCACGCGCCCAAAACTCCGAACGCCAACCAGGTCATGCCAATGATGCGCAAGTGGAACATACGTTTGCCGCTTAACGGCCCAAGCTCACCGACCGCCACCGAGACCGGGCACTGATTGCCAATCGAGCGTCTGAACAACCGGAGCGCCCGAACTTTAACCAGGCAGCAGCGGTTCGTGTGGATCGATCTGGTTATACCTTTTTACGAAGCGAGAAACTGCGTCGGTTCTCGTGGGTAGAGCCTACGGCTGACCTGCCGCGCAGCTCTGTCAGCCAAACTACCGCAAGCACGATGGGTGAGATGCCAAAAATAAAGACGGTCCAAAACAGGTCGCCAGCCAAGAAGCAGATCGTTCCAATAAAAATGCCAAGGGTGAGGACAAGAATGCTGAGTGTTGAATGTTTCATGGCGTGAATACTATCGCATAACGCTCCGGCTCACCGACGCCAGGCCAATGGCGTCCGATTATCAACTGAGACGCGGTCCCGGCGTTCGGTGCGGCCGGTTTGTTCGGCATAATGGTCATATTCATTGATGCTTCACCGAAACCCCTCCATCCCCAAACTCCAGCCAAACGATCTGGCCCATAGGAATAATCTGCGCGTGAGAATCACGGCTGCCGACGAAACGAACCTCAAGATGGCTGGGATACAAAAGTCCATACATGTCCTGCCCATAGCTACCTCCAAGCTGCGGATTCATCTTGTCTGTGCGATAAAGCCCATCTGTGACGGTCGAAGCGGGGGTGGAAGACTCAACCCAGCGCACGCTCCAGACAACGCCTTCCTTGAGCGGCTTGGAACTCTGGTCGCATCCGGAAAACGGCAAGAAGCCGAAGACTAGAACTGCCAGTGATAAGTATCTCTTCATTAACGTGAAAGTTGCTGAACGTTCCGGCTCACCGACGCCGGACCAAGGGTGTCCGATTGTCAACTGCGACACAATCCCGGCGTTCGGTGCAGCCGGTTTGTTGGGCTTCCCCTGATCTGCTTCTCACGAGTCTCTTGAAGGCAGCGATCAGCAGCAGTGTGCTCGATGCTCCGACAACGCCAAAAACGAGATCAAGGACAGTCTCGGAAACGCTCTGCTGGATCGAAGTGCCCATGAACCGATCTGAAGCAAACTCAGCAAACTCCCAGAAGACCGCCACGGTGCAGGAAGACGTGAACGCAAGGAGATAGTGTACCCATTTGGGAACATTAGCGAACAGGGACGGCAGCAATGCGAGAAGTCCCAAAAGAAAGAACGAAATCGAGGACCCGCCCAGAAAATGCAGGAGATGGTCAAACCTCTGAGTCAGGCCGTACTGCGCAAGGGCGAGATGCATGACGACAACGGCAAGCGGTGCCCAGCCTGGATTCACCAGCACGCGCAACAACCACCGAACTGCAGGAAGGTCATTCATGCCCAACGGCCCAAGCTCACCGACCGCCACCGAGACCGGGCACTGATTGCCAATCGAGCGTCTGAACAACCGGAGCGCCCGAACTTTAACCAGGCAGCAGCGGTTCGTGTGGATCGATCTGGTTATACCTTTTTACGAAGCGAGAAACTGCGTCGGTTCTCGTGGGTAGAGCCTACGGCTGACCTGCCGCGCAGCTCTGTCAGCCAAACTACCGCAAGCACGATGGGTGAGATGCCAAAAATAAAGACGGTCCAAAACAGGTCGCCAGCCAAGAAGCAGATCGTTCCAATAAAAATGCCAAGGGTGAGGACAAGAATGCTGAGTGTTGAATGTTTCATGGCGTGAATACTATCGCATAACGACCCAAGCTCAGCGACCCGGCGCAGGGGAGGCGACGATTGCAACCGCGACGCTCCCGCCGGGTTCGCTGCAGCGCATGGTTAGGCCGCGTTGTGTGTGACGTGCTCAAGTGCCTCCTCTCGGCGTGGCGGAAAGTAAGCGAAATGACGAATCGCCACCTCGACCACCGAGGCGACCGTAATCCACATCGATGTAGAAATTGCGGCAACTGCACATGACGCTATCCGATGGCATCGATGGAAACACATCGTGGCAGGTCAGGCACTCATAAAACATCGAACTGCCGGTCGGATGTCCCTTGGTAGGATCGTAACTAACTGGCTGGTGGCTGTAGCGTGCCGTGAACTCTGCTTGTGTCATGGCGTGTGCAGCGGCCTAACGTCAAAGCTCACCGGCCGCCGCCGGGACCGGGCGCTGGCAGCCCATCCAGCATCCGATGAACCGGCGTGCTCGATCCGGAAACGGGCCGCGGCGGTTCCGGTGGAGCGATTTTGTTCGGCGTTACAATCATTTGCTGGGCAATGCGACTGTAAATTGAATCGGCGGTGTGCTTCCGGTACCGGGAGTGTAGAAGGGCTGCATGGACGTACCGCGGTACCGGCCGAAACCGTCGGACGCCAATATAACCTCCCAATCAGGTCTCGTCGTGCTGTCGCTGTGGGTGAAGACAACCAATGCCTTCTCGTAGTCATCGGTGAATCTCAAATCCTTGATGCTATATCCGTACGTTTTGACGGGAACGGTCTCCAATAGCTGGTGCCTAAACTCTTGCTCGTGGCCATAAGCCGAGCCCTTACGTGGAGATGCGCAACCGCCAAGCATGGTAAGCGCGATGACGAGTATTGCCGGTGTGGTCAGTGTCTTTATCATCGTTGTGTTGCTGGATTTCATGGCGCGGATTAGCCTGCTGCCGAACGACCCAAGCTCAGCGACGTGCGCCGGACAAAAGGGTGGAGCGCACAATCCGCGTCCGAAGTCTCCCAAGACTCCGAGCGGAAAAGCGGGGCGCACGTTCGCTGGAGCGCCTGGTTAGGCCCAGTGGTCGCCACGATCGACGCGCCGGCGGAAAACGCTCGCCTCGTGATCACGCAGCCACCCGCCCATTCGGTGGCGAACGGACCCCGTCGTATATCGCTCAAACGCTCTAAGGTCATCGGGATCGGAACCGGAACTATCGGTATCTCGGCAAGGCTCCCAACCTGTGGCCCGTTGTCAATGCGCTAGGCGGCCCTGAGCCGAATCACCGGCTGCCCTCGCCGCCAGCAGCTCTCTCATACTCCATCGTGCCGCAGCGGCCTAACGACCAAGCTCAGCGACCGCCGCCGGAAACGCCCGGTCGGCTGCAACAG
>CAYYSX010000055.1:0-26226 GCA_964474315.1 uncultured Verrucomicrobiota bacterium | reverse complement strand
ACTTCTCTGGGTTGGGGTAATCCACGGGCGGTCGCCTGCATAATGCATGCCGGGTATTTACACCCAGCCCGTTCACCGACGAACCGTCCCGTTTTTGAGTCGCAGCCTGAGGAGGGCTCGCGCTATTCGACGGTGACGCTTTTGGCCAAGTTGCGTGGCTTGTCCACGTCGCAACCGCGAGCCACTGCGATATGATAGGCCAACAATTGCAGCGGCAGGACCGTTAAAAGCGGATAGAGGGAGTCAACCGTAGCTGGGACATACAGGATATCGTCCACCTCGGCGGCAAGGCGGGTATTGCCCTCCGTGGCAATGGCAATCGTCGAACCGCGTCGGGCCTTGATTTCCTGGAGATTGCTGTGGGTCTTTTCGTAAAGCGAATCGGTGGGAGCCAATACCACGGTTGGGGTCCGTTCATCGATCATGGCAATGGGACCATGCTTCATTTCCGCGGCTGGATATCCTTCCGCGTGGAGGTAGGAAATCTCCTTGAGTTTCAAGGCGCCTTCCAACGCCACGGGAAATTGGTGCTGGCGGCCAATGAAGAAGAAATCCTCCGCCGCGGCGTACTTGAGCGCAACTTGCCGAATCCGCTCGTTCTGTTCGAGAACGCGTTGGAGCTGATCAGGGATGGCCTCCAAGGCCCGCAACAACTGGGCACCACGGGGAGACGACAACATCCGGATCCGCCCCATGAGCAACGCCAGCAAGGTGAGCACGGTGACCTGGCTGGTGAACGCTTTGGTGCTCGCCACGCCAATTTCGGGTCCGGCGTGCAGATAGATTCCACCGTCCGCTTCCCGTGCGATGGTGGATCCCACCACGTTGCAGAGTGCCAATACGTTGTGTCCCCGACGGCGAGCCTCGCGCAAGCCGGCCAGCGTATCGGCCGTCTCTCCGGACTGAGTCACGACCAACAGCAGGGTATGCTTATCGAGCGGGGCATTGCGGTAGCGGAACTCACTGGCGTACTCCACCTCGGTGGGAAGGTGCGCGAACTCCTCGAACAGGTATTCCCCCACCAATCCCGCATGCCAACTGGTGCCACAGGCCGCGATGACCATCCGATCCACCGCCCGCAGCTCGGCAGTGGTCATATTCAGACCGCCAAACCGGGCCGTGGCCTCCTCATGGTCTATCCGACCTCGCAAGGCGTTCCGGATGGTGTCGGGCTGCTCAAAGATCTCTTTGAGCATGAAATGGGGATATGGCCCCCGCTCGGCTGCCGAGGTGTCGAATTCCAAACGGGTGATCTGCACCTGAGCCGTTTCCGTTCCCAGATTCGTCACGGCGAAGCCGTCCGCGGTCAGGGTCACCACATCATAGTCGTTGAGGTACACCACCTGCCGGGTGTGGGCGATGAGAGCGGCGGCATCAGACGCCAGGTAATTTTCCCCCTCGCCCAGTCCAATCAGCAGCGGCGATCCGCGCCGGGCGCCGACAATCACTCCGGGCAGGTCCTGACACACCACCGCGATCCCGTAGGTGCCGATGATATCCCGCAGAGCGGCGCTGACGGCTCGGGCCAACAGGTCACCGGTGGCGTCGCCTGGTTCTCGGGCGCGCAAATCCGCCCATTTCTCGCCAATGAGGTGAGCCAGGACTTCCGTGTCGGTGGCCGAATGAAAGGTATGTCGGGCTGCCAGGAACCGTTCTTTCAGGCGGTCGTAGTTTTCGACCACTCCGTTGTGAACCACCGCGATGACGCCCGACTGGTCGCGGTGGGGATGGGAGTTTTCCTCGCTGGGCGGACCGTGGGTAGCCCAGCGGGTATGACCGATGCCACACGAACCCACTGCGGATATTGTCTCCAGCAGTGGACCGAGCCCTTGGTCAATTTTTCCCTTCCTTCGGTAGAGGCTGAGCTGCCCAGGTGAGAGCAAAGCGACACCAGCGCTGTCATAGCCGCGGTACTCGAGGCGCCGCAGTCCTTCGACGAGAACCGGGGCGGCCATTCGCGAGCCGACGTATCCAATAATGCCGCACATGATGGAACCCTCTCCGCACTCTGTAGAAACTCTGGGCGCATTTGGGAATGTAAATCGGGCGGAGGCCCGCGGGTTGGGCGCCTGTTGAAAGGGACCTTACCAGCAGGAGCGCGGGTGGGTCGCCCGCAGAACAACTTCAGGGAAGGTTCCAAGCTCAAAGCTCAAAGTTCCAAAGACCCAAGCCGTGCTCCGTGAAGCGGAGTCCCAACACCTGGGTTCCGCTCGAACCGTCCCGGGGAGCGAGGTCTTGAGGGGTCTTGGGCGCTTGAACGTTGGCCCTTGGAGCTCTCTCTTTGGAACTTGGCTTTTGGAGCTGGATGCTCTTTGGCTCGGCCCTTACCGGGATTACCTCGGGGACCGAGGGGTGAACACTCCTGAACGCTCCAAATGTTCGACACACACCGACGATTGGCAGGAGGCCGGGGCGTGACCAGAATGGAACCACCACATGGGTGACGTCTCCAGGTCCCGGAATCTTCGCGTAGTCGTGCTGGTGGGCGCTTATTTCGCTCTGATGGCCGGACTGCGTCTGGTCGTGTCGCCGACCTTCCTGCTGGATGAGTCCGAGCAGGTGCTGGCCACCCAGCAGTTTCACTGGGGCTACGGCTCCCAGCCCCCGCTCTATACCTGGCTGCTCCGCCCGTTGTTTGCCATCCTGGGACTGACCGTCTTACCGCTGGCCGTCTTGAAAGCGGTCCTTTTGACGGCGGTGGTGCTGATCTCGTGGCGCGTGGCCGTGGAATTGGTCCCGGATGCCCATCTCGCCATCCTGGCCGCCGTGGCCCTCGCTTTCAACCCGGGCCTGCTTTGGGAATCACAGCGGGACCAGACGCACCTCGTCCTGGCGAGTGTGGCTACGGCCGCCACGGCGTGGACCGGATTGCGAGCCGTGGCTACGGGGCATCCCGGATGGTTTGCGGGACTGGGAGTGGCGGCCGCCGTGGGCGTTTTGGGAAAATACAACTACCTGATCTTCCTGGTCGCGTTCCTGGTGGCGGGAGCGACGGTCGGAGAGATCCGGCGAAAGCTCTGGACGCCGCGGCTCCTGCTGACGTTGGCGGTGTTCGTCGTGATCACGGCCCCGCATGGGGTCTGGGCAATGCAACATTCGGACCTGCTTTTCTCTCAGCGGTATAAATTCGCGGCCACGGAGACGGCCGGGCTGGGGGCGTCCGGGCGATGGAAGGTGCTCGAAGGCGTGTTATCCCATGTCGTGGTTCCTGGGGTGGTCTTGACGGCCCTCGCTTGGCGTTCTCGTCCGGAAGTCGGCTGGCCGAAGGCATCCGAACCGCCTCGATCGGAAGTAACCTGGCTGGGGCGAGCGCTGGGATTGAGCCTGGCGCTGGTGGTGACCGGTATTCTGGCGGCAGGAGTGGGCACGGTGAAGGGCCGGTGGTTGCAGCCGCTACTGCTCCTGTTCCCGGTGTATTGGGTGGCACGGGCGCCGGCGGCGTGGACCCCCGTCCGGAGCCGTTGGGGGATCGGGCTGGCCGCCACGACGGCCGTGGTCGCCGCCGGGGTGCTCTATGGCCGGATCGTATTGGGCGGATCGGCTGGCCGAACCAGCGGATTGAACCGACCTTGGCCCACGCTAGCCGTCGAGTTGCGCAACGGGCTCCAGCACGAGCCTGACTGGATTCTCGGGGACGGTTTCGCGACCGCGGGTAATATGCGTCCGGCCTTTCCGCGGACCTTCGTCACGGCGCCCCGCCTGACCGGGCTCGAGCCTCCTCCAGCCACGCGGGTCGTCCTGGTTTGGGACTCCCCCACGGATCAATCCGTCCCGCCAGCGGAAGTCCTGGAAACCCTGGCACAGTGGGCGGGCACCGGGACGTGGACCATCGTTCGGGAAGGCGTGCTCCAAGCCCCCATGTATCATCGTTCAGCCGTGACCGGACGGCTGGGGTATCAGGAGCGGGTCCGTATCCAACCGTGACCACCCGGGCCAACGGGTTCTTCGTCGAACGTCGGCGGGTCAGTCAGCCCAGATCATTCTCCAGCACAATCCGGTAGCGGGCTTTTCCCGCGCGAAGATGCGCCATCGCTTCATTCGCTTGGGAGAGTGGAAAGAATTCCACCTGGGGAGCGATGCGATGCCGGGCGCAAAACTCGGTCATCAGCCGGGTGGTCGCCGGACTGCCGACCGGTGAGCCCGAGACGGAACGCTGCGCCATGATCAACGCCATGGCGGGTACTGGGATGGGCTCGAGCACGGCGCCCACCACGTGCAGACGTCCACGGGGAGCCAGACTATTGAGGATGGCATCCCACGGCAGAGCGACATTGGCGGTGCAAAGGATGAAATCGAGCGCGCCGGCGATTTTCTGCAATTGGGCGGGATCACGACTGTTGAGGACCTGATGAGCGCCCAGCCGCCGGGCTTCGTCTCGTTTGGCGTCGCTGGTGGTGAAGGCGGTTACTTCGCAACCCCATTTGTTCAGGAATTGCAGAGCCAGGTGGCCCAACCCGCCGATGCCGATCACGCCGACCCGGTCGGTGGGCTGCACGCCACACTGGATAATGGGGTTGAACACGGTGATGCCACCGCAAAACAAGGGACCTGCGGTGCGCCGATCCAGGGCCTCTGGCAGAGGCATGGCCCAGGCCCAGTGACAACGGACGCGACTGGCAAATCCGCCGGGCCGGTTGACCACGGTGGCCTCGGCGGTGGGGCACAGGTTGTGATTTCCAGAAAGGCATTGGGTGCAAGTCATGCAACTCCCGGAATACCATCCCAGGCCAACCGGTTGACCGACCTGAAATGTCGTCACCGCTCCGCCGACGGCGAGGACATTGCCGACCACTTCATGTCCGGGAACAAACGGATAGCGGGTCATGCCCCATTCGTTCTCCAGCATCGACAGGTCGCTATGACAGATTCCGCAATGCGAGACGGCAATTTCCACCTGGTCGTCCAAGAGGGGACCGGGATCGAATTTGTAAGGTTGCAGGAGGCCGCCGCATTCGAGGGCGGCGTAAGATTGGGTCGAACCGGCCATGATGCGGAAGCTTGGTGCCAGGGTCGCAAAACTGCAACCGACGGAACGGTCCATTTCGTGGTACTCCGGACGACCGATCCTTCATTGCTCGGCCGAGGCGTCATACTGGTCGAAGAGCCGACCCAGGATCCAAATGCCGATGGTGGCCTCCACCGCCAACACCACACTCGCCAGACCGCCAGCGACCAGCAGGGCCGGAAGAACCCCAGCCACCGCCCGAACCAGGAGGAAACCGCCTCCCGCCAGGACGACCGCCGGCGCCAACGCCACCAGCGTCACCAGAATCTGCGCGATACCGAACACGAGCCGTTGGCCCAAGGCCTCGAATCCGGGCTGCTGAATATCGCGTCCCGGGGTGGCCCAAGCCGGAAACAGCAGGGTCGCCGCCGAAGGGACCAGGGCATTGACCAGATTCAAGGGCGCCACCACGAACAACGCCGCCAGGGCCGCCACTAGCACTTCAGGCCACGAATTGGGTTGGTCGGCGCCCAAGGGAGGCAAGGTCAACAGAACCGTCAGAAGACAGAGCGCCTGGGTGGAAAGAATCACCACCGCCGGCCCGAGGAGCTCGCCCAATACCAATTGCCACCCAGGCAGCGGATATCCGCGCAGCACGTCGAGCATTCCCAAGTCGCGACGGAGCGCGGCACTGGTCATTGCCCCTCCGATCAGCGCCCAGACGAGGAAGGAAAGCGCCGTCAGGCCACAGATGATGAACTGAACCTTGCGGGGGAGCGGGCCGAACTGGATGAACAGACCGGCGAGCACCACCCCTCCGGTGATCCAGGCCAGTTTTCGGGGAGTGGCCCGGGCGGCGATGAGGTTTTTCCACATTAGTCCAATGGCCGGGAGACCGACTGGAGCGAGCGCAAACGGCGGTCTTTGGAGTGACCGCGGCGCTTCCAGCCCGGTTCGCTTGCCCGCGCGAACCTGTGCCACCAGTTGCGCCCGCTTTTCCGACAACTGCAGGGATGCCTCTTCAAACGCCACATCGCACCGTTCCACCCACCAGAAGAGCAGGCCGAACAGGAGCAGCACTGGGACCAACGCCTGCAGAAACTCCAGGCCATTGGTGGCGAACCAGGGCTGCACCGCCCACCGAAACGGCAGCAGTACCCAGGGACCCGGCCCCGTGGTCAGCGCGAGTTCGACCCAATCCCCAAAGCTTCCCGCCATCGCGCGCGGGTCACCCTGCCATTCGGGCAAGCCAGGCAGAGCGCGAATCCACAGGAACACCGACGCCGCCACCAACGCCACCACGCCCAGGGCCAGGCCCCGGCGCGTCCACGACGACAGACCTCGTTCGGTCAGACGTTGGACCGTAAATGAGGCGCCCAAGCTGTGCAGGCTCAGCAAAGTCAGCACCAACCACCAACTTAGAATGTGATACACCACGCGGCCATCCGTGGCGAAGCGACCGGTAAACAGCGTCAGAAACGTCGCCGACAGCAGGGTTCCCAGTTGCCCGCGCAGCAGCTTGTAGCGAACGAGCATCCGGCGCGACAGCGGGGCGGGATACAGGAAGGCGAGTTCCGTCTCGGTGAACTGCATGGCCGCCCGTGAACCGGTGAAAATCCACTGGCCGGCCACGATCACCAGCAAAACCAGAGCGGCGACTCCTTCGATCACCGGGGCCACGCCGTCGTCCAGAGGCATGGAACGACCCCGGGTCCCCCAGGTGCCGAACAAGGCGCGACCGAACCAGAAGTACAGATACCCCAGCCCCACCACCGCACCGATCAGGTACTTCGGCTGCTTGAGACGGCGCAGGCGGACCTTGACCGCATTCGCGAGCGAACGGGTCTGCAGGAAGACCAGAGCCTTGGTCAGGTGCCAGGTGTTCATCACGCAAAGGGCGCCATCAGGATAGCGGCGGTAGCGACGGTGGCGTGGGTTGAACCGGCGGCAGAGCCGGTGAGGTGTCTTCGGTGGCAATGCGGATGAACACGTCCTCCAGGCTCGCGGCATCGCTTCCGGCAAAGGTTTGCCGCACTTCGGCCAAGGTTCCGTATGCCACCCGACGGCCTGCCTTCAGGATCAACAGGTGGGTGCAAAGTTCCTCCAGGAGATGCAGCAGGTGCGAGCTGATCACGATGGCGGCGCCGTCCTGGCCGAGCCGCCGGATGGTGTCTTTCATGCGCCGGATCGCGAGGGGATCGAGCCCGGTGAGCGGTTCATCGAAGAACACCACCCGGGGGGAATGAATCAGACCGCAGGCCAACGCCACCTTCTGCTTCATCCCGCGGGAAAGCTCGGCCGGCAAATGATCCGCCTTGTCGGTCAGTTCCAGTTCGGTCAGCAGGCGGGGAATGCGGGCCGCGGCATCGGCGACCTGATAGAGGCGGGCCGTAAACTCCAGGTGTTGGCGAACGCTCAAGTACTCGAAGAGGCGCGGCTCGTCCGGAAAGAAGGCCAGTCCGTGTTTGGCTGAAATCGGATCCGCCAGGAGATCGTGTCCCGCGAGGTGAAGCCGGCCACGGGTCGGGGGGATGATGCCGGCGAGGCAACGCAACGTGCTGGTTTTGCCAGCGCCGTTGGGTCCGACCAAGCCGAGCAATTCACCGGGCCGGACGGTGAACGACAGATCGGTCACGGCGGCGAAGTCACCGTAGAGTTTGGTCAGTCCTTCAACCTCGATCATGGACCGGTGTGAAGTGCCAGAGCGCCGCCTGGGAAACACGACAAATTGCGGGTGAGCGTCGGGCAGGGACGCGTCTTGAATGGGTCCTTATCGAGACTGCGGAGCCATTCCGCTCCCAACGGCGGGACCGCGCCCAAACTCCAAGCTCCAAATCCCAAATCCCAAAGAAATTCCAAACTCCAAGCTCCCTAGTTTCCGCCCGAACCGCCCGAGAAGTGGGGTGTCGGACCACATCAGTCGCGCTTCGTCCCACTCGGGGCTGGGCTACCCATCAGGGAACTTGGGGCTTGGAGCTTCTTTGGGATTTGGGATTTGGAGTTTGGAGCTTGGGCGTGGTCCCAATAAGGACCCATTCAAGCTGCGTCCGTCTCATCAATCCGCCGCAGAAATCGTTTGACACCAGGGGCCTGGTTCCGGCATTCGTCTCTTCGCCTTGGGAAACCAGGGCAGCTCATCCAGAGTGGCTGAGGGATACGGCCCGCAGACGCCACGGCAACCGGTCGAACCGGCAGTTCGACGACCAGGTGCCAATTCCGGCCAGGATTTGAAAACGAATCCTGGCGAAGATGAGAAGCGCCGGTCCGGCTTTCCGAACCCCTTCTCGTCCGACGGGAAGGGGTTTTTGTTTACCCTTTATCTTTGTCGCTCTGGCTGGGCCGGACCGGTCCTGGGACGGGTCCTACAGAACACCCTATGAGCCAGAGCGAAGGATTCATGAAGGCGTTGAAGTGCCGGGAGTGCGGACACGAGTATCCGCTCGGCGCGACGCATGTATGCGAGTTCGATTTCGGTCCGCTGGAGGTCGCTTACGACTACGATCGGATCCAGGCGACGTTGACCCGCGCGGCCATCACCGCCCGCCCGCAAACGATGTGGCGCTACCGGGAGTTGTTGCCCGTGGCGGGCACGCCGTCGGTGGGGTGTCAGGTCGGATTCACGCCGTTGGTGCGGGCCGATCGACTGGCCAAGCGGCTGGGAATTCGCGAGCTCTACGTCAAGAACGATGCCGTGAACTACCCCACCTTGTCCTTCAAAGACCGTGTGGTGAGCGTGGCGTTGAGTCGGTCCGTGGAGTTGGGATTCAAGACCGTCGCCTGCGCTTCGACCGGCAATCTGGCCAACTCGGTGGCAGCGAATGCCGCGGCTGCCGGACTCGATTGTTATGTGTTCATTCCGCACGACCTCGAGCAGGGAAAAGTGATCAATTCCCTGGTGTACGGCGCCAAGGTCATCGGTATCCGTGGGCATTACGACGAAGTCAACCGACTGTGCGCCGAAATTGCGGGCAAATATGGCTGGGCCTTCGTCAACGTGAACATGAGGCCGTACTACGCCGAGGGCTCCAAGAGCATGGGATTCGAGATTCAGGAGCAATTGGGATGGCGCATTCCCGAGCACACGGTGGTCTGCATGGCGTCCGGCTCGCTGCTGACCAAGATTCACAAGAGTTACCAGGAGTTCTCGAAGCTGGGGTTGGTGCCGAAAACGAACTGGAGGATTCACGGGGCCCAAGCCACCGGATGCAACCCGATCACCCAGGCGCAGAAAGCCGGGCTCGAGTTCTTCAAGCCGCAGAAGCCCAATACCATCGCCAAGTCCCTGGCCATCGGCACACCGGCCGACGGATTCTACGCCCTCCGGGTGATGAAGGAGACCGGCGGCCACGGGGAGGATGTCACGGATGACGAGATTCGTGAGGGCATCCGGCTGCTGGCCGAGTGCGAGGGGATTTTTGCGGAAACGGCCGGGGGCGTCACCGTGGGGGTAGCGAAAAAGCTGATCGCCCAAGGGAAGATTCCGTCGGATTCGAGCGCCGTCCTGTGCATTACCGGCAACGGTCTCAAGACCCTCGACGCGGTGGCCGGCCACGTCGGAGACGCGCGCGAAATTCGTCCGAGCCTGCGGGAATTCGAGGCGCTCCGGGTGGCGAACCATCCGGAACTGGTCAGTGCCTGAGCCCACAATGAACAAGCTGAATCTCTCGATCTTACTTCCATGATTCGTATTTCCATTCCGCCGACGCTCCGCCGTTTATGCGGTGGCGAGGACAGCATCCACGTCCGCCCCGGGACCGTGGGTGAAGCCATTGGGCAACTGCAGGGACGGTTCAACGGGGTCCGCGAACGCCTGTGCGACGACGACGGGCGCATTCGTGGCTCGGTGCTGGTGTTCGTCAACGATGAGGACATCCGGTTCCTGGAGGAGCAGAACACCCGGCTGCGTCCCGGCGACGAGGTCACCATTATCCCCGCCTTTGCCGGCGGTTGATTAAGGCTGGCGGCTTGCCACGCCCCCCTTCCATCTCCGACACTTCGCTATTCACTGATATGTCTGTCAAAGTTCGCATTCCAACTCCGCTGCGGAAACTGACCCACGAACAGGAACTCGTGGAAGTCGGCCCCGGCACCATCGGCGGTGCTATCGCTGAACTGCAGGACAAGTTTCCGGGAATCCGGGAACGCTTGGTCGATGACGGCGGGCAAGTCCGGCGCTTCGTCAACATCTACGTCAACGAAGAGGATATCCGGTTCCTCCAGAACAACGACACCCCGCTCAAGGAGGGCGACGAGGTGAGCATTATTCCGGCGATCGCCGGCGGGTGAGGGTCGGCCGGCGTCCAATGCCTCGATGGCCACGAGCAGCTTCCTTTCCGCCCGCCGTTTCGACGATGTCCAATCCTCCCGGCTTCTGGCTTACCGGGACCTCGGTCTGAGGCAAGGCCGCTGCGTCGGGGCGTTCCCGCAGTCCCCGCGCCGCGTGGGAACGCGGCCGTTGGCAGTGTAGCGTCGATTATCCGGCGACGTGACCAGGGGGAGGCTGGGGCGAAGAGTTCTTTGGCACTGCACTGCCAAGGCCGCCCGGTGGGTGGAGACGGCGCAGTGTGCCATCCCTGCTACCGAATCGGCACCGCGCGGCTGCCCAGCCACAAGACGGAGATGGGCCTCGGGACTGCCGTTGGATGACTCATGGCTTGACCAGATTGGGAAGCGGTCGTATTTGCCCTTCAAGTGCTTGGCTTCCTGGCACTCCATCCCAAATACCTCCCATGACAAAGCGTGATCTTGTGGTCCGGATTGCCACCGAAACCGGACTCATCCAGGAAAAGGTGCAAGAGGTGGTCCAAAAAACCCTCGACTACATCTCTGAAGCAGTCGCCCAAGGCAAAACCGTCGAGTTGCGCAATTTTGGCGTGTTCGAAGTGAAGATCCGCAAGGCCCGGATTGGCCGGAACCCCAACCAGCCGGCGACCGACGTTCCCATCCCCCCCCGCGCCGTGGTGAAATTCAAACCGGGAAAAGAGATGCGGGAATCGGTCATCAGACTGACTCCTTACCAATGAACTGGCCCCCCAGGCCCGGTTAGTTTTCGGCCAACAGCTTCTCGACCCGATTGATCAGGCCTTGGCGGGCGTTTAGATCCCGCAAGACGCCTTGTTTATCCACCAGCCACATGGTGGGAATTCCCTGGATGCCAAACTGCGTTCCAAACCGGTTGGGACCCCCGCTCTCGTCGAAGAACTGCGGCCACGGCATCGAATTCTTCTTCACGAACGATTCCAAGGACTTCTGGTCCTGATCAAAACTGATGCCAAGGATCTCGAACCCCTTGGAGTTCAATCGTTCGTAGGCTTCCTTGATCTTGGGCAGTTCGGCAATGCAGGGGCCGCACCAAGTGGCCCAGAAATCGACCAGCACCACTTTGCCGCGGAGGTCCGCCAGGTTCACCGCCCGTCCGTCCGTGGCCGTAAACTGCAACTCCAACGGTTGGCCCAGTAACTCCGCCTTCTTCAGGATGCCCGCCGCCATTTCCTTCAGTTCTGGCGGAGCCTGACTGTCCTCGATGACTTCCTCGGCGATGCCCCGGGCCTTTTCTCCTCCCAAGCCGTCGGCCACTTGCAATAGCATGGCATAAACTTCCGGACGATCGGGAAAATCCTTTTTGATCTCCCGGATCTGTTTCTCGAATTCCAGCAGCATGACTTCCATGCCTTGCTCTTCCAGCGCCTTCACCTTGGACATCGCCGTCTGCATCCGCGCCGTAAACGGATCAACACCGCGTTCCCCGCGTTCCCGGGGCTCGGCGACGACGCCCCCCAGCTCCCGGAGTTCGGCGGCCCGTTCCGCCACCCCCAGTTGGACGGCCGCCTGCAACATGGCGATCCGCAGTTCCTTGGCGGCGGCCTGTTTGGAGCTGTCGGGATAATTGGTGGTAAACGCGAGCGCTTGGTCGGCGGCCAAGGCGGCCGCTTCGCCCATCTGCTTTCGGAACGCGGCGTATTCCTCTTCGGTGGGTTGTTGGTTGTTCCATTCCAACGGAGGGAGCGGGGGACGGGTGGCCTCCTGGACCGCCTTCCACGCCGCCAACTCGGCGTCGGACGCAGCGGGAGAAGGGGACGAAGGATTCTGGGCGACCAGGGCCAAACCGGTCAGGACGGCCAGCAGGAAGGAGCAGAGCGGGGAACCATTCATGGGAACGACGTATTACGGATCACGCCACCCGCACCGTCGCCGGACCAGCGCACCGTTCAAGCGGTTTATTCCGGTGCAGGCTTCCGGGCGGTTCTGGCTTCCGCGAGCTGGCGCAGAAGAAACTGGATCCGGCGTGGATTGGCAGGATGACGCATATCGCCTTCCCGCAACTCCGGGTCGGGATGCTCCAGAGCCGCTTCCAATGCCGCCTCCAGCGATTCCCAATCCGCGGGCCAAAGATCAAGGGAAACCGGGCTTTCCCGCTGCACGCGAGCCGTGCGACGGGCGAATTCGAGCAGCAGGGCACAGGGTTCGAGGCACGGAACAGCGGACTTTCCCTCCGCGGGTTCCGGCCCCAGTCCCGGCGAGCTCCAGCAGCGTCGCCGCAGGCAAAAGCGCCGATGGCAGCCCGCTTGGGTAACGTCGTCTGCCTGCCGGTCCGACAAGTCGCGGGTGGTTCGGTAGATGCCGGTTTGTCGGGACAGGAAGTCGCGCAACGAGGTCACCGCCGCCGTTTCCGAGCAAGAGGCGTCCCAGTCGGCCAACGCCCCGGGGTAGAGATCGTCCAGCGCCCGTCCCAGACCTTCTTCCCTTTCCACCGTGCAATGCCAGCCCCGCCGCAGGTTGGGCGCGGCCTTGTTAGGCCGGAACGCACCCGTACCCGTCCGATCGGCCCACTCGGATAACTCCTGCGGGCGCAGCGGACGAAGTTCAGTCACGGCAGAGGCCGCATCGGCGGCATGGCGCAATCCGAATCCGGAGCCGGTGGGGGTGATCAGCACCTGGACGAAAAGGGTGGGTCCCTCGATCTGACGGCAAAAGGTGGAAACGCGTGGATTGACGAAGCGTTGCATTGGCCAGCGGCAGCCTACGCCGGTTGCGAGGAAAGAAACCAGGGCCGGCGCCTTCGCAGCCCTTCCCGTTCAGCCGCGGTAAACGATCATCACCCCGAAATCGGCCAGAATCTTCTGGGAACCCAGCTCCACGTAGCTGTAGTTGATGGAATTGATGCTCACGATGTTCTCGTCCCCGATCTGGTTCAAGGTGGTGGAGACGACCGCATCAAAGTTGTCGTGGCCCACCTCCTTGCAGTCCGAGTGGCGGATGGTCTTGATTCGCATTTTGCGGGTGCCGTCTTTGGCGGAGGCATCCAGGGTGGGAAGGGCTTTCTTGATGAGCAGCTCGACCGGTTTCTCGCTGACCGGCACGGAAAAATGTTTCTCCTCCTTGGAGGCGGCGGAACTGTGGGCGGCGATGCCCACCTTCATGTTGGTGGAATCCGGCTGGGGAATCTGAATGGACTTTCCACAGGCTGGACATCCGATCATCTGACCAGCGGCAGTGGAGTCCACTTCCAGTTCCTGCCGGCAGGAGGGGCATTTGAAAACGATGTCCATAGTGGTCTCTCCGGGAGCACGGAATATCTAGCGCAACTGAGTCGGCGAGGGAAGCCCAGGTCTGGATGAACGGATGACGAGATCCGTCACCGGGACTGAACTCATCTTGCAGCTATTCACCGGCCACGCGGCTAATCCGAGCTCCGAGCGCCCGCAGCTTTTCTTCCATCCGTTCGTATCCACGGTCGAGATGATAAATCCGTTGGACGTGGGTCTTTCCTTTGGCCGCCAGGCCCGCAATCACGAGGGCCGCGCTGGCGCGCAGGTCACTGGCCATCACCGGCGCACCGCTCAGGGGACGACCGCCTTTGACGATGGCGTTGGGCCCCTCGATCGCGACCTCCGCGCCCAGCCGCATCAATTCGGCCACATGCATGAACCGCGATTCGAAAATGCGCTCGGTGATGACGCTGGTGCCTTGGGTCAGGCACATCAACGCCATGAATTGCGCCTGCACGTCGGTGGGGAATCCGGCGTAGGGCATGGTGGTGACGTCCGTAGGTCGGAGCCGACCGGGCCGGGTAACACGCAAGGTGCCGGCCTTGCATTCCAGGCGCACTCCGGCTTCGCGCAGTTTGTCGAGGACGGCGGCATAGTGCTCCGGACGCGAACCGTGAACGATGACCTCGCCTCGGGTGGCGGCCGCAGCGCAGATGAAGGTGCAAGCCTCGATCCGGTCGGGAATCACTTCGTGTTCCGTGCCGTGCAACTCGGGAACACCGGTGACGGTCAGCGTCGGGCTGCCGATTCCCTGGATCTTCGCGCCCATGGACACGAGGAAGTGGGCCAAGTCAGTCACTTCCGGTTCGCACGCCGCGCTTTCAATCACCGTGATGCCCGCGGCGAGGGTGGCGGCCATCATGACGTTGGCCGTGCCCAGGACGGTGGGGCCCGCCCGCCCGCCCAGAAATACCGTGTTGCCTTTCAATTGCCGCGCGCGCGCCCGAATATAGCCACCTGCAATCTCGATCCGGGCGTTCAGGGCGGCGAGTCCCTTCAAATGCAGGTCGATCGGACGCGTTCCAATGACACAGCCCCCCGGCAACGAAACCTGCGCTTGGCCACCACGCGCCAGGAGCGGTCCGAGAATGCAAATGCTCCCGCGCATCTTCCGGATGAGTTCATAGTCGCCGAACCCCTTGATCCGCCCGGCTCGCAGAGTCACCGAACCGTTCTCGAATTTCGTTTCCACCCCGAGCGACTCGAGAATTTTGAGCATGAACCGCACGTCGCTGAGGTCGGGGACTCGGTGGAGGGTGCAGGTATCGCGGGTGAGCAGCGCCGCGGCCAGGATCGGCAGCACTGCGTTCTTTGAGCCGCTGACGGTAATCTCACCCCGAAGCGGTACCCCGCCCTCGATCAGAAAGCTGTCCATGAAATTGGGCCGCGGCGTCCGGAAGACCGGTAACGACACGGTCAGGAGCGCGGTGGCGCGACGATGAGAACCCGCTCGCGACCGGACAAGTCTTTCTCCACGGACACGATTCTCCATCCTTGGAAACTGAACAGTTCGACCAGGAGATGCGCCTGATCGTCCCCAAACTCCGTCAACAACAGTCCGTCGGGCTTCAACCACTCGGAGGCTTCCGCGGCCAGTTCGCGAAAACAGTCGAGACCGTCTGGCCCCCCATCCAACGCCAGACGCGGATCATGGTCTCGGACCTCCGGCGGTAACGAGGCGATCTCGGCGGAAGGGATGTAGGGTGGGTTGGTCACAATCAGGTCGAATGCTTGGGGCAACGGACGGGCATCGGTTTCCCGGCGCAGCGCCGCCAGCCCGCACCCTTCGATGAACCGGATGCGGTCGGCCAACCGATGGGCCGTGGCATTGGCGCGGGCGGTCCGGAGGGCCTCGGGCGAGGCATCGAGGGCGACGATTTCGGCGCCGGGCAAAGCGCGCGCCAAGGCCAGAGCGAGGCAACCCGAACCGGTTCCCCAGTCGAGCGCCGCCATCGGCAATGGCCGTGACTGAAGGCGGCTGAGGGCGGCTTGCGCTAACCCTTCGGTTTCCGGACGCGGGACCAGAACGTCGCGGTTGACATGCAGGTCCAGCCCGAGAAAGGAGGTCCAACCCGTGATATGCTGCAGCGGTTCCCGAGAGACGCGACGCTCGATCAGACGGAGGAACTTCTCCGACTGGCCCGGACGGAGCTGTTCCGACTGTTTCAACCAAAGCTCCAGGTGGGGCACGTCGAGCAAATGACCCAGCAGCAACGCCGAATCGAGTTCGGCCGTTTCGATTCCCGCCTGAGTCAATTGGGCTTCACCGGTTTTGATCGCTTCGCGAATCGTCATGCGCCATCGAGGATGCCGGGGAGCGGGAACGGCGGAAGTGTCAAATCGAAGCACGTCTTCCGCCCCCGCTCATTCCGCGGAACTTTCCGCTGTGCTTCCCGCTCGGGACTCGGAAGGTAGATCCATGGAGACGCTGGTAAGACAGTTGGACACGTTTCTTCGCCGCGAACCTCGCCTGGGACGGGACGTCTATTTGGCCCGCACAGCGGTGGTGGTGGGCGATGTGACCCTCGGTGACCACAGCAGCGTTTGGTATGGGGCGGTCTTGCGGGGAGACATCAATTGCATCGAAGTCGGACATCACAGCAACGTGCAGGACAATGCCGTGTTGCATCTGGCCGACGAGTTTCCTTGTCGGGTCGGCAACTGGGTGACGATTGGCCATTCCGCCAATGTCCACGCCTGCACGGTGGAGGATGAATGCCTCATTGGAATTGGCGCCACCGTGTTGGACGGCGCGGTCGTCGGCGCGCAGAGCCTGGTCGGGGCTCATTCCCTGATCACTCCGGGTACGCGGATTCCACCCGGCTCGCTGGTGATGGGTTCGCCCGCGATCGTCAAACGAGCCCTTTCCCCGGTGGAGCGGGCCGGCCTGAAGCAGTGGGCGGAGAAGTATGTCGTCAACGGAGCCTACTGCCTCCGGCACCACTTACCGGTCGGGGTCCCGCTGCGTTCCGCGCCGCCGGTCACCGACCGGTTGCCAGGCTAAACCCGACTGGATTTAGTCAAAGTCATCCGCCGCGACCATCCGATGAACGGACCGCCGCCGATCGTCCGGGACCGACAATCTCCACCAACGCCCGTTGCAGCACCACCGCTTCATCCTGTCCAGAAGCCACCAACTGAACGTTGGCCTCCAGCAGTAATTCCATCGCCCGGACCAATTCCGCGCTCTCCCACCGGTCGCATTGGTGCAGCGCTTTGAAGGCCGGGTAGGGATTGCCGGCAAAGGGATTGAATTCCCGGGCGGAGGGCAATTGCGCGGGATCCAGCAATGCGGCCTGGGACCGAAAACTGGGGAAGTCACGTACCGGCTTCAGGCGACCGATGCGCCGGAGTTCCTTCACGATGAGCAACACCCGGATCTTGGCGAGCATCCCGTACACCAGCCCGATCTCCGACTTCCGCTTGTCCACTCTCGTCCGGATGGTCCACAGCTCTTCGTCCAATACCTGCAAAGCCCGGATCAAATTGCGCTCCCCCACGGCCTCGCCGAGCGCGAAGCTTTCCGCCAACTTTTGCAGCGGCGTGAGCAACTCCACGTCGGCCAGCGTGATCTCCTCGCGGTCGCCGGCATGGACCACCAGTTTCTCCACCTCGTTGTTCAGGCTGCGCAGATGGGGTCCGACGCGCCCGACCAGTTCGGTCAGTGCCTCATCAGCGATCGCTTTTTTTGCGGACCGAAGCAGGCGCAAGGCTTCGGACCCGACACGGTCAGCCCAATCTTTATCTTCGGCCAGAGAAGCGAAGAACTCCACCGTCGCCTGCTTCTCGAGGGTCTTGAAAAACGTGCGGCGTTTGTCCGGCTTGCCCGCCGAGATCAGCAACCGGACGCCCTCCCATGGAAACGTCTTCCACTCCTCCACCAATCCGCTCAACGCCTCGGTCACGGTGGTGGATTTTCCGGTCCGATCCTCCCCCAGGAAGCTGCAATCACGGAACCAAATCAGTTTTGTACCGCCAAAAAAGGGGAGCGTCTGCAGGGCTTCGCGCAGGCGGCCGATGCGGTTCAAGGCTTCATCGACGGTGCCGGCGGTGGCTTCCAAGACTTCCTGGTCCATGCCTCCGGCTTCGGCCGTCCAGGTGTTCCACAGCGTCCGGGCCCGTTGTTTTACCGAGAATTCGTCGTCGCCACAGATGAGGCTGACCGGCCAACGGGAAGGGGTTTCCCCGTCCGCGCGGGAGGCGGTGGCCCGGGACATCAGGCGGTCTCCCCGCCGCTATTTTCCTCACCAATGAGCGTGAGCACCTCGCTCATATCCTCGACTTCCTGGAACAGACGGTGGGTCACGTAAATCGGGCGTTTCTGAGCAGCGGCGAGCGCCAGGCTGTCGCTGGGACGGGCATCGAGTTCCACCAGTTTCGCCCCCAGTTCACTCTCTTGACGCAGGATCAGGCGGGCAAAGTAGGTGGAGTTTTTCAGTTCCGTGATCACGACGCGTTCGACCGTGATGCCGAAGCCCTGGAACACGTGTCCCATGAGGTCATGGGTGAGCGGACGCTCGTGGTGACTGCCGCGCAACGCCATACCGATGATGGCCCCCATGTTATGTTCGACCTGAATGACGAAGACCTTCTCGTCGTTACCCACGAACAAGGCGACCCCACTGGCCGAGGGAAGCAAGCCGCGGATCTGGACCGGCACCACATCCTTCTTCATGGCGGAGAGTGTGCGAAGCACGGGATGAGAACGCAAGATCAAGGCCGGTCGATTCACCGTGGCTGGACGCGCCCTGCCGTCACCAAAACACGGCTTGCGCCTGGGAACGAGGTTTCGTCACTGTTCTCGTCGCCGGTCCTGCTGATTTCCTCTTCCGACAACCCATTACGCATGGCGAAAGAAGAACCCATCGAGTTGATTGGGACAGTTACCCAGGTGCTTCCCGGTACCATGTTCCGGGTACAGTTGCCCAATGGTCATGTGGTGCTGGCCCACATTTCGGGAAAGATGCGCAAGAATTTCATCCGCATCAGTGTGGGCGACAAAGTTCAGGTGGAAATGTCGCCCTACGACCTGGGCAAAGCGCGGATCACCTTCCGGCAGAGAAATTGAACGCGGGCGCCGATTCAGACTGTTTCCGGAACCTGCAATTGGAACGGTGGAATACGCGTCAACACTGAGTGACCGTTCGAATCCACCCCGAGAAACGCGCCCTCCGCCACCGCGCCGCGCGTCGGCAGGGCATGGAAGCTGTTGTAGCTGAATTGGCCTCCGGGCGGAATCACCGGCTGTTTGCCCACCAATCCCTCCCCTTCCACGACAAGCTGGCTGCCATCATCGTGGGTGACCACCCATTTGCGGCCCCGGATGGTCACCGTCACCGAGCTGCGGTTGTGAATCGAGAGGAAGTAGATGAAGGCATGGGGCCGTCCATCGCATTTCTCAGGCGGAAGGTGCTGGTACAACAATCGGTCAAGCGTGACCTGGAGTCCCGTCAGCTCAACCACCGCGACCGGAGCGTTCATTTTCGTTATCCTAACCTCTCCGCCGGCCTTGAACAAGCGGCACGCAGGTCAGCGACGGGAATCCGGGCGCGTCGTGATCTCTGGAGCCCTTTTGCTCGCTCCGCCACCGTCGTTTCCCGGATGCTTCCCGCGTCCGATGCCCGTTTCCGCCTCACCTCTCAAGGACCTCGATTACTCGGTGGTGCAGCAATGCATGCATTGCGGGTTGTGCCTTCCCACTTGCCCGACCTACGACGCCACCCGGCTGGAACGTAATTCACCGCGGGGCCGGATCGCCCTGATGCGCGCCATTACCGACGACCGGTTGGAGCCGTCTCCCGCCTTTGCTGAAGAGATGTATTTCTGCCTGGGCTGCCTCGCCTGCATGACCGCTTGTCCGGCCGGCGTGAACTACGCCGAGCTCTTTGAACACGCGCGGGCCGAAGCCGAATCCCGACGGCTCATCCGTTCGCCCCGTCGCACGTTGATCCGCCGATTCACCTTGAACTGGCTGTTCGATGACCTCCGCCGCTTGCAGTTCGTCGGCCAAGCGCTGCGCTGGTGGCAGGCCAGCGGCTTGCAGGCACTGCTTCGCCGCAGCGGGCTCCTGCGGCTCCTGCCGGTCCGCTTGCGCGAACTGGAAGCCATGACCCCCGAAATCGAACCCGAATTCTCCGCCGACTTGATCGCTCCCGTGACGTCCGCCGCGGGGGTACAACGATACCGCGTGGCCATGCTCATCGGCTGTGCGCAGGACCTGACCTTGGCTTCGGTCAACCGTGACACGGTCGAAGTGCTCTCCCGCAACGGCTGCGAAGTGGTGACCCCTCCCGTGCAGAATTGCTGCGGCTCCCTTCACGCGCACAACGGCGAATGGGAGCTGGCGCAAATCCTGGCCCGGCGAAACCTCGACCAGTTCCCGCCCGACGACTTCGATGCGATCATCACCAACGCTGGCGGTTGTGGCTCGCATCTCAAGCATTACGCCCATTTGCTCGCCGACGATCCCCGCTATGCCGCTCGGGCCGCAGCTTGGGACCGGAAAGTCCGCGACATTCATGAATGGCTGGTGGAGATCGGGGTGACCGCGCCGCCCTCCCACGAAACGGCGACCCAGGTCGTGACCTATCACGAATCGTGTCATCTTTGCCACGGCCAGAAAATCGTCAGCCAACCGCGCCAGCTTCTGAAACTGATCCCGGGCCTGAAGCTCGTGGAACTGACGGAGTCTAACTGGTGTTGCGGGAGCGCGGGAATCTACAACCTCACTCAGCCGGAAATGGCGGGGCAGTTGCTGGACCGCAAGATGAACCACGTGCTGACCACCGGCGCCTCCGTGGTGGCAACGGGTAATCCGGGCTGCCTGCTGCAATTGGTCACCGGCTGTCGCCAACGCGGGGTCGAACTCCGGGTGGTTCACCCGGTCACCCTGCTCGCCGAGGCGTATCGCTCAGCGGACCGACCGCCGGAGCCCGCGGTGAGTAGCGATACCGAGGGCGGAGGCTTGGGGGGTGCTCGGCCATCAGCCGTTCCGCCTCCAGGGAGAGCAGGTTGCTGAGATTCTCCAGCCGGATCCTGTTGGAAGGACAGATTTAAGAGGCGTCCACCGTTCCTCTCTGGCCTCCGGGGTTCGCCTTTCGGCACACTTCCCGTCATGACGCTCGTCCCGTCCGTCAATGCCGGAACTGCTCCAGCGCCTTTTCTCGCGCGCTACCGGGCGGAGGACACGGTGTATGACGAAGTGCAGGACGAATTCGGTCAGGTGCGGCCCCACTATGCCACCTTGGTGCAGCATCTCGACGAATTGGGCCGCGACGAGTTGCGCCGCCGTGCGGACAGCGCCCGAAGACTCGTCCAGGAGCAGGGCATCACCTACAACGTTTATGGCGACGTCCTGGGCATGGAACGTCCCTGGCAACTCGATCCGGTGCCGCTCCTGCTCTCGCCGTCGGAGTGGCGGAGCCTGGAGCGGGCCCTAATCCAACGCGCCACCTTGTTGAACCGGATACTCGCCGATTGCTACGGGCCCCAAGATCTCATCCGGTCGGGTTGGCTGCCGCCGGCCTTGGTGTTTGCTCAGCCGGATTTTCTTCGCCCGGCCCATAATGTCACCGCGCCCCACCACGTCTTTCTGAATTTTTATGCTGCCGACCTGGTGCGTTCCCCCAACGGACGCTGGTGGGTCGTTTCCGACCGGACCCAAATTCCCACCGGCGCCGGCTACGCGCTGGCCAACCGGCTAGTGACCGCCCGCGTGCTCCCCGAGGCGTTCCGCGACAATCACGTCAACCGGCTGGCGGGCTTTTTTCGCGAGGTCCAGGCCGGACTAGCCAGCCTGGCCACCCATCGGACCGACGAGCCGCGGGTGGTGGTGCTGACTCCCGGTCCCTATAACGAGACGTATTTCGAGCAGGCGTATCTGGCGCGCTACCTGGGCTATTCGTTGGTGGAAGGTCAGGATCTGACCGTGCGTGACGACCGGGTCTTCCTGAAGACCCTCAGCGGTTTGGAACGAGTGGACGTCATCCTGCGCCGGGTGGACGACGATTTCTGCGATCCGTTGGAGCTGCGCAATCAGTCCATGCTGGGAGTTCCCGGCCTGCTGGAAGCCTTGCGCGCGGGCAATGTATCCGTGGCCAACGCCCTCGGCAGCGGTCTGCTCCAGAGTCCGGCGTTCATGGCCTTTCTGCCCGGATTATGCCGGCATTTGCTGAGCGAAGAGCTCCAGATGCCATCGGTGGCAACGTGGTGGTGTGGGCAGGCGAGCGCGGCCCGCTACGTGGAGGCGCATTTTGACGATTTGTTCATCAAGCCGGCGTTCCGCTCCCACTTGAAAGGGATGCCGCCGGACCGCCCGATGTCCACGGATGAGCGGGACCTTCTGCGCCGTCATCTCGCGTTCCAACCCGAGCTTTGGGTCGGTCAGGAACGGGTGGAACTCTCGACGGCCCCCACCTGGATCGGAGACGAAGCCGTATCGCGGCCGGTGGGCTTGCGAGTCTATTTGGTGGCCACCGGGGACGGCTACTGCGTGATGCCCGGAGGCTTCACCCGGATCGCCCTGGGCGCGGGCGGACGGTTCATCTCGATGCAGCGGGGTGGGGCGAGCAAGGACACATGGGTTCTCAGTGATGACCCGGTCGAAGAGATGACCCTGCTGGAGAGTCCCGGAACGACCGAACTCCGCCGGGTGGGAAACAACCTGCCCAGCCGAATGGCGGACAATTTTTTCTGGCTCGGCCGCTATTCCGAACGGGCGGACGCCTCGGCGCGGCTGCTGCGGTCCACTTTGCTCCGTTTTCAGCCGGAAAACAGCGGACTGGCCCTGCCCTTTTTGGAGCCGTTGCTGGCCACGCTGGAGTTGCAGGGGCAATTGACTCGATCGACTCGCAGTCCGGATCTGCGGCAAAACTCCGAGGCACTCGAGGCGGACCTGATCAGTGCCATCTTCGATCCGGCTCGCATGGAAAGCCTGCACGCCATGGCGAGCAAATTACAGCACCTGGGCATGCTGGTACGCGATCGAACCTCCACCGATCTCTGGCGGGTGGTGAGCCAGTTGAACCGCAGCCTGGCGAGCCGGCCAACCGGCCGGGTTTTCCTGGCCGGGGACGCCTTGGGGATTCTGAACCAGACGCTGCTCCAGCTCGCTTCGTTTCACGGACTGGCGCGGGAGAACATGACCCGCGCCCAAGGCTGGCGGTTCGTGGACATCGGTCAGCGGATCGAGCGGGCCTCCTACCTGTGCCGGTTCCTCGACTGCGCTCTACACAGTCCGGAAGCCGACAATCCGAGTGTCCTGGAAGCGGTCCTGGAAGTCGCCGACAGCACGCTCACCTACCGGTCCCGTTACAACCTGCTACCGGACTTGGCTGCCGTGTATGACTTGGTGCTGCTCGACGACACCAATCCCCGCTCCCTGCTCTTTCAGCTCAACCAACTGGAGAAACACTTCCAACGGCTTCCGCGGGAACGGGATCAAGCGCTTCCCAGTGCCGCCCATCGGATCCTCATCGAGGCGCTGGCCCGCACGCGTCTGTTGGATCCTCGTGACCTTTCCCGCGTGAGCGCCGACTGGTCCGACACCGAGCCCGGCCGGGCGATCCGACACATCCTACGCGACCTGCCTCGACTGTCGGACGCCATCGCGGTCAGCTACTTCGCCCACTCTGTGATCGCACGGTCGGCGGTCAAATAACCTGCTTTCACGATGACTTATCTAATTACGCATCAGACTTTGTACGACTATACCGAACCGGTGACGGTGTCGCACCATGCCGCCCGGGTGAAACCACGCCCGCTGTCCCATCAGCGGCGTGATGAGTTCGGCCTGACGATTGCACCCGAGCCGACCTTGCGAAAAATGCGAACGGACTACTTCGGCAACCAGGTCTGTTTCTTTAGCATCCAGGAACTGCATGAACGTTTGGAGATCGTGGCCCGAAGCCGTGTTACGGTGACGCCCGAGACTCCTCCGGTCGCGTCACTCTCGCCTTCCTGGGAAGACGTCCGGGCAGAATTCCTGGATCCGGTTTCACCCGAAGTCGTCGAGCCGTATCAGTTCACGTTCGCTTCACCCTTGGTGCGCCGGTCGCCGGAGTTTGCCGAGTATGCCCGCGCCAGTTTTCCCGCCGGCACTCCCTTGCTGGTGGGCGCACTCGACCTCAACCGCCGGATTTTCCGCGACTTCCAATTCGACCCGGTGGCCACCAGTGTCGCCACCCCGCTGGAGGAAGTCTGGAGCAACCGGCGCGGTGTCTGTCAGGATTTCGCGCACCTGGGCATCGCCTGCCTCCGTTCGCTGGGCCTGCCGGCCCGCTACGTGAGCGGATACCTGCGCACCCGCCCACCCGAAGGCCAGCCGCACCGGGTCGGTGCCGATGTTTCCCATGCCTGGTTCAGCGTTTTCTGCCCCAGCATTGGCTGGGTAGGCCTGGATCCGACCAACAACCTCCAACCCGACGAAGAACACATTACCGTCGCCTTTGGCCGTGACTTCAGCGACGTGAGCCCGGTCAGTGGCGTCATCACCGGAGGCGGCCGCCATGAGGTCCGGGTCGCAGTGGATGTCGAGCCGGTCGGGGAAGAAGAGGCCGCCCGGATCGCCAATGAACCCACCCTGGAACATTGATTCGCCATTCCCTATGCCGATTCCCTCCCGTTTATTGGGCCGTACGGGCTTGAAAGTGCCTATCCTTAGCTTTGGTGCTTCCTCACTCGGCCAGGAATTCCGCCGGGTCACTCTGGACGAGGCGCTCGGCTCCGTCCGGGCCGCGCTCGACGGCGGGCTGAACTTCATCGACACCTCCCCGTTCTACGGACGCGGCATGAGCGAGGTGCTGCTCGGGATGGCGCTGCGCGACGTGCCGCGAGATTCCTACCTTCTCTGTACCAAGCTCGGCCGGTATGATCTCGACCACTTCGATTTTTCGGCCCGACGGGTGGCCGAATCCGTGGATGTCTCCTTGCACCGCCTGGGCACCGATCACCTGGACCTCGTCTTGTGCCACGACATTGAGTTTGTGCCATTGCAACAAATTGTGGACGAAACTCTCCCGGCGCTGCGACGCCAAGTGTCCGCTGGCAAGGTAAGGTTCATCGGCTTCAGTGGTTATCCGCAGAAGATTTTCCGCTTCATCCTGGACCAGACCGAGGTGGACTGCGTGCTGAGCTACAACCAATATACGTTGCAAAACACGCGCTTCGTCGATGAGACCCTGCCGTATCTGACGGCGAAAGGGATTGGCGCGCTGAACGCCGGTCCGTTCAGTGCGCGTCTGTTGACCCATGCTCCGTTGCCCAAGTGGTTGAAAGAGCCAGAGGAAGTGAAGTCCGCGGCGCGCCAGGCCGCCGAGCTATGTGCCCGGCATGGAACCGACCTGGCGCGACTGGCATTGCAGTTCTCCTGCGCGCATCCCGGTCTCGCAACGACCATCGCCGGCAGCGCGAATCCGGAAAACATCCGACGCTGGGCCCGGTGGATTGAGGAGCCGCTGGACCACGAGTTGCTCCGGGAAGTCCAGGACGTGTTTGCGCCGGTGAAGAACCTGGGCCATCGGGAAGGGCTCCCGGAAAACAATTGAGCCAGCCGGATTTTCGCACGCCCGCCTCAGGTCATCGCCGCACCTGACGCAGGGCTAGGTGACCCGGCTGTCGCGCTGGGAGATGGACTGTCCGGAATGGGGTTCATGAAGAGAGTCTGCGTGGGGAACGCGAACTTCAAACCCTCAGCATCGAACCGTTCCTTCAGCCGAAGGTTGATGGTCTGCAAGGTCTTCGTGTATGCTCTCCAGTCGGTTTGTCGGCACCAATACACCACGTCGATCGACAGCGAAAAGTCCCCGAAGCGACCGAAGTACACGATGACGTCTTGGGTTTGCGGATGCTCGCGGCACGTGCTCTCCACCAATTCCACCGCCCGCTGGACCTGCGGAGCCGGCGTGTCACGGGCCAGCCCCAGCGAGAAGGTTGCCCGGATGTTGGGGCGGCGCGTGATGTTGACGATGCGGGAATTGCCGACGTCTTTGTTGGGAATCGTTACCAAGTAGCCGTCCAGGCTACGGATCCGGGTCGAGCGGATTCCCATTTCTTCCACGAAGCCGTCCACCTCACCGATGTTGACGCGGTCCCCAATCTTGAAGGGTTTGTCGAGAAACACCGCGACGGCACCGAACAAGTTTCCGACGGTGTCCTGGGCCGCGAGTCCCAGCGCGAGACCAATTACGGACACCGAGGCCAGGGCCGTGCGGATGTCGAATCCAAGATTCCCCAACACGGTAAAAACGGCCACCACGACAATGATGCCTTTGATCACCTTTCCCACGAGAACCAGGAAGTTCTCGTTGAAGTTCCGGTCACCGCCTTCCGGCAATCGGCTTCGCCAGAGGAGGATGGCGGCATCGACCGTCTTCAGCACGACGATGACCAGCGAGGCTTCGACGGCGAGGACGGTCAGTTTCTCGATCCAACCCTCGAGGACTTCGGGCCAGTCGAACAATTGCAGGCCGACGTTGAGGAGAACGACAAAGACCACCATTTTTACCGGCCCATCCACCAAATTGACGAGGATGTCATCCCACTGGGCGGCCGTCTGGGCCGCCAGTCGGCGCAGTCGGGTGTGGATCAACCAGTCCACTAGTTTGGCCAGGTAAAACGCCAACAGCATGTACAGCAGAGTGGCGACATACTGCCAGAGAGGACGTTGGGCCACCGGCACTTGAAGCACCTCCACCCGATCCAGTCCAAACGTCAGTAGCGAGCGGTTCTTCGCGA